>DCHD01000042.1:64574-152509 GCA_002315565.1 Solobacterium sp. UBA1761 | reverse complement strand
CTTCTACAACGTTATTATAGATATCGCTGTTGGATGAATTGTTGTTGTAGATATAGTCAAATGAAGATAAATCAGCGGTGTAAACATAGTTGAATGTATCTTTATAATCAGACTTTACCCATTTTGCATAAAGAATCAAATTCTTCTGTAAAGAAGCATCTATTGAACTAACACGTTTTGTAAATGAGGAATCAGAATACCACCCACTAAACTCATAACCTGTTCTTGATGGATCTGTAAGTTCTAGTTCTATATATTCAACATTATATTTCTTCGGATTTGTATTTGTATCACTGGAAACAATATTTTTGTAAGTTATTGAATACTCTATAATTGTCCACTGTGCATACAGCACAACCTCTCCATCTTCTTCACCCTTATAGCCTGAGAAGGTAGCCTTGTTTGCATATGATGTACCTGTTCCATCAGGTTCTGTATTCCATCCGGCAAATGTATACCCAGGTCTTGTATATACATTGGCTGTAAGTGGTTTATATGCATTATTGGTCATAGACTGCGAGTTCATGTTTCCTGAGTATTCGTCGCAGTTTGCATCAAATACTATACTGAATGGTTTTACATTATCCCATATTGCATATAGAGTGATTGTTTCGTTTCCATAGACTGAAAGAGGCTCTTCTTTTGAGATGACTTCTTTAGCCTGATATGAATCGCCATAACCGTCAATATCAGTATTCCATTCAACAAATATCTTATTGGCAACTTTGAATCCGTTGGCTGCAAGAGTTGTGTTCTTTCCTGCAGATACTTTTGTACTGGATACCTTTCCTGTATAGGATGCTACATCACCTGCATCGTAGGCGATTGTATATGAAACACCACTAGTCCATTTGGCAGTAAGATCATAGTCTTGTGTAGTACCTTTCTTGATGGAAGTGACTTTTGTCTTACCTGAATACCATCCGGCAAATGTATTGTATGCCTTGATAGGATCTTCAATTAAGAAGGCATCATCTACCGTATAGGAGATGCTACCGCTCTGGTATTCATCTGGCAGTTCTCCTCCGTTTTCATCGAAACTGATATAGTAGTCAATCAGATTCCATGAAGCAGTCAGAGTTCTGTTTCCATATGAATATTCTGATGGAGAAATGAAGTTGATATAATCTCCATTTTCATCAAGCCATCCTTCAAAGTATGCACCTTTCTTGGTTGCTGGAAGAAGTTCGAATTCAACTGTGTCTATTGTATAGTCTTTCTTATTGGACTTGGCATTAGTACCGCCATCCAGATTATAGGTAATGGTATACTTGGCATTTACCCATGAAACAGCAGTTAAAGTAATAGACTTTGTTTCTTCATCATATGGAAGATTCTTTATAGATGCATTACCTGCGAGTGTCTTTGTTTTTCCTTTTGCATCTGTATATGACCATTTGGAAACAGTCTTACCAGGAACAGAGAAAATATCCACATCAAGTTTATATGTAGAATCATACAGATATTCATCTACTGTTACTTCATTTTCGTCATTATCTGTATAGATGATTGAATACTCATCGGGGACCCACCGAGCGTAAAGAGTAATCTTATTACCCGTTACAGGATTGCCTAGTATTTCACCATCTTCAAAACTGATGCCTGTACCATCTTTCTTGGTGTTCCATCCGATGAATTCATAACCTGTTCTATAGAAAGCGTTCTCGGGAATATAACTGTATTCACTTAATGTAAGAGTAGACATTTTGTTCTTACCACCATTGGCATTAAAAGTAACTGAATACTTGTTTCCGATTGCTTCCTTATACTGCTGATATGTTTTACCATAAACAACTTTTGCTGTTTTACCATCACCAACAGCGTTCCATGTGCTTGGCCAGCCAGCAGGTTTTTCTGATGCGCCAATATAAATTGTTATATTTTCACAGCCATCAAATACGTTGTTCTCCATCTCAACAACTGAAGATGGGATATAGATAGACTTAAGCGATGTGCATCCAGCAAATGCATTAAAATTGATTCTTTCTACAGACTCAGGGATATAAACTTCTTCAAGTGATCTGCAATATCCAAAAGTGCAGATATCAATTAATTCAATAGTGTCAGGTAAAACTACTTTCTTTAAATCCGGATTACTTGCAAAAGCTCTCATTCCAATACTGCTTATGGTATCAGGAATAATCAGGGTACCTGATGTCTGTCCATATGACATGCCGTCATCCACAATTCCAACAACTGATGAAGGGAAAGTTGTATTCTTGCAGGCAAATCTTATTTTATTTTCTTCAGTCTTTATTATTGCGTTACAGTTGTCTCTTGAATCATATACAGGGTTGTCTTCATCAACGACAATTGATTCAAGAGAAGGATTATTTATAATTGCGCAGTATTCAATATACGTAACAGATTTAGGTATATATATTGACTTAAGTGATGTACATCCATTAAATGCCGAACCTTTAATACTAACGACTGTATCTGGCAAACTGACGCTCTCTATGTTGGTGCAATCCAGGAAGGCACAATTAGGAATCTCAGTAATGTATTCTGGTATGACAATGTTTTTCTGAGTCTTGTCAAGATTGTCCCAGAAGTACGCAGCCTTTTCTTCCTGACTTAATGTCTCAGTATAAGTATCAGTGTATTCTGCGCTGTCGTATTCGGCACAAGCCGTATAAACCATAGCAATATCTTTTTCGTTTTCTGGATCCGTATCAATCTTGCTTGTTACAGTTGCACCTATTTCCAGTGTATGTTCACTGTTCCTCTTACATTCAAAAACTATTGCTGCATTATTGTCAGAATCCCAATTCCATTCAGGATTGTCATAATCATAATCATGGCCATCTTCACACAGATCTCTTTCTTTTGTGTAGGCTTTTATTCTTGCGGTTGCATTCTGATTGTCGCTGAAGTCCATCCAGCCATCAGTAGAAAGATACTTTATATAACTCTGGCCATCTGAAACAGTGTCTGTGAATGTTGCAGTCAGATTATTTCCGCTAAATTCTTTTGTTTTATCAAAGCTGTACATCAGGTTTTCTTCACCTAGAAGTATAACTACAACAGAGAAATAGTCTCCTTCATCAAGCTTCACTTTATTCGCAAGATCTACTGTATGAAAACCTGCATCAGTTGCTGTTCCACTTGCAGAAGAACTTGCTGCAAGAGTTCCATCGGTCGGATTGCTCATAGCAGTCGATTTTTTGTAAATGTTGATTGTATATGAAACATTTGTCTGGTTGGTAAAAAATCCGACTCTATTCAGGGATTCGTATTTATCTGCCTGAAAAATGTTCGCAACGTATAAACTGTTTGACTGGAAAGTATAATATGTTGTACTTGGACTTCCGTCATACTGATAAATATATTCATTATCGTTTGGTTCAATAAAGAACTGAGCTGCAGTGGTTGCTTTGATAGAAAGGTCTTCGTATGAAACCCAGAAATATCCATCATCACCAAAAGTATCGCCCCAGCTGTTTTTAATTAGCCACGCACCATCATTTTCAGGTTTATTGACACGTGTAAAATTGTCTTTTGAATAATTGTCGTTCCATCCGACAATTACTACCGCGTGATTCGTTCCTGTAAATTCACCATCAAAATAATATGATTCATTAGTAAAATCATGATAAGCAGCATTGTAATACATTGATGTTGCGACTGCTCCATCATTATAAATTGCTCTTTTTATTAAATCTTTTTCTTTGGTATTAAGCCACTTCGCTTCAGTAAGCAAATAATCGTTTTCATAACATAGGGAGTTGTCTATTGTATTTCCTGCCTGACTGTAAGGAAGAGTTGTCTCATCAATAAAACCTGCACCGCTAGCGAGTGAATATGTGGACATATACAGATTTCCACCGATGCTAAGATAATCAGAAGCACTGGTTGTAGAAGCGCCATCGTTTGTTATCAAACCAAGTGGGTCAGCTTTGTCCTTGCTGTTGAATGTAAAATATGCAAGATGCAGTTCGGACAAATCTATTTCGGTGCTGTTATCAGTTTTGTATGTGCTCTCTGCTGAAGCAGCTGTTGCAAAAGCCCAGCAAGTGCCATAAATGCCCTGATTTTTTACAGATGTTGATTTTTCTTCTGGTAAAACATATTCTTCCGGAAGAACAGGTGCATTTGTGATTGGCACTCCGGATTCTTTATCTGCATTGTTTTTATGTAACAGATTGTTGTTGTCAAAATCACCATCATCAACATAAGTAAGCATTGGTATTTCAAAATCTGCCAATTCATCATTAACTTCTTTCTGACTTGTTTCTTTCGTATCTGTTTTCGCATCATCTGCGTAAACTACGTTCACAGGAAAAACAGAACTAGATACAAGCAAAAACGTCATCAGTGTTATATACAATTTTTTCATAAACTTCCTCCCCAAAGAAAGATTACTATCATTATAAACTATGACAGAAAATCTTATTGTTATATTACGATTGGCTTTTTGTTATAGTAGAAATATGAGCAATACAAAACTCAAATATATTAGAAATATATCTTCATATATTCTGTTTACCGGGATACTTTTTATACAGCCACTGCTAATTAAAAAGAATCATTTTGAACTTACCAATTTCAAGGCAGACCTTTTCATTGTGATATCGGCAATCTTTGTATTATCATTCATTATTGAACTGCTGGCAAAACGGGTAACAGTCAGATTTAACGTGTTTACCGGAATACTAATTTCATTCCTAGCAGTTGTGTTTATCTCTTCTTTTATCAGTTCTCAAACTTTTAAAGAGTCACTTCTAGGAAGCAACGGCTGGAGAATCGGGCTGTTGGCAATTACATTTGCGCTACTTATTATTGTGTTTGTTTCCAGCAATATGGTTGACCTCAATTTCTTTAAATACATACTTATTGTTTCCAACTTCCTTGTTTATATACTTGGCATCATTGACTGTTCTAATCCAAGCATCAGCAATCTGTATCTGATGATAGATCACCGTCTTTATTTCTCATACATTTCAACAATAGGCAATGTAAACTGGATGGTGGGTTATCTTTGTCTGACTTTACCTCTTCTTTTTATGCTGTATCTGAAAGAAGAAAAAAGAATAACAAAGATTGTTCTTCTTGTTGTTTCCTCTTTAGGGCTGCTTAACTGTGTAATTACTTCAAGTGATGGCGTTTATCTTGGTTTTGGCTTTGCCGGGATCTTTGCTGCAGATTACATTTTCAGTAACAAAGAACACGTAAAAGACACATGCCCTATTCTGTTTGCCTTTTCTTTCGAGCTGTTTGTTTTCAGATATTCAGGTCTATTCAGTGAAAAGATTCTTAACATAGATGGCATTTCAGCAGTCATTTTGAATCCGCTGATCATTGCTGCTGTTTTTATTGTTTCCGGATTTCTTTACCTTGTTTATGCAAACAGGGAACAGAAACAACTTGATGTGTTAAGCAAAATATTGAAATACACAATGATTACTGTTCTTCTTTTATGCTTTGTATATGTCCTTTACGATCTCTATACAGCAGCAAGAACGTTTGACTTCAGCTGGGGCAACAATAGAGGCTATGTCTGGTACTATTCAAGAATTGCATTTGATATCTTTACACCACTTGAAAAACTATTTGGAATAGGACCAGAAAATCTTAAAGGCTGGTATTATGAACTGTCTCAACAGCTGAAAGCCAATTATTCGGTGTCCCACAGCGAACCTGTACAGATACTTCTTTCATATGGCATAGCAGGTTTAGTAACATGGTTTGCTTCATGGGCATATATATTTATTTTCTATTTCAGAAACAGAAAAAAGAATACCAATATAACAGTATTCTTTATTCCTCTCGTTGCATATTTTATGCAGTCATTTGTCAACAGTGCAACAACTACTAATATAGCTGTGCTGACGGTTATTGTTGGACTTTATATTAATCGTTTAATCCTCAAACAATCCACTAATTGCCACTTATTTCATTAACAACTTAAGTTAAACAGCGGGATATTTAACATTCTTTGCTTATTCTTTTTTCGTTATGTGGTTATTATTTATGTTTATTATCTTATTCGTATGAATAATTAGTAAGAAGATAATCTATAGCAGCAATCTTTTCGTTACATTCTTTCACAACGTTGTCTCTTGCATTTTTAGCGTCTTCTATTTTATGTGTTGCAGGCATATTGTTCTTTTTGTAACTTAAAAGATTTGTTTCTGCGCTTTGGAATTTTGCTCTATTAGACAAACTGTCACTGTTCCTGTATTTATACAGATCATTATATTTCTTCTGCAACGGTTCTAGTCCTTCAGCTTCAACTGCTGCAGCCTGATAATACTTCAGATAAACATCCATATATTTATCATCTGCTTTATCTATCTGTTTTTGATAATTTGATTTGTCTTTTTCCAGTGAAGAAACACTCATCCATTTAGCATACAAAGTTATGTTTTTTGCATTAGACGTTTCAATTTCTGAAACGATATTTTTATACTTAGAATCAGAATAGAATCCACCAAAAATATAGTTCTTTCTATAAGCCACATAAAGACTTATATTTTCATCTTCTACTGTATAAGTTAACGGATTGGAATTTATATCAGATGATTTGATTCCACTGTATGTGATTTTGTATGTTACAAGCTTCCATTGAGCATAGAGAGTTACTGTACCATTAAAACCACCCTTATAGCCAGAGAATGTCTGCTTGTTATTATAGGATGTACCAGTACCATCGGGTTCTGTATTCCATCCTGTAAATGTATATCCAGGTCTAGTGAATGTATTGGCAGTCAAAGCCTTATAAGCATTATTTGCCATGGTCTGACTAGACATAGTACCTGTACCATTATTGGAATTGAATTCAATGGTAAATGGTTTTACATCATCCCATATTGCATATAGAGTAATTGTTTCATTTCCATATACAGATAATGGATTAGATTTAAGAATCTTTTCTTTAGCCTGATATGATGTACCAGATCCATCAGGTTCAGTATTCCATTCTACAAAGATCTTATTAGTTACTTTATAGGAGTTAGCAGCTAATGTTACATCTTTACCTGCAGATACTTTGGTATTAGATACTTTACCTGAATATGTTGTACTGTTAGGGTTATAGCTTATTGTATAAGATACACCATTAGTCCACTTAGCAGTAAGGTTATAGACTTGTGTAGTACCTTTCTTGATAGAAGATACTTTAGTCTTACCTGAATACCATCCTGCAAATGTGTTGTATGCCTTGATTGGGTTTTCTAGAGTAATGGCATGATCTACTGTATAGGTAATACTTCCTGATTCATATGAAGAAGGTAGTGTTCCTCCATCTGCATTAAAGGTGATTGTATATGGAGTAAGTTTCCACTTAGCATAATAGGTCTTATTGCCATATGTACCTTTAACTATAGAAGTAACTTTATCACCTTCAAATTCAGGATTGTCATACCATCCTAAGAAGGTAGCGCCTTTCTTTGTGGGTTCATATAAGCCAAAGGTTGTTGTATCTATTGTGTAGTCTTTCTTGTTGGACTTATGGTTTGTACCGCCATCAAGGTTATAGATAATGGTGTACTTGGCATTTACCCATGAGACAGCAGTTAAAGTAATAGACTTAGTCTCTTCATCATATGGAAGATTCTTTATAGATGCATTACCTGCTATAGTCTTAGTCTTACCTTTTTCATCTATATATGACCATTTTGAAACAGTCTTTCCAGGTATATTAAAGATATCTTCGTTTAATTTATATGAAGAATCATATGAGTAGTTATCTACTGTTACTGGACCAGTAGAACCAGCGAAGGTTACTGAATACTGTACTGGGGTCCACTTGGCATATAGAACATACTTACCCGCATAGACTTCAGGATTGATTGATGTAACCTTTGATGAATCTGTAAAGGCTTTATCTGTATACCAGCCTGCAAATATATATCCTGTTCTTGTTGGACTTGAAAGATTAAATTCTTCAGTGTCAATATTGTAGCTTGAAGGATTTGCTGAACTGTTTTTACCACCATTCAGATTATAGGTAATAGAATAGATGCTTGTTTTAGGATAAGTCCACGTTGCCTTTAAGACTACAGTTGATCCATCAGTTGAAGTAAGATTACTTACTTTTGCCTTATTGGCATATGCAACTGTCTTACCATTTATTTCTGCTGACCACTTGTTAAAGGTTATTCCGTCTCTTGTATAAAGATTTGCTGGAAGAATTACGGCTTCATCATACGAAAGGGTCAATGAATATCCATTCATTGCATCTTTGTTAGTTACGTTTCTGTTGTTTGAATCAAAGATGACAGTATAGGTTATTGGAGTCCACTTTGCATAGAGTGTAGATGCTTTATAACCATTAAAGTTAACCAAATCGTTAATAGATTCTACTTTATTAGTAAATTCTTTTGTCTTGGAGTTATATCCTGCATACCATCCATCAAATGTATATCCTGTTCTTGCAATATCAGATGCATCTGGTAAATCAAGTATGCTTGTTGCTACAGAATATACTGTTGCATAGTTATTGTCATTCTTATTGGCTACTAACTTACCTGAGTTTGTATTATAGGTAATCTTGTAAGTAACTGGAGTAAACATGGCATAAATAGTAGTTTCATTTGTATTCTTTAATGATATGGTCTTTATCTGCTTTCCCCAGGAACCACTTTCCGAGCCATCCTTTTCAAACCACCCAATAAATTTATAACCGCTTTTTTCTGCATTATATAAAGTTATATCCCCGCTTGCCTTATAATCATATTCACTTACATTTTTCAAATTGTTTGTACCTTCAAAAAGAACGTATTTGATATAACCTTTATCAGGAAGTCCACTGTTCTTTTTGTATGCATGAATATTGGAACCGTACACTACATTTAATTTCTTATTGTATGAATTGCAAATATTCCAATCTGACTGCCAATCGGCTGCATCTTTTGCGTTTTCTACATATATTGTTACATCACTATTTACGCCTTTGAATGGCTGGCCTTTTATAGTAACCAATGTTTTTGGAATAAAGACAGATTTTAATGATGTACATTTATCAAATACCCAGGAAACCATTGTATCAACATATTCAGGAATAACTGCATTCTCTGTTTGAGCATTCAATGAAGCCCAGAACTCATATTCATTTCTAGTGCAATCAACTACATATAAGTATTCATCTGGATAACCAACACGTTTGTTGCTGAAGTAGTTCCAGTTATAATTCCAGTTTGTTGGAACGTTCTTATGACCAATGAAAATCAGAAAATCACTTGGGCATCCATCAAACACGTTGCCATAAGTCGTATCTATATTTTCTACAGTTGAAGGAATATAAATTGTCTCAAGTTTAGAACAATTTCTTAATGAACAAGATCCGATAATCTTAACGGAGTCTGGTATATTGATTTCTGAAAGATTGCTGCAGCCATAGAAACAGTAGTATGGTATTTCAGTTATACCATCTTCGATTTTAACTTTTCTTAAAGACGTGCAACCATTGAAAGCATATCTTCCAATTGTTTTGATACTTGAAGGAATAACAACCGTTTCAATTTTTGTGTTGTTTTTAAAAGCTTCTGCTGGAATATAAGTTACTTCATCAGATATAACAATGTTTTTCTGACTAAAGTCAAAAACATCCCAATATATTGCTTCATTATCAATCTCCCAGATAGCATAGAGTATAATGCAATCCTGGTCTTGTGCATCAGTAATGGTTATTTCTGCCCCAGCATCATATCTTGTTCCCTTGCCATCAACTTCTGTGTTCCAGGAAACAAACTTATAATTCTTCTTTTTATAACTGTTTCCAGGAAGGTTATATGTATTACCGTTCTTAAGTCCTGTCATATCTGAAACAGCACCGGAATCAGCGCCATTAGAATCAAAAGTTATACTGAATTCTGCATATTCTAGTCTGAAATCATTAACATTCTTACCATAAACTACTGTAAAATCTTTGTTCCAGCCTGTAATCCATCCGTTTTGATCAGCACTGCTTTCACAATAAATGTATTCGATGTTCTGACAGTTGGAAAAAGCATTTGCACTTATAGTTTCTACTGTTGATGGAATATAAACATACTTAACATTTGGTAATTTTTCTAAAGAATAATCAAAAATCTGTTTAACGTCTGAATTTATTTGCAGGTTTTCACAGTTTTCGTCAACATTAATCCAAAACTCAGCCTCTTCAACAGATACGTTATAAATGCTGTTGTTCTGCAGTTTTTGATTATTAATCGTTGACCATCCTGATTGATATTCTTCAGACTCACACAAAACTCTTGGTAATTGTAAACTATCGTCAACTCCATTTGAGCCAAAGAGTCCTTCGTCTATTGTTGTAACTGATTCTGGAATATATATAAACGAAAGCTTTGAAATGCCTGAAAATGCATTCTTACCAATATGCTCAACATTTGAAGGAATCATTAGGCATTCTAGCCCGCTGGATGAAAAAGCATAGTTTCCAATTTCTTTTAAATTTGAAGATAATGTTATCTTTTTTAGATTGCTTGCATTTGCAAAAGCGCTTTGTTCTATAATTTCAACATTTTCAGGTATAACCAAATTCTTTATCCATGAACTTAGTCCACTAAAAGCAGACATACCTATTTCTTTCAACGTACTTGGTAAAGACAAGTTTTTATAAGTCAGTTGAAAAAACGCATAATTACCAATTCTGGTAATTCCTTCTTCAATAACAACATCTGTTAAATTTTTAAAGTTGTACCATGGCGGAAGGCCTTCTGAAGTAAACTCATAGTCATACATCTCGCCTGCCCCCTCAAAGACAAGGCTATTGTCGGCATAAAGCGTATAGTTGATATCATCACCACATTTTCCACTACTGATAACACTTGAACCAACAGCCCCAATCTCATCATTTTCCTCTATTGCTTCTTCTACATTAGAGGTATTGTGATTACTTGTTGTTTCAGTTTCTGTTTCTATAGGTTTTTCATTGTCGACTTCAGTTTTCTGCTCTTCATCAGCTTTTGCTACATTAACAGTTAACGATGATGAAAACATCATCGTTACAGTAAGTATTGTTATAAAAAAACGTTTCATATCATACCCCCAAAATATTCAATTCGACATTCATGTTTATTGTATATTCATTATAGTCTTTTTATTTGTACATGAAAAAAGGAACTATTTATCGTTTTCGTTGTTTGTGTAATCTCAATGCCAAATAGATTGTAAAACTCCATCCGAAAAGATGGAGTTTTTACACAATGTTTGGTAACCACCTTACACAATATTTGGCATTACCAATTTGTGTGTACACATCAGATGGTTAGCTTCCTTTTTAATCAATTAGTTCAAAATCTTCCAGTTTCAACAAATCAAGCTCACTGTTATCTTCAAGAACTCTCTTAGATTGATTAAGAATTGCATCTTCTACCAGGTTTCTGGCAAGTCTGCCATTGCCACTTGTTGAATCAGCCTTAGACTGTACTTTAGTATAGTAATCTTCCAGTGGTTTAAGTGCTGATTCATCAATTCTATAATCCTTGCTCTTGGCAATGGATACAGATATCTTCATCAGTTCTTCACCAGTATAATCTTTAAAGTCAATGATGTTGGCAAATCTTGACTTAAGTCCAGAGTTTGCTGTCAGGAATTCGGACATTTCTTTTGAATATCCGGCAAGGATAACAATCAGGTCATCACGATGATCTTCCATGGCTTTAACTAAAGTGTCAATTGCTTCCAAGCCAAATGAATCATCTTTACCTCTATATAGTGAATATGCTTCATCAATGAATAATACACCACCTAAAGCAGACTGAATAACCTGCATAGTAAGTGGTGCGGTATGACCTACATATTTACCAACCAGATCAGCTCTTGTTACTTCAACAAGCTGGCCCTGTTTCAGGATGCCACAGGCTTTCATTAATCTAGAAATTAATCTTGCAATGGTCGTCTTACCTGTACCTGGGTTACCGGTAAATACCATATGTTTAGAAATCTCAGCAGTCTTTAATCCCTGTTGTTTTCTTATCTGATTGATTTTCAGATGATTCTCTAAAGAAAGCAGATATTCTTTAACTTCATCAAGTCCGACAATCTCATCGAGTTCCTTCTGAATTTCTTCTCTTTCCTTATTTGAGTCATCAGTCAGTTTGAGTTCAGTTTCTGCTTCATTGAATTTCGCAGTTACTTTATCGCTATATGTGATTGTGATGTTTTCAATTTCGTTTTTTAAAGTAATATCTATGATACAGTCGTAGATCTTTCTAATAACCGGTGTAATAGAGTCAATTCCATCAGATGGCTCATACTGTTTTAATAGGTAATCGTTAATTGTCTCTTCAACAGTTAGGTTAAGTTTTAACTGATTCTTACACTTAACAATAAGATTTTCTATTTCCTTGGTAATAATAAGCTTGAGTGATTCTTCATCAAGTTTCTTTGTCTCTACCTTATCCACAATACAGTCAACAAAACTCTTGCCGAAGATATCCATCAGTTTACTGGTTTTTAGTTCACTTACAAACACCAGAATCTTATCATTGCCGTTTAATGAATCAATGATGTCATTGGAAAGTTTTGAAGTCGCTTCCTGAAGTTGGTTACCGACAAAACAATATCTCTTATTGAGCAGAACCTTTCCTTCCATAGCAAGTTCCGAAAGCATTCTGTTGAATACAGGTGATGAACTTTCAAAGTTTTCGATTACAATAACCGGAGCTTCAGAAGTAAGCGCTACATAGATATCCTGTAAGAACAGGATCTCCTGGGAGGAGTTCTGATATCTTGACATATCAATGTATGATGTCTCACCTGATACACTTAAACCTTCTTTTTTAAGTTCCTCAGCTGCTTTGGTTACAAGAACGTGTCTACCTGTACCGTTTGAACCATTAAGAATAATTGAGTTTCTGGTTTTCTTTAAATCTGTACCGATTACATATGGCCTTCTTAGTGCCAATACAAATTTATCTACAGCTTCATCCTGGCCAATTACTTCTTTCTTGAGGTTTTGAGCAATCTTTTCAAAGAGTTCTTTATTTTCTTTGCCGAGAACAACTTTATCCTGTACCTTGGTTTCAATACCAAAATCTTTGTTTATTTCTTCCTGGAGTTTAGAAAAATCATCAGCAGATACTGACTTGGTAAGTTCTTCGATGTCACGCTGATTCTTTTCCAGTAATTTGTTCAGTTCGCTTTCTGTTTCATCAATTGTACTTACTAAAGAGGCATCACTGGTTATATCAGTGTATGTTCTTTTTTTGTTCATGATGTCAGCGAACATCTTTTCTCTGTCTTCTTTATTCATAGATTATTCTTCAGATCAATATATATTTTATTCATCAGTTCAGCTTTGGAATATTTTAAAGCCTGTGATGCATAGGTCATACCATCTTTATAACCCTTGGCATAGATTGATGACATGGTGTTGCGGTTAAGTTCATCGTTGATCATAGCTTCTACCATATACAGGTCATCAGGATTATTTTCAGCCTGTTTAATACATAAGGACAAAGCTTCTTTATGACCATTCACGTATTCCTGAGAATTGCTTGTACCATAATCAACATTGGCAATCATATCCATAAAGCAGTTATATCTTGAATCATGTGACTTGGTAGGTTTTGCGAGTGTTGGTCTTTTTACTACTCTACTTGTAAAGTTACCTTTGTCATTTAAAGAACTCATGCTTCCTGAATCAGGGTTCATTTGATTGATGGTATTTTTAACATCGTTTACTTCAACATCTTTAATGCCATCAAGCATTGAGAAAACATCATCAATATTCTGTGATTCTTTTGTTTTCTGCTTATTGACTTCTTCAACAAGTTTAAAGATATCGGTATTCTTGTTAGTCATTTCTCTCCTTGAATGGATTGTCATCAACAAGTCCATCTTTCTTCAGAATTGACTGAAGCGTTGAAATATCAGCATTAAGATCCATATATTCATATTCATGAAGTGAATTATATAAAGACTTAAGTGCCTGATTTATCAGAATAATAGTCTTCATCAGTTCATTTTCACAGGTAGTGAATTCTTCCCCATGAACCGGAGAATCATTAAGATTACGATATTTATTAAGTACATTAACTAAGATTGGCAGATAGTAATCATAAAGTTTGGTAAGCTTATCATCTTCCTTGCCCTTACATGCAAGATCAATCTGCTTTAATAACTGGCAGGTCTGATCAAGGCCATTGGAAATCTCTTCATGAGGAATAGCATCATTAAGTGCGTTGATTTCATCAATGAATCTTTCGGCTTTACCTTTTTCATTAACTTTTTCTTTTTTAACTTCTTTTACTGGTTTAGCTTCCTCTTTTACATCTTCATCTTTCTTCTTAGAGAACTTCACCAGCATCAGCATAATCTTGTTGTAAACATCAGGATGCTCTTTTTCAAATTCGGACATTCTGATAATTTTCTCGCTTCCAAATGTCAGATATAACTGACCGACATTTGTATATTTGCCATTTGAAGTTGTTAAAGAAACATTGTCATCTATAGCAAGTGACATGTTCTTCTCAAAGTATTTACTTAATTTAGTATCAATTCTAATCAGATCATTATTTGAATAATCATTCTGTCTGTTAACAGAAGATGACTTATTTGTGTTTTTGTATGTTTTTGAACTTGCCTGACTTTCATTATCACCTGTTAAAGCCTTAACTAATTTAAAAATAACAAAGCCAAACAAAGCAATTACAGCAACAGTAACAACAACAGAAAACAATCCTACTGCAAGTATTTCAGGCATGCCGAATATAAATATCAGAAATATCCAAAAAGGGAAACCTCTTCTTCTACGCATGTTTATATTATATTACATTACTCGTTTTTCTATCTAACGTTATAGTAAGACAAACAAAAAGGGCAACATCAGTTTATGGATTGATATGTGCCCTTTTGTAATTTATTTATATATTGCCAGGATATTTAATAGTTTTCTACAGTCAGAGTAAACGAAACGGAAGGATAATTTGCTCCTTTGTATCTGGCGGTAATTATTGCGGTGCCATTCCCTACAATTTCCATTAACTGTACATCGTTTCCCCACAAATCACCATAGTAAACTTTTACAGCATTCGGATTTGAAGATGTAATTTCAATGTTTTCATCGCTTATAAGATGAAACATAACACTCTTTGATTCTTCTTTGTAAGCTATGCAATAAGATAGTTCTTCTATTGCATTTCCTGTATCTTCATTCAAGGCTACCAAGGTGCTATTTCTTACCACATCATAATCCAGCACATAAACGTATTCGCTGATCTGTTCCATACAATACCATAATTCCTGATATGAAATATGGGCTGGTCTTATAAATGAAACTGGATAGTCGACTACTGTAAAACTCATTCCCTTGCTTCTGTTGTATTCATCATCAATTATTTCAACAGAAATTGTTGCTTCTCCAGCGTTTCCTGCAACTCTATAATTCTTTATGGTGTTTGCTCTGAAAACGGAACCACTAGTGGTAATGTTGAGTTTGTCCAGATCGAACTCTTTACCATCTTCGTCGAATACTTTTATATAGAATACATCACCTGTTTCAATAGTCATATTATCAGAAAGAATGTTGTTGCCATCTAAACCTACAAGTTCTATAGAGATAGGATGCTCACCCGTTTTATGCCACTTTGCATAGAGAGTTACATATGCATCCATATAAGGATTTAGACAAGTCACTCTGTTTTTAAACTCTGGTTCAAGATACCAGCCATCAAATGTGTAATCTGGTTTTATTGGATTATCTAGTGAGACATAACACCATAAATCATATTCTGTACTATTATATGGATTAGTACCTCCATCAAGCACATAATTTACGGTTCTCTTCGGTAAATTAGACGATGTAACGACAACGGCAGGATAATTATATCTGCTTACAGAAGCTTTTCCTCCTTTGATCAGCCTTAAAAGCTCATCAGTCGTATATTTCGCCTGGTTATATATATCAGGACTTACTATACCTGTCACATAACCATTTTTAATTTCCCAGTCATAATAAGTTGCATTACCGATACCATATAGATAAATGTCACTTCCAAGATTTCTACTTGCTGAGGATATTGCACAGTGTGAACCAAAGACGTCACTTGTTCTCATACAGATTACGACATCAATATCGTTTCCGTTCTTATCCAGGAGTGCTTTTGTTGCATTTTGTGCGTTGTTATTAAACATATCCCATGATGCATTGTATTCATCAAGACATTGAACTGATTCAGCCCCAAGATTTTCAAGTGTATAGTTTAACCATGTCTTTATCAAAGCCGAATCATATTCTCCACCATCGCTGTTGACAATTACATACTTAATTACTCCATCAGAATTAACATCACCATTATGATTCTGACTATAAATAGACTCAGCAAGTTTTTCTGCAATAAGTATTTCACTTGTTCCGATATAGAACTGATTATCTGCATATTGAATACTGTTTTTGTCTTTACCTACAAAAGCAACAGGTATTCCTGCCTCATTTACCACCTGCATAACTTCTTCGTTTTCAAGAGATTCTCTATTCAGCACAATTGCATCACAGCCTAGATTCAACAGTTCCATGACCGCAAACGCCTGATCATAAGTTTTTGAAAAACCAAAATTCCTTACTGTTTCAGTATATTTCTGGTTACCTGTAGACCCTAGACAGATGAAACAATCGATCAAATCAGTAATAAGATTATCACCAGCATCTTCGCTTCTGTATATTGGAGCAAAACCGATGTTGATTTCTCTTTCACCATATACAGCATATAGGATTACTGTTGACCCTTCTTCACTTGACAGCTCACTAATTTCACTGCCGATTGGATAATCAGGGATTTCTGCATCATCTGTTTTTGCCCAACCCATAAACAGTTTGTCATCTTTTGAGGAAGGATTACTGTAAACAAATCTCTTTTCATCATAATCAAGCTCAATAGTTTCGCTTTCGCCGATTCCGCCATTCAGGTCAAATTCAATGCTGTATTTGATTGGTTTCCATACTGCATATAAAGTTACTGTTGATTTGGTTGAAATGTCTTCCTTAACAACATCTTCATCAACATATGTCAGGGCACCGTTTCTGATAAGTGACCAACCTTCAAATGTATAACCCTCTCTTGTATACTGATTTTCTGATAATGTGAATGTACTTCCTCTTTCAACAGTTATTGGACTCATTCTTCCAGTACCGAAGTTTGAATTATAAACGATAGAGTATTTGCCAAGAGACCAGATAGGATACAAATCGATTTCGCTCTTATCTTCAGTAACTAATTGAGAAACGTCACCTGTTGCGATTTCTATTTTGTTTCCATCTTTGTCAAAATAATACCATCCGGTAATTGTATAACCGGTCTTGCCGAATATACTTGGATTCAACTTTAGAATTGATTCATATTTTGCATATGTATAGTATTTTCCATGTGAATTATAGATAACCAGATCTCCTGAAGCATTAAGAGCTGGGTTGGCTTCTGGAATTGCCCAGTTACCATATTCATCCAGAATCACATCTCCAGATGCATTCAGATAAATATCACCAGATACATCAAACACAACATCTCCAGATACGTTCAGATAGTAATCGCCGGAAGTATCAAGATCTCCAGATACATCCAAATCTCCAGAAACATCAACATCACCTGAAACACTGCCATTGAATATGAAGTTTACTTTATAATCAATCTGTCTCCAGCAGGCTTTAATTATTACAATTTTATTTGCTTCTGTTGTGAGGTTTTTAATAACCGCTTCATCTTCAAGGCTTATTATATATTCCTGATCTGATTCATATTCCCAACCAATAAACTGGTAACCGATTCTTTCAAATTTGTTTTCTTCAAGAGTGATTTCTTCATCATACTTGGCAACAAAATTTTTCATACTGCCAGAAGTAGAACCGTTACCATTGAATACGACTCTGTACTGAATTGGTGTATATCTTGCCTCTAGTTCAATATTGCCTGCTGAACCCTTGACAATCTTAGTTACTTTTTTGTCTGTTGCAGTATTGTACCAACCGTCAAAAACATATCCTCTCTTGCTTGGATTATTCAGAGTAAACGTTGCATCAATATATCTGTATGTTGTCGGATTGTCCACAACTGATTTAGAATCATCAATATAGGTAATTGTGTACTCTTCATAATCTGAGGCAAAGCCGGCATAGACAGTAATTTCCTCAAATCTATCTGCGCTGAAGAAGTATTTACCTTTAATTGTCGAATATGACAAATCATGTGGTATTCCATCTTCATCAACCATGTACCACGCAGTGAAAGATACGCCTGGTTTAATTGCATTATCCAGATAAACAATTCCATATTTAGAATAAGAGAAATAATCAAGATTGTTCAGACTGTTTGATGCACCAGCTTCAAGAACATAGTTAATATTATATTTATTGGCTGTATATCTTGCCTCAAGTTCGATTGCACCCATTGAACCCTTGGCAATAGAAGTTGCTCTTATACCTGTTGCCGTATTAAACCAGCCATCAAATGTATAACCTGCTTTTTCAGGATTATTTAAAGTAATATCGTCATCAAAATATGTATAAAATTCAGGGTTAGTAATCTGACTTTCTGAATCATCTATATATGTAACAGGATATTGCTCAGGATCACCAAATGCAGCATAGAGTTCCATATTAAATGCATAGTCACCATTAATGAAGTATTTTCCTTCATCTTCATCGTATGGAAGGGTATGCTTTACTTCGTTTTCATCCAGATAGTACCAGCCTTCAAATACTATTCCTTTATTGATAGGATTATTGAGGTAAACAGCATCTTCTTCTGTATACTTGTAACTTCTTGGATTCTTAAAACCATTGGTTACACCTTTATCCAGCTTATAGGTAATCTTGTAGGTGTTAGGTGTATATCTTGCTTCCAGTTCAATAGAACCAAGTGAACCCTTGGCAATAGTAGTTACTTTCTTGTTGTTTGCTGTATTGTACCAGCCATTGAATGTATAGCCATATCTTGTAGGGTTATTCAGTTTGATTGTAGGAGTTATGTACTGATAGGTATCAGGGTTATCTACAGGATCACCATATTCATCAATATAGGTAATTGTGTAGTCTTCATAGTCTGTACCGAATTCAGCATAAAGAGTGATGTTTTCTGCAAGGGAAGCATCAAAGTAATACTTGTCTTCTTCATCTGAATAATCAAGATACTGATGGTATCCGTAATCATCAAGGATATACCAGCCTTCAAATCTGATACCTTTCTTGGTTGGATTATTTAGATATACAACATCTTCATCTGAATACTTATAGCTTGTAGGATTCTTTAAGCCATTGGTTACACCTTTATCCAGCTTATAGGTAATCTTGTAGGTGTTAGGTGTATATCTTGCTTCAAGTTCGATTGCACCCATTGAACCCTTGGCAATAGAAGTTACCTTCTTGTTATTTGCCGTATTGTACCAACCGGTAAATGTATAGCCATATCTTGTAGGATTGTTCAGTTTGATTGTAGGAGTGATGTACTGATAGGTGTCTGGGTTATCTATAGGATCACCATATTCATCAATATAGGTGATTGTGTAGTCTTCATAATCTGTACCGAATTCAGCATAAAGAGTGATGTTTTCTGCAAGGGAAGCATCAAAGTAATACTTATCTTCTTCTGAATAATCAAGATACTTAGGATATCCATATTCATCAAGGATATACCAGCCTTCAAATCTGATGCCTTTCTTTGTTGGATTATTTAGATATACAACATCTTCTTCTGAATACTTGTAGCTTGTAGGGTTCTTTAAGCCATTGGTTACACCTTTATCCAGCTTATAAGTAATCTTGTAGGTGTTAGGTGTAAACATGCCATATACAGTAATATCTTTTGCACTGTTTCTGACAATTGAAGTTATAGCTTTCTTGCATGCCGCATCAGAATACCATCTGAATGTATAGCCGAATCTTTCAAGAGGTTCAAGTTCAAACTTGTCCTTTGCATTAGATGAGTATTCGTATGTACCTTCATCATAATGATCGCCATCTACAATATAGGTGATGTTGTAGTCATCTGGATCCCATTCAGCATAAACATTGATATTCCAGTATGTCTCATTTGTATAGAAGCCGCTTATCTCTGATCCAAACTCAAAATCTGCGGTTGTGTACCAGCCTATGAATGTATAGCCTTTTCTTGTTGGCTCTAATGGTAATTCAATATAATCATCTGTACCATATTTATATTTGGTGTCATATTTAATACCTTTAGGCATTGAACCGCCATTGAAGTTGTATTTGATAGTATAGGAATCTACTTTCTTCCACTTGGCTGTAAGTTCAATTTCACCACACTGTTCACTGGTCAGATTCTTTACTTTTGCACCATCTGAATACGATTTCTTACCTGCAGCCCATCCTGCAAATGTATATCCAGGTCTTACATACTGGCAGGCATCAAGCTGATAGTTTTCATCATAACTTGCTTCTACAGATTCCATTTCACCCATTACTTCATCTTCTTCAGCTTCATTTCCTTTTAGGAAGGTGATGTAGTAGGTGTTTGGTGTCCAGTTCGCATACAGGGTAGTTGCCTTGTATGAATTGTAGTAAAGAAGGTCTTCCAAAGTATCTACTCTGTCAGAGCATTCTTTTGTCTTTGAATTATATGTCAGATACCAGCCTTCAAACTCGTATCCGGCTCTTGTTATTTCATCAATAGATGGAAGTGCAAGTTCATCTGTATCAATATTGTATTTTGTAGAATATACAGCACCTTTTTTAATACTTCCTGAATTGGTTGAATATTTGATTGCATAGTCTGTAGCAGTAAACTTGGCATAAAGTTCAAGATCTCCTGCTGAACCTTTGGCAACCTTGGTTACCTTCTTATTGGTATTTACATCATACCAGCCATCAAATCTGTAACCATCTTTTTTTAATAATGGAAGAACAATAGAAGATGAAGAAGTATAATTTCCTTCAAATGTTCCGTTTTCATCTTCATCAACAAATCCAGTTGGATATTTTTCCTTTGAAGAAGCAAGCTCTCCACCTCTTGGATCAAGACTTATTGTATACGTTGCCTGCTTCCAGTTTGCATATAAGGTATAGGTGGCTTTAGGCGGCAGCGCGCCCGTGGTTACATCATCACTAAGTTCATAGGTATAGCCATCAATCTTTATTGACCAGCAATCGAATTCATAACCAGACTTTGTAAATGTGCATTCTGGTAGAGGCTCGTCACCATATATTGTCCTTTGTGCCATTGTGCCTGACCCACCATTGGCATTGAATTTGAAAGTTCTATAATCTTTAGTCCACTTTGCATAAAGAGTAATATTGCTATAGCTTGTTCTGCTGATGTATGTTACCTTGTTCTTAAACTTGGCATCAGTGTACCATCCTTCAAAACTGTATCCGGACTTATAAGCATCATCTAAGTCTATATAATCACCCTGTTTATATGTATAGAAATATGGATTATAATGACTTGCGCCGTCAACATTCTCGTATGTTATATAGTATCTTGTATAGAATAAAGGTACATTGGCATCGATATAATCATCAGAATAAAGATAAACATTATATCTGAAACTTGAAGAAATATAATATGAAGACACATCTATTGTGATATATGTACTATAAACAGTAATTGCATCATCATCAATCCAGAAGGTTTCAACAACGTCATCGTTAGAATCAAGCTTTCCGATTCTAGCCTCAAGTACCGATTCCAAGAAGCTGTCATTATTGCTGTAAACATAGATGTAGTTTCCAGATTTGTATGCATACAAATCATCGGGCACCCTTTCCCTCAAACAATTAAAATAAATTGTTTTTTCTTCTGCTTCTCTATAGCCTTTTACATGTGGCTTAATAGTATAAGCGCCATTGAGCCAATTACCTCTTTTCAAACGACTGTTATAAATGGTAAGTTTTCCATTTTCAAGTTTGCAGTCATCTTCGTCAAGACTGAACGAATAACTCCAATACGGCGTATATTCTCCATAAAATTTGATGTATTCTCTTTTTTCATCGGCTCCACGTATTGTTATATCACCAGTTGCATCTTTGTCTTCATGATCTATCAGTGATGAAAGCCATGCATTATCTGAACAATAGATTACAAGATTGCCGTTTCCAGTTAGGGCAAGAGAATAAACAGGGGCGTCTTTTAATTTTGTATGAGCAATGGTCAAGTTCTTGTCTGGATAATAATAGTTGTACCCGAACGCATCTATCTCGCCTATAATATATTGACCATTTTCTAGTCCAACATCTATCGCATCAACAATTGCTTCATTTCCTTCAACGCGAATATAATCTGAAAGTATAGATCGGCTTCCACTTTCATTGTATATCCATAAATAGTTGATGTACTTAACGTAATCGGGGTCTTTCGTACTTGAAATATGCAGATTACCGTCTGTGTCCTCAGTAACTTTTATATCTGTTGGTGAATTTATCTTAATACCTTCATATGAAAAATAAGCATAAAGAGAATAGTAATCTTTTGCATACAAATAAACCTTATATTTCCCTTTAGTTATGCCGAATTTATTAAGAATAGCACTACTTAAAGTAATTTTGTTGTTTTTTACTACTAAATTTGTTTCTGAAATTGTGTTTCTAATAATAATTTCTTCTTTTGTTTTTTCATTAACAAAAGATATATATCCAAACGGGCGGCCAGAACTGCTGTAGTTTTCGTAAAATACAGATTCATTGCCTGATTCTTCCGTTGTGGCAAGAACTTCTTCATCATTATCGTTAACAGCAAATTCGCCTTCACCTAATGCATCGTTATCATGATTCATTGCTGCTATTTTCGGTGTCTCACTTACTTCTGACCATTTGTCTGTACTAACCAACGACAACAGAAAGTCTTTATCGCTTGACGTTATGACTAAATTATTTCCATCTTCTTTAATTTTTACTTCGCTACCAACCATCTTATCTACCGCTTGTTCACCAAGTGTCATTGTTTTTACATATAAAGTGCTGTTTGTATATCGCGTCTCCCCGTCAACGCTATAACTATCACACACAACAGAAATATGTGGAGTAAATACCAAAGTACATATTCCTGGTTGATAATTCCATTCCTCATTGTCACTAGTGTAAAGTCTAAAAAACCTCGCATTACCAAATACGTTCAATGAATAATATGATGTTACATGTTCATTGTTCTGATAAACAATTACTTCGTTTGTCTGCTCTAGCCACTCGCTGTCATTCGACTTGAGTATCAGGTAGCCTTCATCATACTGAACACTCACATCATCTGGTGCCTTTTTTAAACCATTTGAAACTTCAATTTCAAATACTGCTGAATCGTAGCCATCAACCCATATTCTGATTTTGTTTTTACCTTCAATCAGGCTCGGAGAACCGTGATAACTGTCTTCCGTTATTACTGATATGACATTCCCATCCAGACTGAAACAACTATCGTGTCCAGATTCCCAGTTTGCAACCAAACTAAAATAATCTCTATTTTTCCCATCCTCAGTAATATAGATGGTAGTATAATTGTATCGATTATTAATTAATGCATTCAAATAATCTGTATCTTCAGTTTCAATGCTGATAACACCATCTTCATCAACAGATACTTTTAAATCCTTTGGGAATGGTTTTGGCTGGTTATATACAATTGATCCATATCTAACTTCAGATTTTCTGTTCCAGTTCGTCATCCATCCGCTTGGCAAAGACTTGGCATCTGTTCTTATGTGGAGATTTGCACAGCCAAAGAAGGCATCGGCTTCTATACGAGTTACCGAGCTTAATATAAATATATTTTCTACTCCGGAATTCCTGAATGCATACTGACGTATAGTTCTTAAATTCTTTGATGATTCGAAATCACAAAATTCTTTACATCCATCAAATGCATATGATTTTATTTCTGTAACTGTATCAGGAATTTCATATTGACAAAGATTTTTACAGTCTTTGAATACGCCCTCTTCAATTACTTCAAGTTTTTTATTCTCCCCATCAGAAAATACCGAAGTAAGGTTCAAACAGCCAGCAAATGCATATGAACCAATAGTTTTTATTCCCGATGGAATAAATACATACCTTATGTTTGTATTGTCTTTAAAGGCATTTGCGGCAATTCCCGTAACATTATATCCGTTATATTGAGCTGGTATTCTGATTACTGTAGCACTTCCTGTATACCCGGTAACAGTGTATTCTTCACTTGCAGAATCAAAACTGTAAGTAAAATTTGAACTATCAACTCCTTCTTCTGATGCAAAGGTGATATTTGCTCTGGCAAAAACATTATCTGAATACATTGAATTCTCAAAATCGATATCTGCCCATTCTGTTGCAGAACCAAGATAAATTACATTTTTAATTGATGATCCTTCAAATGATCGACTTTCAAATTCCTTTACTGATACAGGTATTGTTAATGTTTCAATATCCCTATAGTAAAAAGCTCCATCTGCAATTGATACAACATAATCAGGAATTACTGTATCTTCAAAACCAACCAGCAATCGATTTGTAGCCTTTTCAATAACACAATTAGATCCTGCAGGTATTTCATAATACTGATTTTCTGGACTTATAGTTATTGCTCCCGATTTAAAACTGCTAAGTGCAAAATCACCAATCTTTTTTACAGTTGAAGGTATATTTATATAATCACCTGTTGATTCGCGAAAAGCGCCCCACTCTATTTCTTCCAGACCATCATTAAAATAAACGTTCTTCAATTTATAGCAATAACCAAAAGCACTACCACCAATTTTCTTTACTGATGAAGGTATTGTGATACTTGTAAAATTGTTACATCCGTAAAAAGCCATATATCCAATTTCTGTTACAGAAGATGGTATTGTGCTTGTTGAACAACCTGAAATCAGTTTATTCGTTGCCTTTTCAATAATGACATTGCATCCCTTTGTTTCATAATACTGATTTGCAGAATCAATCGTAATTGATGTAAGTGAATCGCACCATTCAAATGGATTACCTGTTATTTTTGTAACTGATGCTGGTATTGTAATAGATTTTAATGATTCGCATTCACTAAAAGCTGAAACATAAATCGTTGTTAGTGAGTTTGGTAACGTTACGCTTTCCAATGCTGTCATCCCATAAAAAACATCATCATTTATTTCCGTTATTCCACTGTCAATAGTTATTGTTTTAACATTTTCATAATAATCGGGGATTAAATTTCCGAACGTTTCTTCTAAAACACCATTGCCACTAATATCTAATGAGTAGTCACTATACAGATAATAATTTGCATTATCTCCACATTTACCATACGCCATAAGATAGGTGCCAAGCACTTCATCATCTGTTTCCTCAACTACAAATGGCAATTCGTCGGATGTATCTTCTTCTGTTTCTTCAACAGTTTCTAGTTCTTCGTTATTTTCTATCTCTTCTTCATTTTCAGATTCATTTACATTTTCTTCATTATCAAAAACTTCTTCGATATTATCGTTTTCTACAGGTTCTTCTGCTCTTACAACATTAACTGTTAGAGTTGATGTCGCAATCAATAAGAAGGTAATTATTATTGTTATTAGACGTTTCATATTCATATCCCCTGAAGAACAAAAAATGTTATTTATCTAATTATAGAACATTGGGAAGATGTTTGAAAAATAACGAGACATAAAAGCACATTAAAAAAGCTGGAATTTCTTCCAACTTCTTACTTCATATTGTCGTTTATGAATTTTTCAATACCGTTTTTAGGCTGATACCCTCCGGTCTTAGCTACCACTTCACCGTTCTTTAATAAGAACAGTGCGGGTATGGTCATTACCCCAAACTTCATTGCTAGACCATCTGATTCATCACAGTCAACCTTGATAAATTTAACGTCTTTTCTTTCTTCTGACAGTTCCTCAAGAACCGGACCAAGCATCTTGCATGGTCCACACCAGTTGGCAAAGAAATCTACAAGTGTATATCCTTCTTTTACTTCATTTTCAAATTCGTTTTCATTTACTATTTTCATTGAGTTCTACCTCCATCTATATCTTAATGGAAAGTCATGCTTTCCGCTATGAATATGACCGTTACTTCTAATCAATTGGACTGTCTGTTTTTTTCCAGCTGTCAATGTCAGAAACATTCCCAAAAAGAGCATACCATCCGTTTTCAACGAATGCATTTCCTTTATTGACACCGGTATTTCTTGGTGAGTCAAGAATATACTGAACATCTTTCTTTTTGTCTGTCTGATCAAGACTGTTTCCTGTGAATGGATTAACTGTATCAACCAGGTCTTCTGTCAGCATAAACGGAATATCAGCAAGAGTCATAAAGCTTTCATCAGTGGTGAATTCGCTGCTGTTGAAGTCTTTATATAACAGTAGTGCATTGTAACCGGAAACATCAGACTGCGCATCAACCCCATCCATTCCCAGATTGAATAAACCGATATCTTTACCATGGTCAGAACAGATGATGATCCTGGTATTGTCATAGGCATTGTTTTCCTTAAGATAATCAAGCCATTCACCCACAAGAATAAGCGAGCAGGCATTTATCTGATAATGAGTATACTGTTCTTCTGTTTCGAGATATATCTCATTACCATCTATTGAATATTTATAGAGATTGTTTTCATCAGCAGCATAGTCAGCAAGATTAAGTCCTGGCATATAATCTTCACTGTTAAGTATTGCCGGATAATGTGTAGTCTCATTGACTAAAGAAAGATAGGTATCTTCTGTGCTCTTTTCAACAGTAAAGATGTCGCTTAGTTTATCCAGTACAACATAATTGTTCGCAAATTCCGGATTGGAGATACTGTATTCAAATATTACTCCTCTTGATGACTCACTGCTTCCATCAGAACTTAAACTGTGATAATTACCATCGTCATATAGAGTTCCTGAAAGAATGGATGGAGCAACTCTGAACAGCGAATAACAAAAGAGATTTCTTTCTAGACTTGAAAGATTTGAACCTTCAAAATAGAGGAGTTCTCCATTGTTTGTGTTATAGGCACTTATATCTGGATATTCATCATAAATTGATAAGTCAGGTACCTCATCATAATTCGCATATGGAGGATTGCAGACAGTAACTTTATACCCACCTTCATCAAACAGTACAGGAAGAACTTTATCAGCCTCATTCTGCTTTTCTTTGAGTGTTTTATCAGTTCTTCTGTTTATCTCTTCAGGAGTATATTCATATCCACCAAATAAAGATGGACTGCTTATATTTGTAGAATCACCATACGCAACAGTATTTGGATAATAAGTGAATCCTTCATACATCTGATACAGTTCAGGTATTTCATTGAAGATATAGGGAATAAAAGAACTGATTGCTCTATCCAGCATAATAACTACAACGTTCTTTCCTGAATCAGACAGCGTCGCATTGACTGTACCATGTTCCTTTGAAGAATTGATTGATCTGATTTCTGCTTCAATCTCCGGTTTAATGCCTTTAACCGTAACAACTGATGTCACAACAATCATTAAAGATAATGTACAAAGTAGTGGCTTGCTCAGTTTAGAGGAATACTTTCTGACTAGATAAATAACCACAAATACAATAAGTACAAATACGAGATTCAAGAGCTTGCTCATATTTAATACTGATGGAGCAATGTCGTAAACAAGTTTGTTGGACATATTGCCAAAACTATTTGTGAACAGTGCAAAATCAGCAGTAAAGATAAATGACAGACAAAGTGTCAGATATGACATAAAGCCTTTGACCTTATCATTAGAAAGCAGATAATAAATTCCCAGCCATACAACAAAGAACCCAACAGAATACTTCATGCTTGAGAAGATATATTTAAGTGGTGATTCAGCTGTTGAAAAGTCAACAAATTCACCGGCTGATGATTTGATTACCATCAACGGAATATATAGACCGGTAATTAATGCAATATAAACAGCTGAGAAAACAAATGTCAGTGAATCAAAACGGAATTCAAACTCAATGCTTGGTTTCTTCTTTAATAACAGAAGTACAAGCGGTATCTGAGCAAGAATACCCACCATAATCAATGCAACAGTTTTCAGTTTCGATAATTCCAGTAAAAATGAACCTGCCAGAAGTACTGCACCGAAAAGTGATACAAGAATCTTTACAATAAAGTCTGAATTATCTGATTTGTTTATTATGTTCTTCACAAGAGAAAATACATTGTTCAGTGTCCAGTAAAGCACCAGTGCCGATGGAGAATCATAGAGCAGAACAAGAAATACAGCAGCCATAAGATAAAGCTGTATTCTGCTTTTTAATGGTGCATCTTTTGAATATATTGAAGAAGAAACAATATTGACCGCTGTCATCAGGATCGGTAAGAGATTAACTCCAAACATTAGGCCATCAGCTTCCCCAAGATTACTGATTAAAAGAAAACTATTGTTTTTTAGGCAAGTAAGATTTGAAAGAAAGCTGTATGCTGCCATAAAGAAAGGAATCTCAAGTGCCAGTGGTAACAGCCCTTTAAGCACAAAAGAAGGCTTGTAATTATTCTGCCTGTAATATGTCTGCAGCATCATAAAACGTTCATCGCCACTGAATGTTTTCTTGATATGAGCCACACCTTTTTCCAGCTTCTTTTCTATTGCGTTTTCTTCTTCCTGAATTGCATCTGCTCTTTTATAAAGCGGAAGTACAAGAATGTTCATACAGATACTCAGACAGATTATCGATATGCCATTGCTTCCGGTAAGATCCTTGAAGAAACTGAAAAGAAATTCAAAAAGCAGAATCAGTGGTTCAATTATTATTCCATATAAAATATTTACTATCTGCATATCTCTTCTTCTTTTTTCACCATATAATCAACAATCATTCTTGAACTGTTACCAACTTCAGGCCATGCAGTTTCTTTGATTGCTTTTTTATCTTTGTTTTCTTTATCTTTAAGACAGACATCAATAATATTTTTGATATCTTTAATGCCTTCAGATTTAAGCTCTGCTCCAAACTGTGGCAGCACATCAAAAGTCCAGAGGTTTTCATCAAGCCACCACGCATCATAAGGTGACTTGTCAAATTCACCTGGAGAAAAGATAACCGGTTTATCAAATACCAATGCATAGTCAAAGATGACACCACTGAAATCAGAGATAAGAATGTCGCTTCTGTTTAAGATTTCAAAATTATCGGCATCTTTGTTCCATTCAATATCCGGATATTTAGCCATCAGTGTTTCGATGAGTTCTTTTTCAGCGGTAAATGATTGAGGATGAGGTCTGACAACTATTCTGTAACCTGTCTTAACAAGTTCATCAAGAATAGATGAACCATACTTGCTTAGGATTGCACTCTTGCCCCATGAAGGTGCAACAAGTACAACCGGAACATCATTTCTTTTGTGTTGAGCTTTTTTAAGTTGATTGTTGAGTCTGTCAAAATAGGTACAGCCGACTACCTCAAGTTCTTTATTATTGATGTTTCTGATCTTTTCAAGTCTTTCTATCTGTTTTTTCTGAACTGAATTAACACATAGAACAGCATCATAGTAATCCAAACCAAACATTCTGTAGGTTGTTATATCGTTGACCATGTGTGGAACATGAACATAGTATTTAACATTTCTGCTTCTTTTCCACTGGTAGACATCAAGTCCAGGTGTTGTTGAAAGCAGGATATCAGCTTTCAATAAATTGAGATAAGAAAAGGCTGCATTTGAATTTCCAATGTATTTTCTTTCAATATGTTCATATTGTTTTGTGAATGCTTCATCATCTTCTGACATTGTGAGATAAAGAACGGGAATATTTCTTTTTTCAAATTCTTCACATATCCCCTCGAAAACATTCCAGTATCTTTTGGAATCAGAAAATATTACATATTTATGGCTGTCTGTATCTTTAACTGGAGTGTTTTTACTAGAACGACTTTTCAGTTTGATGAACAGTCCTTTCAAACTGTATATGACAGTACTTACAATTCCGATGGCAATAGTAAAAAGCATGCTGCCAGTACCCGGATCAATATATGAATAAACTGTCGGTACATCAGGAGATGGATTACCAAACAGAATAACCAGTATAGTTTTAAACATCTTTTTAATTATATAAAAGAATTAACTGTTTGTATCAGTTGGACTTTAACTTCTTAAAGTAGAAGATCATTCCGATTAACGACCACACAACAAGCATGATGTAACTCTGCAATGAGAAATGAACTCCTTCAAGTCCAGGGACCGGTATCAGCTGAAGTATGATGAAAATAACAGAGAAGATAACTCCAAGTATTGAAAGCACATTAAGTGCACGGCCTCCGTCTTTCTCTTTTCTATTAATCACAATGGTACAAAGACAGGTAAAAAGATAACCGATAGATGCTCCAATTGCACTCATGTCAACAAACCAACCAAGCGCTTCTCTGCCCAAAATCGGTCCGCTTAATGATACGGCTATACAGAAAATAATCGCATTCTTTGGCGTTCCATATTTTTCGTCTATTCTGCCGAACCATTCAGGAAGATAACCTTCAGAGCTCATTGAATACATCAGTCTTGAAGATGCAAGATAGAAGCCCATAATGCCAGAAAGCACAGCACACGATACTCCAACTCCGACAAGAACAGTTCCAAAATTACCAAGCAGTTCTTCAGCAGCTACCAGCAATACCCAATCACCTGACAGAACTCTATCAGGCCAGTTATTCAGAACGATTGCTGCAACAGTATTGTTTGAAGTATACACAAAACAACCAAACGCAATGGCAACAACCATAATCATGATTACTTTCTTGGTAGAGAATCTGAATTCCTCTGCTGCCTGTGGGATTGTATCGAAACCTACATAAGCCCATGGCGCAATCGCAAATGTCGCCAGAACAGAACTCAGAACATTTGTCTTTGCGTATTCAGGAAGGTATGAACCGCTTGCTGAAGCGAGTGATTTATTGAAACCCCATAAAGGTTCAAGATTCTTTATATCGGTCTTTGATGAAAATACAGCGGCAAAAAACAGTGTAAATGCCGATGTTGCCAGTAATACGGCAAGCACTGTCTGAATGAAACCGGCTTTCTTTACACCGATGATATTCAGAATACCGAAGACAATAAGAATAAATGATGCAAAGAGTATTTCACCAAACCATACTTCAAATCCGGCTATTTCATAACTGAAGCCGAATTTTAATATATTCAATGATCCATCTATTCCATCAACAATCAGTCCGATAGCTGTGGAGTTCATCGGAACATTTGTAAGATAAGCAGCAATCAGGAACCAGCCGCAGATATAAGCCGGTATTTTACCGAAACAGTTTTTTGTGAAAGTAAACTCACCACCAGCCTTAGGAAACTTGGGTACCATGTAGGCATATGAAAAAGCTATTACAACCATAACCAACGCTCCAAGTACCATGGCGATAGCCGTTCCCAGAACTCCTGAATTAGGAAGGAATTTCTTTCCCGGATTAACAAATGATCCCCAGCCGATAATACAGCCAAATGCAATTGACCAGACATGCATTGGGCTTAACTGTTTCTTTAACTGTTTCTTTTCTTCCATAATTACCCCTGTACAAGATATGACTTGTCAATTTCTGTCAGTTCTTTAAACGTATCGATTTCGACAATATCTTCCTGAAGACATGGTCTGACTTCTATTCTGTATTGTCCTTTATATACCTGGTTTGGTACTGTTTCCCAGTATCTTTCTTTTCCACCTGGCATTGCATAGGCTTTTTCAATATGTGAAGATAACTTCTTACCATCTTCACTGTTGAAATAATATATACCTACCATCTGATAGCAGTCTGTACCACCGATTTTTTCTTCAATGACACAGTCGTCTTTATCTGTTTCCAGGCACCAGTCATCAGTGATATCTTTGTAAATTCCAAGCACATTTGAACGATAGTTATATTTCTTTACAATACTCTTATTGCTTAAAAGCAGATCGGCCTCAAAGACATATGACTGTTCCATAAGATCTTTTGCAATGAGTGCACTGCCGATATTGTTTGACTCGTTATATGATGGATTATCTAAAAACTTAATCATTGGATATTTAATCAGAAGCTGGTCAAACTGATCACCCAGATAACCTCTTACTATATATATTTCTTCTATTCCAGCATTAAGACAGGCATCAATAAGTGTATCAATAATTCTTGTGCCATTGACTCTTACCAGTGGTTTTGGTGTATTCAAGGTTACAGGAACCATTCTGCTGCCAAATCCTGCCGCTATAAAAACAGCTCTTTTTGCACGGTAATCTTCCAGTGTCATATAACCATATTCAGTTATATTTCCATTATTGATTAAGCCTTCATTTTCCAGGCTTTTTACTGTCTTGTTGATGGTTCCTACTGAATAATCCAGTTTCTCAGCCAGGAAACGCTGGGTAATATGTTCATTTTCTGTCATTGCGACAAGTATTTCGAATTCTTTTCTGCTTAATTTCATCTGATTCTCCAACTAATGTGTTCAATTTCTTATATATTATAACCAATAAATGAACATTTCTATATATAATATCAGGATATTCATATTCTGTAACCGTATTTTTTAATTGTTATAATTTACTTATGAAAAAGAAGTTTATTACCATCATCATTCTGATATGTATGATTTCATGTCTCCTTGTTTCTTTATTGATAATCAAAAAAGAAAAAGAAGAAAAAACAATACAGGAAAAACTGTCAGAAATTATTCCGGGAATAGTCTGCTGGGGCGACAGCCTGACTGAAGGAGTAATAGTCAAAAAAGGTTATCCTGATTTTCTCTATAAAAAACTGAACAGCGAGATAACTGATAAATATAACGAGATGCTAAATGAAACATCCGATGAAGAATCACTTAATCCAATTGAAGTTATTAATCTTGGGGTAGGTGGCGAAACTTCGGCGACCATTGCCGGAAGAAATGGTGCGGTAGATATGGTTCTGGCTAAGGATATAACCATCCCTGCCAAACGCAAGAAGATAAAAATATCTCTCGTCTCTTTATATGGTGGTCCTGCCCAACCGGTCAGAGCAGGAGATGGCGGAACAAATCCAGTAACCATCAACGGTGTCGAAGGAGTTCTAACAGTTAAACAGGAAAGTGCCTTTGAAGCTGACTGCCAGTATTATTTCAAAAGAAGTGAAGATGGCGATGAAGTCGTATGCGAAGAAGGCACTGTTGTCCACACTTTTGTTGAAGATAAATATCTTGATTACTGGATGATTATCTTCATGGGAACTAATGGCGGATATGACAGCGTAGAAACCCTTGTCAGACAGCATAAAGCCATGGTTGATCAGCAACAGTCAGATAAATACATTATTCTCGGTATGCACAGCGGAAAACACGAGAAACTTGAGAAAATAGATGATGCTATGAAAGAAGCATTTGGTGACCATTATATTTCACTCCACGACCTCTTTACGGAAAACGATCTGAGTGAATATGGAGTTATCCTTTCAGAAGATGACATACAGAAACAAAGTGAGGGATCCTGTCCAAGGTCGCTGCTTGTTGAAGGATGCCATTTTGGCGAACTGGGTTATGAGATTATTGCTGAAGAGATTTATAAAAGAATGGTCTCTCTTGAATATTTCGCCGAAATTGAAAATCTCTTAAATGTTGAAGTAAATTAAGCACATAAAAAACCTCTTTTTAAACAAAGAGGTTTTTCTATTAATACTTAGTCAGTTTAGAACCTGCTGCTTCATCAATGATTACAGTAACATCTGCATGTCTCTGTAAGATTGATGCTGGACAGTCTTCTGTAACAGGGCCTTCCAGCATTGCCTTGATGGCATCTGCTTTGTTGACACCGTTTGCTACCAGTAAGATCTTCTTTGCAGTCATGATGGTCTTAGGACCCATTGTACATGCCTGAGTAGGTGTTGTTTCATTTAAGTCATTGAAGAAACGCTGGTTATCAATTCTTGTTGATTCAGCAAGTACTGCAACATGAGTTCCCTGATCAAATGGTGTGCCTGGCTCAGAGAATCCGATATGGCCATCAGAACCAATACCCAGTAACTGAATGTCCACGCCACCTGCTTTTGCGACTGCTTCATCATATTCAACACACTTCTTTTCAATATCACCAAGTCCGCTTGGAACATGAATGTTTTCTTCTTTAATATCGAGTTCATTGAACAGGTTTGTATGCATGAATGTGTAGTAACTTTCTCTGTGGTTTAAAGGAAGTCCAACGTATTCATCAAGATTGTATGTTGATACTTCAGCATAGCTTGTTCCGTTTTCTTTATGGTCTTTGATCATTTCTTTGTATAGACCGATTGGAGATGAACCTGTTGCTAAACCAAGTACTGCACCTGGCTTAACGCAGGCTCTCATAACTTTGAATGCTTCTTTTGAAAGTTCTTCGTAGTTCTTAACTCTGATTACTTTAAACATGTTAATCTCCTACTTGATGATTTCGCCCATTGCTGAACCTTTAATTCCAGCAGCGTTTGATTCATCTGTATCAATATGCATAGCTAATGCATATGAATCTGAAACTCTTACAACTGTATCACCGAATGTTAAAGATCTGCCGTCTGTTTCGACTTTAACGCCAACAATCTGTCCGTTTTCTACACCGTACTTCGCAGCATCAGCCTTAGTCATATGGATATGACGTTTAGCAGCGATAACACCTTCAGTGATTTCGATTTCACCACATGGTCCAACGAGCTTGCAGCCGCTTGTTCCAGCAGTATCGCCTGATTCTCTGATCATTGCTTCTAAACCTAACTGTCTGGCTTCAGTAAGAGTAATTTCAACCTGTGCTGATTTTCTTGCTGGTCCTAAGATTGAACATGCAAGTTCATTCTTTGGTCCAACTACTTTAATCTTTTCGTTACTTACAAACTGACCTGGCTGAGAAAGTTCTTTCTTGACAGTCAGTTCGTGACCACAAAGAGTCTGAATCTGATCTTCTGTAAGATGGATATGTCTTGCAGATACTTCAACTAAAATTTTTTCCATATTAAAAATCCTCTTTTCTTCCTCTATATTTTACTACTTTCTTGTCGCAATGGTCAGGATAACGATAACCAGTTTGACCATTTTTTCCATATCTTCAACAGTACAACATTCATAAATACCATGATAGTTGTGTCCACCTGTTCCCAGGTTTGGAGTAAGAAGTCCATGCCATGACAGTTCTGCCCCATCGGTACCGCCACGGATTGCTATTTCTTTATAGTCCATCTTCATATACTGCACAGCAGTCTTAACGAGACTTATTGATTCATAATGACCTTCAAACTTTTCACGCATATTGCGATAAGAATCTTTCAGTGTAAGTTTAACTGTATCTTCAGGATACTTATTGTTTAATACTGCAGCAGCATTGATAAAATCCTGTTTCTGCTTTTCAAGTAAAGCTGCATCGTGATTTCTGATGATGTAGTTAAGTGTAGCGCTGTCAACACTTCCTGACATATCCATCAATGAGTTGAAACCTTCTCTTCCTTCAGTGTATTCGGGTCTTGCATCAGCAGGAATCATTGTGTGGAACTCATGTGCCACATTTAGTGCGTTAATCATCTTTCCTTTAGCGTCACCTGGGTGAGAAGAAATACCTTTGATTTCTACAACTGCACTTGCTGCATTGAAACATTCATATTCGATCGCATCAGTTTCCCCACCATCAAGCGTATAGGCAAAATCGACTTTGAACAGATCGTAGTTGAAATGTTCCATGCCTCTGCCGATTTCTTCATCTGGAGAGAAACACACTCTGATAAGTCCATGTTTAAGATCTGGACGTTTAAGATAAGTTTCAAGCACTTCCATGATGATGGCAATACCGGCTTTATCATCTGCACCTAACAATGTATTTCCATCACTTGTGATTAATGTCTTGCCGACAAGTTCCTTTAAGAATGGGAACCTTTCAACTTTCATTATTACATCAGGATTTAAGACGATGTCATTTCCATCATAGTTTTCATGAACCTGTGGATTTACATTAGCACCAGATACCTGATCTGATGTATCCATATGTGCCAATAAGCCAATCGCATATGCGCCTTCGACGTTTGCTGGAATAGAACCATAAACATAGCCATATTCATCAACAAAGGCATCAGCTACACCAATCTCTTTTAATTCTTCAACCAGTGCATTTGCCAGCACCAGCTGTCCTTTAGTACTTGGGAATTCTTCAATTCCTTCATGCGAAGTTGTATCGAACTTTGCATATCTGATCAATCTTTCTTTACACTTCATGTCTAATAATCTCCTATTCTCTTTTCTTCTATATAATAGACCATTTTGGTATAATAATCTCGTTTCTAAAAGGAGGAAAATGTATGACAATCGCATTGATTATCTTCGTTCTTACTTATGTCTTATTGCTTGCACTTCCAAAACATCGTACTTATGTAGCTTTAGCAAGTGCTTTGTTATTTATAGTTTTAGGCATTATGCCTGCCAATAAAATCATTGGAACCATCAACTGGAATGTATTAATGATGATAGGCGGTACTATGGGTACAGTTTATTTATTCATTGAGTCAAAGATGCCATCACTGATGTCAGATCTAATTATTGAAAAGACACATTCAGTTAAATGGACTATTATAGCTTTATCATTATTTGCCGGTATTGTATCTGCCTTCATTGACAATGTTGCAACTGTACTGATGATTGCTCCGGTTGCGATTGAAATCGCCAAGAAACAGCATATATCTCCTGTTAATTCAATTATTGCTATTTCGATTGCTTCTAACCTTCAGGGTGCAGCAACCCTGGTTGGTGATACAACTTCAATTCTTCTTGGCGGTTATGCCAATATGAACTTTAATGATTTCTTTGTTTATCAGGGAAAAGCCGGTTTATTCTTTGTTGTTGAAGTTGGTGCTATTGTTTCAACACTTGTTCTTGTCTATGTATTTAGAAAAGACAATCAGCCAGTAACCGCCAACGAAAGAACCATTGTTACTGATTACTTCCCTTCATTCCTTTTGCTTGGAACTGTTGTTACGCTGATAGTTGCATCTTTCCTGAACATTGAATTTGAAATGATCAATGGCTGTATCTGTGTATTCTATCTTGCACTTGGAATCATCAGAGAACTGTTAAAGAAAAATACTTCTGTACTTAAAGATGTATTCAAAGAGATTGACTGGATGACTCTTGGATTATTAATGGGCCTATTCATTGTAGTAGGCGGTATTACAGAGGCTGGTGTTATTGATGCAATTGCTGAACTGTTTGTAAAAGTATCTGGTGACAATCTGTTTGTAATCTATACGCTTATTGTCTGGGCATCAGTTCTGTTCTCAGCATTCATCGACAACATTCCTTATGTCGCTACAATGCTTCCTGTATGTCAGGGTATTGCTGCAGTGCTTGGAATTGATCCAACACTCTTATACTTTGGATTATTAATCGGTGCTACACTTGGTGGAAATATCACTCCGGTTGGAGCAAGTGCAAACATTACTTCACTTGGTATTCTACGTAAAGAAGGTTACGAAGTTAAAGCCTGGGATTTCATGAAGATATCAATCCCATTCACAATTTCTGCTGTAGTAACCGGATACCTGATGGTTTGGTTCCTGTACGCATAATTAAATATTTAAAAAACCGTTCTGATGAACTTTATTCATATAGGAACGGTTTTTTATTGTCCTGTTAATATATTTTAATCAGTTTTGCCCAACCGCCATCTGGCTCAACTTTATATAATGAATCATCTGTAATTTCATCATCTGTAAATACCGACATCTTAAGTTTCAGCACATCACTTGTTTCAGTTATGTATACATAATCATTGGCCATGATTCTCTTTTCAACATTACTCCATCTGTCATATTCTTCCTCTTCCATAGAAGGAATGGCATATCCAGAGAGTTTTGTATCAACTTTTGTATAGTCAAGATAATATCCAATGAAGAAACTGTCTTTTTCTTCTGAATTAGAAAGAAAAACAATTGAATCACCTTCTGATGTATACTTTTCTATTTCTTCTGCTATCGCCTTGTTTCTGACATTTTCAGCACTGATTTCATTGTATCTTTGAGGTTTGAGTTTACGATACATGTTCCAGTTGGTCAATGCGATAAGTACCACCATAAAAATACATAATGTCTTTGTACTGAATTTATATGAATCAAATATCAGTACAAGAATAACCAATGCTTCACCAATTGTAAATGAACTCATATATCTGGAATAACTTGCCAGTATCATCATTTCTTCTTCTGAGAAACAGTACATGTATAAGGTATACATTGTCAAAAGATAACCCAGTGTTCCCACAACATAAAGGATAGTAGTTCTTATGAAATCGGCTTTGTGGAAACTGTTTTTCTTATGGACAAGAAGTATAAACAGTATCGTTTCAAACATAACTGCCATAAAGAAATACGATACCGGAACATAACTGTTAAGAAGGTTTTCTCTTAAAAGATAACCTCTGTAAAGATAGTAGGTATAAACCTGAGCATCAGTTCCAACGCCTCTTAAAATATTGATTAAACCCGTAATACTGATCTTGCTTAAATCAAACTGTCCCCGATATCCACACTGACTTACATATCTGCTCCATAGAACAAGAATTAATAGCGGTACCGCAAGAACAACCAGAGACTTAATAACTTTCTTAAAACTGATACCTGGAATCATTCTCAATGTATAGAAAAGCCAAATCAGCATTATAAAGGCAATTGACATCTGTTTTGAAAGAATCAGTGCACTCTGTATAAGAAGCAACGAAACAAAACCAAATGGTGTATCAATATTCTCTTTATCTAGCACAACAATAATTCCGTATGCATAGAATACAGGCATCAATATATCAATATATATCGATACAAAAGATGAAGGGATGTTCATATCGAACATCAGTATTATAAAGACACATATGAACAATACCGATATTGAAGCCAGTATTTTTAATGCTGTTCTTTCAATATCTTTAAAATATCTGTCCAGTAATACCGGTACCAGCATAGAATAGGTCAGTACATGCATAGCCAGTGTAGCTGAAGCTTCTGAATAAGCAAGCGACAGTTTACACCATAACATTTCAAATATCGACACAAATGGCGGATAATCATGATGGTTAAGAAGCAGATTCCCTTCAGCAAGATAGAACTTATCAAGACGGTACATCTCCTTGATCATCTTGCCCCAGTGCTGAAACTCATCATAAAGACTGAAACTTCTGCCATAGTCAATAAACACAAACAGAATATAAGCTATCAAAAAACCGATAAAACCGATTGAAAAACATCTTTCAATATATTCTCTGTTTTTTCTTTTTACAATCAGAAGACCAAGTCCAACAACAGAAATAATGAGCAATAGAAGTATTCCAATATTGAACGTCTTAAAAATGGTCTGTGATATAAACAACAAAAAAACCGATATAAGCAAAGTGATCGGCATACAGGTTCCAAACGATCTCTTTGAAAAATATATCAGTGTAAAGTTTGCTGTTACAAATACAAGAAAAGGCAACAGAGCAAATTTTAATAGTTCAATCATATTTATTTGTTGTTAATCTTGCTTTCAACGTCATTAAGATGGCAGCGGAACAGATATTTCTTTTCATTCTTGATTGCATCAAGAACAATACCAATCGCAAAAAGCAGGAACGAGTTAATCATTAAAGCAGCAGCAAGAACAGCACTTGGTACTTTAGTAACAAAGTGAGTTAATGCTAATTCATTGATAACAGGGATTCCAACAATCAGCCCAATTACAAAGAACAACAGAGAAAGAATTCCAAACATCAGAAATGGTCTGTTATCTTTGAACAGGTTGAATAGAGTCATTAAAACTTTGAAACCATCTGAGAAAGTATTCAGTTTAGATTCTGAACCTTCAGGTCTATCTCTATATGTAATTGGAACTTCCACAAGTTTCATTCCATTGACAAGTGAGAAGATAGACATTTCTGTTTCAATCTGGAATCCATCCGACATAACAGGCATAGATTTTACAAATCTCTTTGAGAACGCTCTATAACCGGTCATAATATCGTTTATATGGGCTTTAAACAGAAGGTTGATCAGATTTCTTACAAGGTCATTACCAAAATTATGGAACGGTCTCTTATTCTCGGTATAGTATGTGCTTGAAAGTCTGTCACCGATAACCATGTCTGCTTTACCTTCAAGAACAGGTTTAATAAGTTTTTCTGCCTCATCTGCAGGATATGTATCATCACCATCAACCATTACATAGACATCAGCATCAATATCTCTGAACATTGAACGTACGACATTGCCTTTGCCCTGAGCATATTCATCACGGACAATAGCACCAGCCTTTACAGCCAGTTCTCTCGTATTATCTTTAGAATTGTTGTTGTAGACATAAATATCTGCATCTGGTAAGAAATTCTTAAAATCTGTCACAACTTTTGTAACAGTGAGCTCTTCGTTATAGCACGGAATTAATACAGCGACTTTTTTCATACTAATAGTATAGCAAACTCCTTATATCAATGAGTTATGCCTTTCCTCCTCTTCTGAAAAGACCAAGAATATTTGATGGATTAAGTGCCTGAAGCATCAACTGATTGTTTCTTCTTATCGGCTTTATTGCATATCCCATAATTACATTTACAAATATCTGAATGAGCACTGCTGCAACTGCTGCGCCAGTAGCGCCAATCAGGCTGATAAGCACATAATTTGAAACCAATGAAAATAGTGCACCAATGCAGTTGATAACCCAGATATATCTTTCTTTTCCTTCTGCAACAATATATACATTCCTGGCAATACCAATAAACGAGAACAGTCCATACCAGCAGACAATTCTTAATAAATTAACTGATTCACCATATTCTGAACCACACATAATTTTTATTACAAGCGGTGATAGAACAGTAAGTCCAACACACATTGCCAGTGCAAGATAAATAACTACAGAATATAGACCAATCATTCCTTTTTCAAACTCTTCACTGCTTCTAGAACGCTTTTCAAATAAGTCAGGCTGAGTTGAGTCAATAATTGCTGTAAAGATAAATGTAGCCATATTTACAACAGTTATAGCAGCAACATAATAGCCATTTGCTGTATCGCCACATATATTTTTTAATAATACTCTATCAAGTTGTGTGTAGACTGCAACAGCAACAGATGAGATAAAGAAAAATTTTGATTTAGAGAATAGATATTTAGCCGTATCCATTTTAAAACTTAACTTCTGTTTTGATTTCTTTTTAAAGAAATATAACAGCGCAATAGCAATTATCAGATAATATATAGCCTGTGATACCGCATAACAGTAAACACTTCTGTTTATAAAGAGAACTAAAAGTTTATAGATAGAAGTCAATACATATGCAACAAAGATTGTAATCGCAACATACATTGACATGTAATGCGAAAGAAACCAGTACTGTAACAGTTCAAATACCTGAAACAGAAGCAGCACACTGTATAAAAGACATACCATGATAGTTTCAGTAGAACCCGTGTTGACGATTGAAACGAAAATCAGTACCGCAAGTATTGAAACAGGCGAAGCAATCATAGCCATAGTAACTGCAGTGCCGGTTATTTCACCTTCTTTTTCTCGATGATCCACTATTTCTTTAACAAGAATTGAGTTTAATCCAAGCTGCATAACAGGTACAACAATTGTTACTATCGACTGAGCATAGGTAATAAGTCCAAAGTTTGTCGGACCGAATATCCTTGTCTGAAACATTGTTACAACCAGCATGAAAACAGTCTCTGCAATCTTGCAGCCGATTATCCATGATGCGTTTTTAACAATCTTATTCATACCCATATATTATTTCATTATTCCAAGTCTGTAGGCAATTTTAAACAGTGACACGTTGCCATAATACAGGTTTCTGTCAACAAGTGAAAAATATCTGTTCTTCATTCCGCTGTTTTTCAGATACCTGTTGTTTTTAAAGTTTGGATAGTGTTTAACCAGACAGTTCCATCCCTTGTCAAGCGTCTCTTTTCTGACTTTTTTATCGATAATACGGCACGCCCTTAAATAAGAATTGCCAAGGAAAAATCTGATGAACAGATATTCTATTTCATCTTTGTATTCACCATTGGTATTTGCTTTATAGTATTCATCGAGATCTTCAAAAACATGAATCATGTCGTTGATGTTGACATTGAATGTCCTGGTGATTGATCCTGTACGCTGCACATAGGAAACAAACACTTTATCGACATAGGCAACTCTATCCATTCTGATAACTGATTTATATAGTACAGAAGCATCTTCATATCTGTATCCATCTGGGAATGAAATATTGTTGTTTCTGAACCATTCAGTACGGTATATCTTGTTCCAAAGTACCGCCATCATATTGACCAGAATATCTTTTTTATCTTTGAAGTCTATGTCTTTTGTGATTCTGGTTGAACCATCTTCATATTTCCAGATAAAGTTAGAAAAACAGATATCGGCTTTTTCTTCTTCAATCTTCTTTAACATCAGCTCTGCCATATCAGGTTCAACATAATCATCTGAATCCAAGAAACCAAAATATTCTGTTTCTACCTGAGCAACACCAAAATTCCTTGCGGATGCAATTCCTTCATTTTCTTTTCTTTTACAGATTACATTGCTGTATTTATCGGCATACTCTTTGGCAATTTCACCAGATCCATCAGTGGAACCGTCGTCAACTACAATGACAACGACTTCTTCTGTCTGCCTGATTAATGACTCCAATGATTTACAAAGATGTTTTGCGTCATTGAATACAGGAACAATAATACTAAGCTTCTGTTTCATTCTTCTTTCTTAATTCTTTAATCAGAATACCGAATGCCAGTCCGAGAATCATACCACAGCTTAACTGGTCAAGCGTATGACCAGAAGTATAGGCGCAACCGAATCCCAGGCAGCATATCATCATAAACGTTATGTTCTTAAACGTCCATTTCTTATAGTTGAATACCAGTTTTATTCCACTATAGGCAAGTAGGACAAACCAAGGCAGCATCACAAACAGCCAGCCAATCAGACCATAACTGTAGTACTGTTGAACAAAGTCTCTTTCAATGACTATTGAACCCCACATGAATGTTGAATAGCCCATACCCAGAGCCTGTTCGTTTTTATCCAGCTGATCAAACTTATAGGTAGTAAAGATCTGTTCAATCTGTCTGCCATCAATTCTTTCTTCCAAAGGATAGTCAAAGATAAGGTCAACCCAGAACTTAGGGTCAAAGTGATAATCATAATATTTTTCAAAATATGCCGGAGGTGTAACTCTGATTAAGAATGAATAGTCCTCAAACATATAGATATAATAGTTCAACCATTCTTCTGAGAATGGCGCAAAATCAACTTCACGTTTTGCCAGTTCACGCTGAGAATTCAGGTAGTCATCATTGGTCTTCTGAAATTCATAACTTCTCGCATCCAATAACTGATTCTGAACGGCTGGACAATAAGGAAGAAATACAGCAGTGATAACTGTCAAAGCCGTAAGGAAAGCCACAAAGCCTTTTTTGAATTCTTCTTTCTTCAACAGACAAAGCACAAGATAATATACAAGCATAACTGCCGGAACACCAACAGCACCAAATGTCGCAACTCTTGTTGATAAGATAATCATAGCAATTGACTGGATAAAGATAATTATCCCAAGTGCAATCTTTTTCTTCTTTTCTTTCTGCTTAAAGAAACAATAATAAAGAATCGGAAGAATCAACAGAAGCAGTATACCTATGACATTGCCTTCCTCAAAGAAGAACTTCGTTGAATAGTTTCTTGGCTCATGTATCTTTGCGTCATATGGTAAAGAGAACCATGAGAATACATTATCCAGTGTATAACCGCCATAGGTTGAATAACCGAATATAAGAAGATTGGATATAACAATAGGTAAAGATACCAGTGAAGATAATACTGCTGTTGCCTTTTCAAGAAGTTCATCCTTAATATCAGTGAGATTGAACACATAGATATATACCAGTGGAAGTAACAGAGTAATTGTATAAACAATTTCATCTTTGGCTGAGAAATAGAAATTATCAGGAAGATAAAGATGTCCGTTTTCTAATATTGCACCACAGTTCTTGCAGTGAAGGACAAAGTACGCTCCAAAAAGTACGGCATAAATACCAAATACAATCAGTGTTCTTTTCTTATTTCTGTCAAAGAACCAGAAAGCAAGCAGCACAAGTAACGGATAGAAAATAAAGTTAACAAGTGTTGTAAGTCTAGGAATACCGATGTTATTCAAAAACTCATATGCCAGATAGTCCAGTTCAATAATCGGATGAACGGCAATAAGCGCAAATATTGCGATAAAGATAAGTTCTTTTTTCTTTTCTAAATTCATAGTCACCCCTTAATAGATCAGGTCCAAAAGACCAATCAGGTTATATTTCAGTAATGTGAATACAATCTTCTGTTTAAAACTTGGATTGTAGTTTATTGTATCTTCGTACCATTTAGGATAGTCGGTATCCAGTCTGAATGTGTTTATCTGGTAATATTCAAGTCTTGTTCTTCTGTCTTTGATAGCCCTGATTCTGAGCACCGTTTCAACAAGTGCATCATAATAATAGAATCTTGAGACATCCTTGCTTTCAATGTTCAGAACACTCTTTATATTATCAATAGACTTATATATATCAAACAGTCTAGGATCAGCATTGTGGGAAATAGAACCACTTCTCTGATAGTAAATGTACAGTGGCTCTTCAACATATGATACGTTGTTTGCCAGAGCAATCCATGTAGGAATTGTAGCAAGATCTTCATACCACAATCCTTTAATAAATCTTTTATTTTCAAGGAAGTCTCTTCTATATATCTTGGTATTGGCAGAATGATTCTCAAAGATGATATCTTTATTGTCTTTGTATGAATCTATTTCTTTACTGCCGCCTTTAGTCAGCTTTCTTGTACCATCATCATATTCATAGTACATATCAAATCGACAGATATCTGAATCGTGTTTTTTAGCCATCTCATAAGTCTTTTCGAGCATATCTTCTCTGATATAATCATCTGAATCAAGGAAGAATACATATTCTCCATTGGCTCTTTCTAGACCATAGTTTCTGGCATCAGATAATCCGCCATTTTCTTTATGAAGAACGATGAATCTCTTGTCATCTTTAATGATTTCTTCGGCAATTTCAATTGACTTATCTTTTGTCCCGTCATCTACAAGAAGGCATTCAAAATCTGTTAAAGTCTGTACTTTAACTGATTCAATACATTTTGCAATGTATGGTTCAACATTGTAGATTGGAACAATAATACTGAATTTCATCATTCATCCTTTACATAGAAAATAATCTTATCTGCAGCCTGAGGTAGTTTAAAATACTCCTTGAATGTTTCGAGATGATATGTATCATCAGGTTCGATATCAATGCCGTGCAGTGTATAGATAGGAAATCTTGGAATCCAAGCTTCTTCAACATCAGGATTGTTCTTATAGTATTCAATAATCTCAAGTCTTTCTATCTGGGCATTTCTGGAAATTGTATATTTGTAGATATATGTCTTGGTACGTAAACCGATTAATCCTGCAAGCAACAGTCCAAATAGGCATGTAACTGCTACTGCTTTCTTTTCAAGCACAGTATCATAATCAACTCTTTCAAAGATAAAAGCACTTAAACAAGCCAGATAATACAAAGTATAGATTACACTTCGATCGCCAAAGATAGGTGACTCAAGCATTACTAAAGAACATGTTCCAGCAATCACAAAGAGAATGATTGCTTTGGCTTTGTCGTATTCATTCTCTATCAGTACAAAAAGATCAGTCAGAATAACAACACAGTACCAAGGCCAGAAAACCGATGAGAACAATCCTTCTGAATCAAGAAGCATATTATCAGAAAAAAGTAAGAAACTCATTTCAACTGCAATAGCCGACAACATTGTAATTCCACTGATAATTCTCACTGCTTTTCTGTTTTTTACTTTAGAGAAAAGATTGAATGCAAAGAAAACGCCTGACATCAGGACAATCAGATATCTGTTTCTGATGAAAGTCAGGTCAATAAATGTCGGATAAGCCTGAATGGCTTTTTCAATGATTGAAAGTTCATTCCAGGCAGCGCTGTCTCTTAACAGGCGGTATTCGCTTCCTGGAGAAACACGCATTATGGTAAATGCAGCCAATGCCACAACGAAGTTGATAATGAGATATTTCAATAATTCTTTCTTTTTGAAATATGCATATACACCAATAATAAAGATTGAACCGACTACCGTTGCCGAGATGTTTTCCATCATCAGACAGCCAACAATCAAAAGAAGATTGTTCAGATAGAGCCACCTTGGTTTAATGTCGTCTTTAAAAGCTTTATCTATACTATAGAAATAGATTAACGATAAACACAGAGGTATTACATAGGTAGTACCCATAATCCAGGAATAAGTTTCCATTCTGAGTGATTCCTGTGCTGTCAGCATGATTGCGATTATCAGTAGTGCTGATATAACATATTTCTTTTTTATATCAGCCAGTTTATAGGCAAAGATAAAGATAGATGCGAAAAGAATTGGATTGATAATATTCCACAACCACTTTCTAGGTGCAACTACAAATCCCCACAGTTCACTGAAGAGTCTTCCTGACCAGCCGTAATAGAATTCTATTGCCGATTGTATCGGATGACCTTTCATTCCGTTTAACGCATATCCCCAGTCATCTCCTGCCAGAGGAGTGCAGTATGTTGTATAGGCAAAAAGGCCCAGTACAAACAGGCCTCCAAGGATATATGCATACTTTTTATTCAGCAGTTTCTTGATCATTCTTTATCGGTTTTTATACATGCTGTCATAATAGTTCTGATATTCACCAGACACTATTTTTTCCATCCACTCTTTATTGTTCAGATACCAGTCAATAGTCTTGACGATGCCATCTTTGAACATTGTTTCAGGCAGCCAGCCTAGTTCATTATGAATTTTTGTTGGGTCAATCGCATATCTTAAGTCATGACCCTTTCTGTCTGTTACATAGGTAATTAGGTCTTCTGATTTGTTGAGATGTCTGATTATCAGTTTAACAATATCGATGTTTCTCATTTCGTTATGACCACCGATATTGTAGACTTCACCAACTTTGCCGTTTCTGATAATCAGATCAATGGCTTTGCAATGGTCTTCAACATACAGCCAGTCTCTTACATTCAGGCCTTCACCATAGACAGGTAAAGACTTGTTGTTCTGGCAGTTATTTATCATCAAAGGAATCAGTTTTTCAGGGAACTGGTAAGGCCCATAGTTATTTGAGCATCTGGAAATTGTTACAGGTAAGCCATAGGTTCTGTGATATGCACCAACCAGCAAATCTGCACCGGCTTTACTTGATGAGTATGGGCTTGAAGTATGAATAGGTGTATCTTCTGTAAAGAACATATCAGGTCTGTCCAGTGGCAAATCACCATAAACTTCATCAGTAGATACCTGATGATATCTCTTTACACCATATTTAATAGATGCATCCATTAGAACCTGAGTGCCTAAAATATTTGTTTTCAAAAATACTTCTGGATTTTCAATTGATCTGTCAACATGTGATTCAGCAGCAAAATTGACTACAACATCAAACTTTTCTTTTTCAAACAGGTCAAAGATTTCTTTTCTGTCTCTAATATCCATTTTTACAAATGAAAAGTTAGGATTGTTTTTACATCCATCGAGATTTTCAAGATTTCCCGCATATGTCAATAGATCCAGTCCAACTATTTTGTCTTCAGGATGTTTTTCAAGTTCATAATATACAAAGTTTGTTCCGATGAAGCCAGCGGCTCCAGTAACTAAAATTTTCATACTCTGTTCTTCCTTCTATCAATAAATATTATAACAATAAACGCAATTACACCTGTAGCTGTCATAAGCGCTCCAAGTTTGAAGCCCTTTGGTACAAAATACATTTCAATAGTATTTGTGCCAGCTTCAACAGGAATACCCATTGTTCCTCCGTTTACTTTATAGACAGTTACTTCTTCACCATTTACCAGTATTTTCCATCCTTCATCATATGGAAGGGAGATAACCATAAATGATTTGTCGTCACTGTATAACTCACCTCTTAATGAGTTATTGTAGACTTCAATATTTTCCAAATCAGATACTGTATCAGAAACAAGATATTCTTTTATGGTTTCATAATCGTTTTCACTGCATACAACATTCGTTTTCAACAGTTCTGTATTATTGTCAAACTCTTTAACCGTCATCAGTTCTGTATATGTTCTTCCGAATGGCTTATATCCACAGTTTTTCGCAACAATCAGTGAACCACGGTAAGTGGTATCAAGAATCTCGTATTCTGTAAATGGAATCTCTTCTTCGGATGTTGTTATTGAATATTTTGTAGAAAGGAAGTCAACCAATCCGCTGTCAGTAATATCATACTGCCAGTCAATAATCACCTTGATTTCATCAGGGTTCATAGATTTCATACTCTTAAAGCTTGGTGCATACATTGAATCGTATGTTGATAATCCTTTAAGACCATAAACTTTATTCAGGTTATAAGAAAAGCTCCAGTATATTGAACCCTGAGGAACATATACTCTAAAGAACTCGCTCTCGTTTCCTTCTTCGAGATTATTAAGATAGTAATCAAGGTCGTAGTTACTGTCTGATAGTACAGTTGTCACTGATTCATAATCACTCTTACTGACACCTGTATTACGTGAATTGTATCCTTTGATTGAAGTAAACAGAAGAAGTTCTGAAATTGTAATAATTATTATCTTTCTGTAGCTGTTTCTGTTTAGTAGACAGGCAGTCAGAAGAATAAATACTATTGTAATCGCATATATCAAAGACTGGATACCATATGATTCAAGCTGTTCACCCTCAATATAAACAGCAGATACAAAACACAATACAATAAGAACACTTTCTAAGATTGCTGTACCTGTTAAGAGTTTCTTTGAGAACGACTCCCTGTTATCGAGTAGTTCAACAGCAAGCGAAACATTCATGAATATGATGATATATGTCCATCTGAAACTTACTTCGCTGAATCCGTTTGTAATTGATCCGCCAACAGAAGTAAAGAGTGTTAGCATCATTATCAGATAAACAATCAAAGTTGACCATAAATGCTTCTTGTTTTTCTGAACAGATAACTGTGGAATAACAAGAGTCACTGCACTTCCGGAATATATCAGAATCTCTTTCAGCGCATGAGATGAATAGTTGAAAATATTATTACCATAGATATAAGAATAACTAGGCACAAACGAAACAATCAGAAGGTGAAGGTACATCTTTACATCTTCAAAGAATAACTGAAAACCTTTTCCTCCGACTCTTTCGTTCTGTAACAAATAATCTGCTGCAGGAAGAATAATGACTCCAGTCGTAATGAAACCAACAACATAACATCCGATCAGTTTCAGTGCACTGATAAGCCATCCTTTTAATGAACCGTGAATATTGTAATATCGGTACAGGAAATAGATCGGGGTAAACAGGCTCAACGAATAGAAAAGATACAGATTGCATGAACACAGCAGTATTACTGCCACTGTAAATAAAACAAGTTTATTATCTTTAAGATACTTTTCAATTCCTAAGAAAAACAGGGGAATAAGTGAATAGAATGAGTCAAAATAAGGTGCTGATGTAAAATAGACGATATAGCTTGATAGACCATAACAGATTCCACCAAGCAGTTTCCATTTGGAATCTTTGTTTCTGTTTTTCAGATATAAATAGAACAGTATTCCTGAAACAAGTATTTTTAGATAGCACATTATCTCATATGTTACCCAGAAATTAAAAGGAAACAGATAGGCAATAAAATAATAGATTCCAAGCAGACCGTTTCTGCTCTTTGATGCCCAAATATTATTTCCCAGAAAATCATACCAGGAATAGAAAGGCAGTGTTCTGTTCTTAAGGGCACTTATCCATTCGTTTCTGCACATTACAAAAAACGGGAATGTCTGGGTCTTTACATCTCCACCGGCAACATAATAGTTTCCTTCAAGCCAGGTAGGCAAAAACAGAGCCAGTGTTCCCAGCGTCAAAACAAGAACAAGCAATAAAAGTTCTCTGTTTTCTGATAACGTGTTTTTTAATCTATTTTTCAAACTGTTCATAGTAACTTCTCATTATTCTGTCATTATCGTAATGATAATCTGCAAGCTTTTCTTTGTAGCTATTCAGAAGTGTTTTGCTTTCTTTTATTTCCGAAAGCTTTCTGTATACTTCATCATCATTGTTGTCGATTACCCATCCATATTCTTCTTTAGTAATCTGCTCTTTGATGCCGGCAACTTCTGTTGATAGAACAGGTGTACCACTTAATAATGTTTCTATTGATAAAGTAGGATAACCCTCATATAAAGACGGCATTACTAGTAAATCAGACTGTCTGATTTCCGGATATGGATTAGTCATAATTCCTGTCCAGACAATATCTTCAAATACTCCAAGTTCTTTTGCGAGTTCATATAATTCGTCTTTGAGCTCACCATCTCCAATAATTGTCAGTTTATAGTAGTCTTTCAGTTTTGCATAAGCTTTAATCAGACGATCAACACCTTTCTGCTTGTGAAACCTTGCTACACAGATAAGATTGATTTTATCTTTGTCGATCTTCGTTACTGCTGTTTCTTTTGAAAGTCTATGAATACGCGCCTCATCGACAAGATTTCGTATCTTGACTATTCTTTCAACACCGAACAGTTCTTTATAACTGTTAAGAACGGTGTCGCTGCAGGCAATATTCATGTCGATTCTCTTTAAAGCATCCGTAACTAAGCCCATATGGTGTCTTGAATAGTTTGATTCTTTATAGTCTACCTGAACCCAGTTAAGTTTCTTTTTTGAATCACCATAGGCAGTGAAAATAGTACAGAATCCTTCTTTTGCACTGAATTCTATATCGTATTGTTTATTAAGTATTTTCTTTCTTTCTATTTCAATCTTCTTTTTGATAAATCCTGTTTTCATATAGAAAAGCAGAATCAGTTTTTTAATCAGATATTTACCTTTACTCTGATCAAGCGGAACATCTACTGTATCAAAAAACTTCGTACCTTCAATCACATTGATTCCTTCCGGTATTTCACTTAAAAGTTCCCCTCTTTTATGAATTACCAAAAGATCGACATTATATCTGTCTCTATCGATATAAGTAAGCAGTGTATTAAGTATTCTTGCTACACCACCCATTGTCATTTCGTCATTAACAAATAAGATATTTTTCTTTTCCATACTACTTTGTTAAATACCAGTGCCAGAAAGACATGGTCAGTCTGCTGTTTGTAAAAAGGAACAGCCTGTTTTTAAGATTGAATGTCTTAAGATATCTGTTGTTTATGTATTCAGGGAAATATTCCCTAACAGTCTTAAAACCGACATTCATGAGTTCTTTATAGTGCTCTGTTCTTAAGAACCTGAATGCACCATAAACCAGAAAATGTTCTACAAACAGATATTCAAGTTCATCTCTATACTGTTCATATCTTCCACTTTCTTTATATTCTTTAACTACATTTTTAAAGATAGTAAAGATATCATACATTTTATCATTATATGAGCTGCCCATGATAGAGGTATTGCGCTGCAGATAGTGGTAGGAAAGTCCTTTATAGTAACCAACTTTCTTTATATTTGCGAAATATTTCAATGATACCGGAATATCTTCATACCACATGCCAACCGGATATCTGCACTCAAGTTTATCAAAAAGTTCTTTCTTATATATTTTGTTCCAAGCAAACAAAGGGGACAAGAAGAGGTTCTTTAAATCATCATCAGATACTCTGTTTAGTCCTTCCTTTTTGAAGGATTCCTTGCTGCCATCTTCCCATTCATACTGTAAGTCAGCTACAACAAGGTCACAGTTTTCGTTGACTGCAATCTTCATCATATTCTTATAGGTATCAGGTTCAATATAATCATCGCTATCTAAAAAGGTTAAATATTCACCTTCTGCATACTGAATACCAAAATTTCTGGCATCAGCAAGACCACCGTTAACTTTAATGAATGATTTAACCTTATTAGGATATGAGTTAGTATATTTGTCAATGATTGACTGGCTATTGTCTTTTGTGCCGTCATTTACTACGATGATTTCCAAATCTTCATATGTCTGATTAACCAAAGAATCCAGGCACTTGCCTAGATACTTTTCAACGTTATACACTGGGACAACAACACTTAGTTTCATTTTACTTATAGAATTCTTTTATTGTTTCACAAACCTTTACAACATCTTCCTTGGCAAGTCTGTAGTACATTGGAAGTCTTAACAGTCTTTCAGATTCTTTTGTTGTATACTTGTCTTCACCGACAAATCTGCCGAACTTCTTTCCTGCAGGAGCGCTGTGAAGAGGAATGTAATGGAATGTAGATTCAATCTCATGTTCTCTTAAGAATGTCTGAAGGTTCTTTCTTTCATTGATATCCTTACACTTGATGTAGAACATGTGACCATTATGAACACAGTTTTCAGGGATTGTTGGAAGATCGATCTTGCCTGCTTCTTTTAATGGAGTTAACAATTCATAATACAGATCAAATGTAGCAACTCTGTTATCTCTCATTTCATCCATAATCAGTAACTGTGGATACAGATATGCTGCCAAAATATCACTTGGAAGATAGCTTGATCCCTTATCTACCCAGGTATATTTATCTACCTGTCCATTAATGAACAGCGTTCTGTTTGTGCCCTTTTCTCTGATAATATCAATTCTGTCTGATAGAGAAGGATTGTTGATTGATACTGCGCCACCTTCACCCATTGAATAGTTCTTTGTTTCGTGGAATGAGTAACATCCTACATCACCGAATGTACCTAAATATTTTCCATGATATAAAGAGTTTACTACCTGTGCAGCATCTTCAATAAGGAAAAGATTGTGTTTTTTTGCGATTTCACAGATTCTTTCCATATTACAGCCAACACCAGCATAGTGAACAGCAATAATGCCTTTTGTCTTATCAGTAATTGCTGCTTCAATCTTTTCTTCATCGATATTCATTGTATCTGGACGGATATCAACAAATACTGGTGTAGCACCAGTTGAAACGATCGCTGTAGCGGTGCTTGAGAAAGTAAATGAAGGAAGTATCACTTCATCTCCAGGACCAAAATCACCAAGTACACAAGCAGCTTCAAGAGCTGTAGTACCGCTTGTTGTAAGTTTTATCTTTGAAGAGTGGAAATGTTCTTCCAGCATCTTCTGACATTCTTTGGTGAATCTGCCATCGCCACAGATTTTCTGACTTGCGATTGCTTCATTTACATATTTTTCTTCTCCATCAACATATGGAGGAATATTGAATTTAATCATATTTATATCTCCCTGTCTGAATAATATCTGTTCTGAGTTACACGACGCAGATATTTGCCATAATCTGATTTTCCGTATTTGCTGGCAGCCTTTAATAGCTGTTCTTCAGTTATCCAGCCATTAACATAGCCAATCTCTTCAGGTACACTGATGCCGACACCCTGAAGGCTCTGAACTGTTCTGACGAAGTTTGACGCATCAAGCAGTGATGTCATTGTTCCTGTATCTAACCAGGTGTAGCCTCTACCAAACAGTCCAACATCAAGTATATCATTTTCCAGATACATCTGATTTAGTGTGGTGATTTCCAGTTCACCCCTCGCTGAAGGTTTAACCTGTTTTGCCATCTTAGAAACACCGGCAGGATAGAAATAAAGTCCTGTTACAGCATAATTTGATTTTGGTTCTTTTGGTTTCTCCTCTAAAGATAATGCCTTGCCTTCTTTAGAGAATTCTACTACACCAAATCTTTCAGGATCGTTTACATAGAACCCAAAGACCGTGGCTCTCTTGTTTTCACTGGCGTTCTTTCTTGCTTTTACAAGCATCTTTGACAGACCGTTTCCATAGAAAATATTGTCACCAAGAATCATGCAGCAACTGTCATCACCAATGAATTCTTCGCCAATAATAAAGGCCTGTGCCAAACCATCTGGTGATGGCTGTTCAGCATATGACAGATTTATTCCATAATCTGAACCATCTCCCAGAAGTTTTTTGAAGTTTGGAAGATCAACCGGTGTTGAGATAATAAGGATGTCTTTGATTCCCGCAAGCATCAACGTGCTTAACGGATAATAGATCATCGGTTTATCATAAACCGGTAATAACTGCTTAGAAGTCGTGATTGTAATCGGATGTAATCTGGTACCAGATCCTCCTGCCAAAATAATACCCTTCATAGTTTTTCCTCACATATTTTTATAAACGGAAGTCCAATCAAGCAGATTGTTTCCTTCATCATCAACTAGAGTAAGAACCTTCTCTAGATGATGTAAATCATCAATAATCTTTTCTTTTGAATCAGCTATCATAATAATACGGTATGCAATAGCTTCATAGGTATATCTGATGTCATCAGTTATGCATTTACCTATATGATAGTATCTCTGCAGGTCTTTGACCGATTCAATTTCATAGGTTTCATCTTCACCATTGGCACATTTGATTGTGCCTTCTTTAGCAAACAGAGTAATGTTATAGCACTTTTTGTCAAATAACGGATTAACTTTTGAAATATCTAAATCAGAAAAATCACCACTTATGCTTCCTTTAAGGAATGCTCCAACAACATCAACCCCATGGCAGTAATAGTTAAACAGTTCTGAAAGGTTGCCACCGAAGCGAATTGCCGGTTCAAAGAAATAAACTTCATTGTCATTGGCAATACCCTGTAAGAAACCGACAATATTTCTGTATCCAAGAGCTTTAAAGAGATTTTCCAGTCCCTTTTCATTTTGAACCACACTGTTATAATATTTATCTGAATTTTCAATGACAACAGGTGCCAGAGGTTTTGAATTCTTACTGAAGCTTACTGCCAGTTTTCTGTCGAGAATTGAAGATAGTTTCAGTTTACCGTCAATCATCACAAAGTGAACCATTACTTCACTGCCGCTTATATAGTCTTCGATGATAACTTCACCATTCCTTGATGCGGCTTTAGCTTTATCGATTGCTTCATCAAGAGTATTCCTGTCATGACAGACAGTTATTCCTTTTGCAGCGTAGGCATCAGAGGGCTTTACTATAACCGGGAATCTGATCTTTTGAATATCTGAATATTCTTTAGGACATTTGATTCCATATTCGATGCACAGTTTTCTGAATTCTTTTTTATTCTGAAGTATTTCTATCTGTTTAAAATCCGTGTAACATGGTAAGCCAACATTTTCGCATACCAATGCTGCTGATCGAATGTTGTTGTCAGAAAAACCCGTAAAAATACCATCGATATCGTTTTCTTTTACTATTTTAACTATTGCCTCTGTATTGGTTGTGCTTTCCAGCATTGAGACATCAGCATAGTCCTTTGCCTGAGAATCAGCATAATAATCAATACAAAAAGTTCTGTAACCTAATTCCTTAGCTCTTTTTACAGAATATGACATTCCTCCAACTGCACCGACAAAGAGTATCTTTTCCATATTAGACCTCGCTGAAAAAAGGAACATACATCAGCAGAAGGTATGCAATAACCGACATAAGTCCAATGACAATAAGGCTCAGCTTCCAGCCTTCTTTAAACATATATTTTGGTTCAAGTCCATAGCCAACAGGAATAGCTCTGATTGAAGTTGGCAGTGTATATGAAATATTCACACCTATTGTTGCGACATAAATCCATGGAATTGGATTGATTTCTAGACCACTGCATATAGATATTACGATTGGGATAGAAACGGCAGCAGTTGCTGTGTTTGAAGTGATATCAGAAAGGATAATAGTCATAGCCAAAATCACAAGAATCATTATAAATCCGCCATTCAGACCACTGTTTCTCGCAAAATCACCAAGAGCCTGAGCAGCTCCTGTATTATTTATCAGCGTACCTAATGCCAGGCCACCAGCAAACACAAAGATGAGTTCCCAGGATATTTTCTTCTGGACACCGTTCCATTTGTTGACATAACTGCCATCGTTATTTTTAATCAGGAAAGACAGAAGGGCACAGATCAGGAATATATATGCCGGTTTAAGACCAGGCAGAAGAGCCTGGTAGGCGCTTCTGGCAAAAGACAGAACAGTAGCAGCAGCAAACAGAACCAATGACAGTTTTTCGGCTTTTGTCATTTTTCCCATTGACTCACATTCTTTTGAGAAGTATTCTTTTGAACCAGATAAAGAATCACTCTTCTTTACGTCTCTTAACATATAGATAATATTGCTGATAAGAAGAACCGCAACGAACGGCAAAAACCTCAATACCCATGAAGTATAGAAATATTCCGCTCCGGTAACCTGCTGCAGGTAATCAACAGTTACCAGATTCATCACACCTCCCAATGGCGTTGCAAGTCCACCTATACCAACACCGTATGCAATATAAAGTAATATTTTGGAACCGATACTGCTTTTGGCAATATCTGCTTCACCTGCAAATTTAAGCATAGAAAAAGCTATTGGTGTCAATGTTGCGCAGACAACAACGTTAGGTAAAAATGCTGACATTATACTAGATACAACAAACCAGAATATAAGCTGTTTTCGAAGATTGTCACCGATAACTTTTAAGAAGGTTGCGGCAATTCTTCTGTCAAGTCCTGTATTCTCCATTGAAACCGAAAGAATAGAAGAACCAAACAACAGAATGATAGTTTCTGATGCATAGTTTGAAATAACACTGCTCATTGCAGTCATTTCAAAAATGCTGTTAAGGATAATTGGCAGGAATGCTGTAACAGCAAGATCAACAGCACGCGTTACCCACCAGTATGACATCCAAACAACAAGACCAATAGCAATATGCATATTGTTTGCGTTAAAAGATACACTATTCAAAGATATACAGATAATTGCGAACAATAACGGACCAGTAATAATTTTAATAACTTGTTTCATCTTTTGTACTCTTTAATAGTTTAATTATAATACATACAGATTTTTTATATATTATTGCATTATCTATTTAACGTACGATTAATTATTGATTTTTGTTGAACTTCCACTTATTTCTTTAACTACAAACTGTGGCGAATTATTGATACCGATATAGATTCTTCCTACATATTCACCGATAATTCCAAGAGATAACAGAATCAGACCACCGATAAACAGAAGAACAGACATCATTGAACTGTAACCCATCTGGATGATCGGATTGAGCAGTTTTCTGATGATGACTACAATTCCAAATATAAAGCCGATAATTGAAGACATACAACCTATAAATGAAGATACTCTTAACGGTTTGACAGAGAATGCAGTAAAGCCGTTTATTACAAGACTTACAAGTTTCTTAAGCGTATAACCAGACTGCCCGTACATTCTTTTTTTATGTTCAACTGAAACCTCGGTAACGTTCTTTGTTACCCTGTAGATCAGTCCAGGAAGATATGGATACGACTTGTCATATTTAATCATTTCTTTGATTACATAACTTCTGAAAGCTCTGTAACTTGATCCTCTGATATTCTTTGGTTTATCAACAAGAGCTTCAGCCATCTTTTTATTTACCAGACTACCAAGACGTCTGAATCCGTTCTCTTCAAGTTTAGGATATCTGGCAATGACCACATCGAAACCTTCTGAAAGTTTATCTATTAGATCCCAGATATACTTTGGATCGTTTTGACCGTCATCATCCATTGTTACGACAACCTCACCTTTTGCATAATTAAAGCCAGCCATCAGTGCATTGTGCTGACCATAGTTTCTTGAAAGATTCAAGCCAATAACACCTGGGTACTTTTCACTTAATTCTTTTATTCTTGACCATACATCATCTTTAGAACCGTCATTTACAAGAATAATCTCATAATTCTTTGTCCTGTTTTCTAAAGAAGCAACCAGGTCATCTGTAACTGCTACGATTGTTTTTTCTGAGTTATAGCAGGGTATTACAACTGTTATTTCTATTTTCTTCATCTCTTTTTCCTTTCGACATTAGTCATAGCTCAATGTTGACCAGAATGATTTATGTGCATATACAACTGTATCTTCATATAACTGTTGAGAGAAATCAAATTCTTCAATATTTTCATCTACCCAATAATCAATGTCACGATATCCTTTGTAGGATACGGCATCAGGCAGTCTTAGCGGTATGGTTTCACTGTCATTGAAACTTGTGCCTTTTTTAATCATATAATGTTTTGGAATAAATAACTCAACATCGTGGCAGGCAAAAATAACCATAATATAATCATCTCTGTTTAAAAGATATTCGTGCAAGAACTCACAGTGTTCCATGAGCCTGTTTTTATAATTTTCAACTTCCGAAATATATTTCTCTTCTGTCAGATAAGAGTTGTTTGCGATGGAATCGGCCATAACATCATTAAGATAATCATCTTTCAGTTTATCAATGCCCGTGGATACAAAATCATCTACAATTGGCATGTATCTTTCTTCAAAGATTTCAAGCACTCTCTCCATAAAGCTGTCCTTCTTTGAAAGCATTGAATACCAGTAGTTTGACTGGCCCATACTTGACCAGGCATAGTAACATCTTAAATCGTTTGCTGTACTGCCTTCCAAAAGCGTTTTATCGTAGTCCCAGCATGGACTGGAATAGATCTTTTCTTCGCCTTTCTTGACATAATAGTAGGCACTTGAGCAGTTGGCATCATAATTCATCAGAATTTCTTCCAGAAGATACTTCATAGCCCATGAGTCAATATCAATATAGTCAAGATATGATTCGTCATCTTTAGAAAGAGATTCCTGAAATTCAGTAAATATTCTTGCAAGTTCTACCACTTCATCTTTTGAAAGATCTGTAGAGTTTTCTATATATAAAGGAATATAGTGGAACAAAGTAAATCCTTCACGCTTATTGTCGACGTTATAATCAAGTTCTAAAAGATATACACTGTTATCTGATTCTTTGGTGTTTTCTTTATAATATTTTATTGTGTTTAATTCAGTCAGATTTTCATCAGTGTTCTCTTCAGTAATAAGAGTCTTCTGTGATTTGTTGACTTTTTCGGCATCCTGATTTTCAACTTCCACATTTGTCGTCAGAAGATAAAAACCCTGATATTCGCCGTTTATGAAAAGATTATATGAATCGCAGGCTGGCGCAATAAGTCCAACCTCTTTTGCGGTAGTGTAAGCGACCTTGTTTCTTATTTTTGAAATATCGTTTACATTTGAAATCAAACGATATTTATCTTCTTTACCAAATCCAATATCGATTTCCTCATTAAGTGTGATGCCGTATGACTTTTTATCTGCATAGAATGTCGTATTCCCTCTGCACTTAAGTTCAAGCTCATTTGTGTCAAGAAGAGCATATCCTTCTTCATCAAATACTTTGATTCTGGCATTGTTTGTTTTGTTTTCTTTATTGGCCTTGATTTCAGCAAGAGACCTTGTTTCTACATCCAAATATATACATCTGTTTTCAAGGTGTTTTATCTGGTATTCAACGTTGTGGTATGTAAATACGGTGTCTTCATTTATTTCAAATTCATTGACGCCATATATTCTTTCGTCATCCAGAAGTATGCTGATGAGCCCCTTTAATGAAGCGGTATTGCATTCAATAAAACTTGGAAGATAAAATACGGCATGACTCTTATCGGCAAAAGTCGGATAGATTACATATTCATTGTCTAAATATTTATGACCGATAACCAGTGCACTGTCAGATTTTTGAATAAGCAAGACATCTTCAGATGTATCAGTCTTATCCATAAATGATAAAAAGCATAGACTTAATGCTATGCAGAATATAAAGATAAGTGCTTTTCTGACAATGCCGTTATAAATCATTCTAGGAAATCAGATTAGACGGTTCTACTGCACCTGTATAAGTTACAAATGAAAGCTTATTCAGATCAGCAAGAAGTTCTTCCTCCTTCTTTACAGAAACTTCATATACACATGAAACACTTCCGTTTTTTACAGACTGTGATTTTTTGATTATATGTTTTGAATGTTTTCTGATACATTCTACAACTTTATCTGAATTAGCCAAATCATTGAATGTAACAGTCAGAATAACAGGCTGCAGAAGCATTGGGATGTTCTTACATACCAATAGTACTACTGATAGTACACATGATGTCAGAACGCCAAGATAATAAAGTCCTGAACCTGTAACAATACCCATGCTTATTGACCAAAAAAGATATACCAGATCTAAAGGGTCTTTGACTGCTGTACGGAAACGAACAATTGACAAAGCACCAACCATACCAAGTGAAACTACCAAACTGTTTTGAATAGCTACGATTATTGAATCAGTAATTACAGCCACAGCGATCAGAGCAATACCGAAATTAACTGAATAAAGTTCTTTTTTTGCAGTAATTCTGTTGATTATAAACACGAACAAGCCAAACACAAGGGCTACAATCAGTGAAAGCGCAACCTCCTGTACGGTAAGCTGTGAAGATGTAAACTCAGTGAGTTTTTCAATTAAACTTTTCATTAGTATTCTCCTTTATTAAAGTGACTGCTGCATAAATAGAATTTTGAGTAACTCTGTCTGATCAGCAGATTCCTGTGCAGAACTTCAGTTATGAAATCCGGCAGGAAGTCGTCATATTTTACTTCAAGAAGCGAATCTGTTTCCTGGGTAATTCTTTGTAATGGCAGATCGGAATCGAAGAAATGTTCAAAGTCAACACTGTACGATATCTGTTCATCAAAAGTAATTCTTACATTGCCGTCAAACAGGACAAATGGTGTTCGATAATAATCAACAATACATGCCGGCTTAAGAAGTTTTGTTTTGAGGTCGAGGATAAATTCCTTATAAAGTTCTGTATCAGCGTCTTTAAAATCTATCGTGTTGTCTATTATCTTGAAATAGTCTTCGTAACTGATTGGCACCGCTTCCTTATAGGTAAGTTCACCATTCTTCTGTTTTCTTTCAAGAGTGATTCTGTCTTTACTGGAGTTGTATATTCTGATTCTCCATTTTCTTTTAAGACCTTCTCCGTTTTCTACTTCATAGAAAGCATCATCTGTATAATTGTCAAAATACAGACTTCTGATTGAATAACCTCCATCAACTACGTTACCGTCAAGTTCCATTATTCCTGACAGGTTGTTCCTGATGATCGAAAAGCGATAACTGTCGCAGTCGTATTTTAATTCATGACGATATCTTGCCATAGTTAATATTATACTTTCTGCTTTCTTGAATCACAAATCTGCTGTTTCTTCTTTTCTATAAGATTCAAGAGGTTGTCCATGACTTTTCTGTATATTACTGAAAGTAAGATTGCAACTATTATGGCTACTGTATTGATCCAGAAATCAAAACCGATACCGGAAATAAACATCTCACCATAATATTTATACATATGTTCATGAAGAACCGGATGAATCAGATAAAACTGATAGGTATAATCGCCAAGAAATGACAGTGGCTTTTGTATAAACTTTAGTTTATCTACCACATAAGCCATTATCAGCAACATTCCTGGAACAACCATAATAAATGGTGTAACAAAGATAAAGTCATTTCTATAGTAATGATACAGACAATATGTAATGATCCAGCCAACTATTGAAAAAAGCACAAGAACAAGCTGCTGTTTTTTTGTAAGTTGCACCTTGTTGTCAAAAAGATAGGCAAAGTAGAATCCAAGAAAGAAAAGTGCAAGCCTGAAAAATTTATAATAGAATTCCCAATGCAGTATTGGCACCAGACATGTAATTGTAATAAGCAATATGCTGATTATCGTTGTCTTTCGCGGATTCCTGTTGAACAGTTTCAGGTATGGTGGAGTAATCACATACAGAAACAGAATCAGCGATGTAAACCAGCTGGTAAGATCTGGCCAAAGAAAAATAGTCAATCCCAAAGAATGGATAATTACTTCTTTAATACTCATCCCTGCAATAGGAATCATCAGAAGCAGATACGGTATGCTGAAAGGCAATATTCTTAGAAACCTTCTTTTTTCAAATCGGAAATAATTGCTCTCTTTCTTATATGCAAAATACAGTCCAAAACTACTGATGAACACGAAAAAATCAACACCGATATGTCCGTTTGTAGAGAATACGAAATCGTATATTTTTGATGTAGAAGCATAATAACTATGGTATAGTGCAATAAAAAGCATTGCTATTCCCATCAGTGATTTTCTGTGCTTGCTCAATAATTCAATCTGCATTTTTATCTTCCCTTCTTCTGTTCTTTTATAGCCACTCAAGAATTTCTCTTACAGCGCCTTTTCCGCCTTTTTTATTAGAAACATAATCGGCAATTTCTTTTACTTCATCAATTGCATCTGCTGGACAGGCAACAAGGCCACCTGCTTTTTTGATAGCCTTCATACATTCTAGGTCATTTGAATCATCACCGATATAGATAACCTGAGATATATCATCAACAATTTCATTAAGCTTTTCTAGCTTGTCTTTAACACCCTGATGAATTTCCTTTATTCCTAACTGTCTTGAACGTTCCATGACAATGTTGGAATTTTTACCGGTAATAATTACAGGTACAATTCCTTTCTTAATGGCATCAACAATTCCCTGACCATCTTTAATGTTAAAGGCTTTATATTCTTCGCCGTTATTTCCAATATACAGTCTTCCATCAGTAAGCGTGCCATCAACATCCATAACCAGATATTTAATTTCGTTTTCTGGCTTATATGGAACTTTTATTACAGCTTTTTTTACGGTTGATTTTGTATCTGAAATAAGACAAGGCATATGAATCTCATTCTGTGGAATAACCAGACATTCGCCTTCTTTCATTCTGAATTCTTCGCCCTTTGTATATGAACGATAAAAAGCAATGTCCCTGTTCTCATCATATTTGTTGACAAGTATCATATCTTTGTCTGAAATTTCAATTATTTCTTCACCTTCCAGAATACACTGAATATCAATATACTTCTTATGGACCTCAAATCTTCTGGTTCTTCTGTCTTTGGTTTCATATGATTCAACATTGATAAACAGGTTGTTTCCAAGATCATATCTGTCTAAAGGAAGTTCTCCTTTTTTAAACTGAGACAAAAACTTATATGCTATTTCAGAATAATTTCTGATTTCATCAAATTTAATCTTTTGTGCCATAGAATTCTCCTAGTTCAATAGTTTTATTTTACTTACCAGATTACATACTGGTTTTGTTACAGAATACGAGAGCAGTGCAAGCATCGTGACTGCCATAAAATACAACACCACACTACTGAAAGTATAGCAATAATGTTGTGCCCAAAACAGTTTTACAACGTAATGATTCAGATAAATATGTATTGTAAGGTCATTTACAAATCTAACGATTCTGTTTTCGGCAATCGATACATCATCTTTAAATGCCAGTATGACAAGCATACACAGCATTATAACCCATATCATATCTGTCCATTTCCTTCCGTGATTGAATGACACAAGAAGAACGATAACTGCAAGTATGGTTTCAATAATACGGTTGTATTCCCCAAGCGTTTTATCTTTTAAGACTATATATGCAAAACCACCAAGACACATACCTGCTATACCCCTTAACAGATACATATAGTTTGCATATTCGCCACCAAAGTATTCAAAATAGGTGATAATGTCAAAACAGCCACCATATTTAACCAAAAGCAGATAAATGACTATAGATATTACAGGGAATACAAATTGAAGTGTTTTTTTGTTGAAATACTTCAACAGCGAAGAAACAACCAGTGTTCCTATCAGCAAAGAACATAAATACCAGCCTGTAAAATTAGCTGATTCACTTGAGAATACAGTTGAAAGAAGAACAAAATCCTTCAAGTATCTTCTTAAAGAAATGAACCACTTCAGATTTATCAGCTCAGAATTGGTTACGGCATTATAAACAATCATCAAAAATGCAGAAAATATGTAGACAGGGATAAAATATAGCCATCTTTTCAGCGTATACTTTACAGGATTAAACTTGTCTATATCAGACAGAACTTTTTGACATAATAGATATCCCGATACAATAAAGAAAAATTCTACTGCAATATACCAGCCACCGCTGTAATCTCTATATGCATTATTGAGATGATAAAAAGCAATTACATATGTAAAGAAAATTCTCCATAGGTAAATGCTGTTGTTTTTTTTCATGCTAGATTACAATACCTGCTTTAACAATCTGCTGCCATGTGATGACGCCGATAAGTCTGTCTTCGTCATCTACTACCGGCATATTGTTAATGCTCTTTTCTTTAATGAATTTAAGGGCATCGGCAGCCAGTCTGTCTGCTTTTGTACGTTTTGGATTGGCTATCATAACTTCTGATACATTTTCATTGTAGATATCAACATGCTTTTCAATAATTCTTCTTAAATCACCATCAGTAAGAATACCGGCAAGTTTATTATCATCGTCAACAATTGCAACTACACCAAGACCTTTCTTGGTCATTTCGCCGATTGCTGCAATAAGTGATGCATTGACATTTACAGAAGGCATCTCTTCGCCTGTTGACATGAGATCAGAAACCTTAAGAATCAGTTTCTTACCTAAAGATCCGGCTGGATGATATCTGCCAAAATCTGAATCTTTAAATCCTTTGATTGTGCTTGCACATACAGCTAGAGCATCACCATATACCAGTTCAACAGTAGTGCTTGATGTAGGAGCTAAACCAAGATGACATGCTTCATCAAATTTAGGAAGTACCTGACAGATATCAGATGACTTGGCTAAAGTCGAATTTTCATTGCCTGTTATACCGATGATGGTAGCACCGATAATCTTGATGTTTGGAATAATGTGAATGATTTCATCTGATTCGCCAGAATAGGAAATCATAATGACAACATCATCTTCACCAATCATACCCAGATCGCCATGCATGGCTTCTGCAGGATGAAGGAAGAAAGACTGTACACCTAAAGATGCAAAAGTAGCAGCCATTTTGGTTGCAATATGTCCAGGCTTTCCCATACCAGTGATGATAACTTTACCCTTACAGTTTGTCACTGTATCAAGGACTTCTACGAATGTTTCATCAAGAGCATCTCTGGTTTTCTTTAATGCTTCTATTTCGATGTCAAAGACACTTTTGCCTTCTTTAAGTTTGTCCATTTTACACCTCTAATGTACTGCGTCGTACACTTTAATAACTCTTTTTAACAGTTCTTTGAATTCATCAAGTTTAACCATATTTGGTCCATCAGACAAAGCGTTGTCTGGATCTGGATGAACTTCAAAGAATAAAGCATCTGCACCAGCTGCAACAGCAGCCTTAGCCAGTGGTTCTACATATTCTCTGTTTCCACCGGTTGCATTTCCTTTGCCGCCTGGTTTCTGTACAGAATGAGTGGCATCCATAACAACCGGATAGCCAAGTTTCTTCATTTCACATATTCCAGTCATATCAACAACCAGCGTATTGTAACCGAATGATGTTCCTCTTTCACAGACAAAGATATTGTTGTTACCGGTTTCTTCAACCTTCTTGACGACATTCTTCATATCCCATGGAGCAAGGAACTGGCCTTTCTTGATGTTGACAATCTTTCCTGTTTTGCCAGCAGCCACTAATAAATCTGTCTGACGGCACAAGAAAGCAGGAATCTGGATGATATCAGCAACTTCAGCAACCTTTTCTACCTGCCATGATTCATGTACGTCAGTAGCAATCTTTACACCTACTTCTTCTTTGACTCTTTTTAAAATCGCCAGACCTTCTTCCATACCATGACCTCTGTAACCGTTGATACTGGTTCTGTTGGCCTTGTCATATGAAGCTTTGAAGTAATAATCTAAGTCAAGTTCTTCTGCAATCTTTTTAACTTCTTTTGCAACCTGCATGCATAATTCTTCTGATTCAATTACACATGGTCCTGCAATCAATGTGAATTTTGCCATAATTAACCCTTTATAAGTTTTTCAACTTCAGCAATCTGTTCAGGTGTATCTACACCGACAGTCTGATATTTAGTCTCATTTACTTTAATCTTGTAGCCATTCTCAAGAACTCTTAGCTGTTCAAGTGATTCGCTGATTTCGAGTCCTGATTTAGGAGTATTGGAATATTTCATTAAGAACCACTTCTTATAGCCATAAGCACCAATGTGCTTATAGTGTTTAACAAGTGCCTTGTTCTTTTCATCTCTTACATAAGGGATTGTGTATCTTGAAAAATAAATAGCATTGCCATTCAAGTCATTGATAACCTTAACAACATTAGGATTTTCAATTTCGCCTTCTTCAGTGATTTCTTTCTTTAATGTGCCCATATATACTTCAGGATCATCGAAAGTGGCAATCAGGTCATTGATCATCTCTTCTCTGATTGTTGGCTCGTCACCCTGGATATTCAAAACAATATCTTCATCATCAAGTTTGAGGATTTCTGCACATTCAGCAAGTCTGTCTGTACCACAGGTATGCTTATCAGATGTCATAAGTGCTTTACCACCAAAACCTGTTACACAGTCATAGATCCTTTCATCATCTGTAGCAACATATACATCGTCAATTCTTTTTACTTTTTTAACATTGTTGTATACCCATTCAATCATTGGCTTTCCACATATTAAAGCCAGTGGTTTACCTGGGAAACGTGTTGATCCATATCTAGAAGGAATAATCGCAATAATTTTCATAACAAAAAAGCCCTCTCTTACTAAATAATTGTATCATTTATCACTATTCTTTATTTAATGGCTGAAAATGTTTTAAACTTATATTATGTTGAAAATATCAGTTGTCATTCCTGTATATGGCTGTCCTGGTGCTTTAAAACCATTACATGAAAGACTTACAAAAACATTAAAGAAAATCACAGATGATTATGAAATCATCCTTGTTAATGATGGCTGCCCAAAAAATTCATGGGAAGAGATTGAAAAGCTTTGTGCTACAGATAAGAAAGTTGTAGGCATCAATCTGTCAAGAAACTTCGGTCAGATTCATTCCACGAATGCCGGAATGGAATACAGTTCAGGTGAATATGTAATTCTGATGGACTGCGATCTGCAGGATAGACCTGAAGCGATAACTGATTTATTTGATGAAATCAAAAAGGGATATGACATTGTTTTTGTTAAACGCAAAGACAGAAAAGATTCTCCATTGACCATGTTCCTTTCAAGAAATTTCTATAAAGTATACAACTCGCTTGTTGAAGGATACTACGATCCTGAAATCGGCAATTTCTCAATTGCTACAAGAAGAGTTGTTGATAAATATAATTCAATCAAGGAAAGTAACCGTTCTTATATAAACGTTCTTTCATGGATGGGATATAAAACAAGCACATTGGAAATTGAAGGAGACGAAAGAGAAGAAGGTAGATCATCATATTCTTTCTCAAAGAAAATCAATCTTGCGATTGATATGCTGACATCGCAGTCCAACAAGCCGCTGAAACTTTTGGCAAAGTTTGGAATCGTTATTGCGATTATCGCTTTTCTGTATCTTCTTATACAGGTTGTCCTTTTTATTGTCGGACAGGGAGCGCCTGAAGGATGGACAAGTATAATTGCTTCTATTTTCCTGATGGGCGGATTCATGATGGCAAGTATCGGCGGTGTTGGCATCTATGTCGGCAACATCTTCAACGAAACAAAAGGAAGACCTGAATATATAATTCAGGAAATTAAAAATGACAGAAAATAAAATTGCAATAATCGGTGCTTCGGAATTTCAGGTACCGCTTATTGAAAAGTGCAAGGAGCTAGGATATACAACTTATGTATATGCCTGGAGGTGCGGCGATGTCGGTGAAAAGATCGCTGATTTTTTTGTACCGATAAGCGTTGTTGAAAAAGAAACCATCTATCAGGATATCGTTTCCAAAGGAATAAAAAGCTGTGTGTCTATCGGATCAGATATTACACAACTGACAGTAAATTATGTGCTAAGAAAGCTCAATATCAGATGTAACAAAGAGATAACAGATGTTTTGGCATGCAATAAATACGAAATGAGAAAAGCCTTCAGAAGTAACGGGATTCTGTGTCCTCAATTCATGAAGTCTTTTACACTACCAACAAGAGCTGAACTTGAATCTTTCCGCTATCCTTTAATCGTTAAACCAACAGACCGTTCAGGCAGTAGAGGTATCTATAAAGTCAATAATTATGAAGAGCTTTGTGAATGTTTTGAAAGTTCAAAAGAGCTTTCATTTGAGAAAGCCTGCATTATTGAAGAATATATTGAAGGAAAAGAATACAGTTGTGAAACAATATCTTTTAATGGAAAGCACACTATTTTATCATTAACTGAAAAGCATACAACAGGAGCACCACACTTTATTGAAACAGGACATGATGAACCTGCTGATATCAGTATCGATGAAAACATTATCTGTAGAGTACTCGACTCTTTACATATTGAATATGGTGCGGGACACACTGAATTCAGAGTTGATGACAAAAATGAGTTATGGGTTATAGAAACGGGTGCCAGAATGGGTGGAGACTGCATCGGCTCTGATCTTGTTCCTTTATCAACCGGCTACGACTTTCTGAAAATGGTCATCGATACAGCAAGCGGAAAAGAACCTGACTATACAAAATCTGCTCATCAGAAAGAAAGCCATATCCGTTTCATTTTTAATGAAAAAGATATTGAGGAAATGAATAACCATAAAATCATAAAAAAATCCATAAAAGATATGGATTTCAATAACTCAGTCAGTGACAGTACCAGCAGACACGGTTACTATATTTACTGATTACAGATTAATGTTGAATACGATTGCTCCAACGACAATTACCATCATACCGATGTACTGTTTCTGATTCATCTTTTCATTCAGAAACAGCTTGCTGGCAATAGGAATAAGAATATAATTCAAAGACTCGATTACCATTGAAAGAGCCAATGTAATTCCCTTTAAAGCAAATATAGAAAACAGGGTGCTTAAAACCAATAGCCCGTAACCAAATATTACATAGATGTTTAGATATTCATAAATTCTGCTCTTGTGTTCCATTCCGGCAGATTTTTTTAATAATATCTGTGATGTTGCAGCAACCGCAACACCGAGCACTTTCATAATTACATACTTGATCATCGATTTTCTCCACTAACCACAAGGATTATGCCTGCAACAATAATTACAGAACCGATAATATTGGTCAAAGAAACAGCCTCGTTGAATACAAAATATCCGATTACAATACCCCAGATAATAGTAGTTGCCTTACTTAGATATGCAACATTCAAAGGGAAACGTTTAAGTATCTGTTGCCAGAATATGGCATAAACAAAAAGAAACAGAATTTCTAAACCATAGAAAAGACAAAATCTGAATGAAAGAAAACTTTCTCCAGATGCCAATTTTGCAACTATGGATACAGAAGCATATATTGCAACAACAAGCTGCAGTTTTAAATAATCTAATGGTTTGCTCATAAAACTCCCTTACTGGTTGTTGTTTCTGAAATGTTCAAGATACTCCGTTTCAGAAATGAAATCAGAATATATACCACTGAAACCTTCTTCGTATACGATATAATCCACCTTATCAAAATCGTTGATAGTATGGATATAGATATTGAAATCATCGTTAGTCCACGTAGTACTATAAGAAGCGTAATCGCGTACATCTTCAATTACTCTTACAGCCCAACTGTCATCCATATGCATCACTACGTTTTTTATCTTTCTTGACTCGACAATGTTGTATATCTTCTCTCCATCTGAATCTGCATACATGGCATATAAAGTCAGTATTACATCTGGAAAATCATATTCTGTCAAAACGTCATAAATATCCTCACTGTAAGCCTGAGGAATTATTCTTTTAATAAGCTTGCTGTTGACACTGTTCACACGACTTACTATTTCGTCGTACATTTCTTTTGTTTCATCAACTGTAAAGGTTTTGCTATCTATTACGATATAAAAGTCAGGCACTCTATTCATTATCTTCAACAGATAATCAAAAGTCATAGTGCTGTAATTATCATATATTTTTGTATTAAGGAAATACTCGGAACTTTCTTTTTTCCATCCTTCATTTTCACCCAAACCAAATACTTCATGGTACTGTTTCCACTCATGAAGCAAAACCAGTTCACCATCACTGGTATGTGAAAGATCTATCTCAAATACTCTGGTGCCTTTGTTGTAGTTTTCTACAAGTGCTTCATAAGTATTTGTATAGTCGTAACCATCGATTCCTCCAAATGCATGAGCCACTACAAAATAATTGTCATACCACGGATACTTCAGTTTTCCCTGATTCTTGAAGTCATCTTTGTTGACACCATCCTGAGAGATGCAGGCTGTACACATAATCAGCACTAGTAATGATGTAATCAGTTTTTTCATTCGTCTTTGCCAAAATAGTTGCTTGTAAGTATTTCCTGACCGTATTTAAACATATCCTCTGCTTCTTTGAAAGCTTCACTGAAATCTTCATCTTCATAATGCTCAGAAAGCACTTCTACACTTCCTTCAATAGCTTCATAGTAGAAATCATCTGTAAGAATGCTTCTGTCCATAAAGTATACTGTGTGTCCATCTTCTTCAAATGCATCTTTACCAACCATGAATGCCTTGGAATTATCGAGATTAAAAAGATTGCAGATTGTTGGATAAATATCAAATGTAGAACATAAAGTATCAATTACCTGATATTCAGGATTGGATGGGTCATAGATGATAAAAGGGGCTTTGTATTTTTTATATCCGGTCTCACCGATTACTTCTTTATATGATTCTTCGCCTTCAATTCCATATGGATAATGATCACCAAAAATAACAATAATTGTATCTTCAAGCACACCTCTGTTATCAAGTTCTTCAAGCAGTGCTTCCATACCCTTATCAAAATTCATCTGAGCTGCCAGATAACATTTTGCCTCCAGATCAAGATCTGCATATGAGCTGTTTTCAATGAGTTTCAGATTGCCATAGAACTCATCTCTGCTCTTGTCATATGGCATATGTCCACTTGTCGTTATGACAAAGTCATAGAATGTGCCATCAGTATTCGTATGACCTACAACTGATCTGAAAAGTTCTTCATCATATGGCCAGTTGATGCCGTGCTGATAATATTCTCCAAACTCCATACCTAGTTTATCTATGTCATAGAAGGTATTAAATCCCAGCGATTCGTGGAACAACTCACGATTATAGAAGTTAGTGACATATGAATGATAACTGTTTGGTTCATAACCTTTTTCTTTAAACAGGTTGGCCAATGAATATGGGAAGCTGTTGTCATAGAAAGTATATGAAGTTGTTCCATAATCTACCGAAGGAAACATACTTGTCTGAGAGATATTTTCACTGTCACCTGTAGCTGAAAGATACAAAGGTGCATAGTAATTATCAAAGTTTGTTGCATTTGAAGCAATATTATATAACGTTGGTGTCAGTTCTTCACTTATTGCATATTTACTGAATGATTCAGCAAGAACAAGCACCAGGTTCTTTCCTTCATAGATTCCTGTCATATCGTTGTCACATGAATCGTTATGATTTTCAACAAACTGTTCAAGTTCCTGATACTCTTCATCAGACAGTTGAGCAGCAGGGTCTTTTTCAATGATGTTCTTTATATCATATACAGCATAGGTATATACACCAAAACGTGAAAAATAACGGTTCTTATTCTGACAGTTCTTAAGAAGATACTTATCTGAGTTCCAGTCACCTTTCTGTGATTTAAGTTTTACATAGATGAGTGATAAACTTGCAGATAAAACAACTGTCATCATTACAACAAAAAGTTTCCTTCTTTTAACAGTCTCTTCGTGTCTTTTGTCAATAACAACACAGGCTGTCATCATTACGATTGGAAGAACAAAAAGCAATTGTTTTATGTGCAGTTTTGTTGGCACTTCCGGTAAAACACTTACCAGTTCGCTGGCAACAGTCAGTTTTTTCAAAGTAAAGAATGTGTCAAAGAACTCATAATGCATGGTCATTGAGAAGCAATAAGCCGCCGTAACAATGACGATAACAAGTTCAATAATATTTCTTACTTTTCTATTAAACAGAATCAGAATTAAAGAAATTCCTGAAAGCACAGCAAAATCAAACAGGAAAGGCATTCCTGACATGCCGAATTCGACATTCAGTCTGACAGAAACGTCCGCCAGAACAGCAGCAACAAACATTATTACAATGTCGGTATATATGTTATTTCTGATAAATTTAACAATCTTTTTCATAGTAATCATTATATTCCACATACATTATCGCTTCAATTTACGATATTTCACCTTTTTAAACACGTCTGTGTTGACGATACCTAATAGGATAATGCCAACAAGGGACAAAAGACATCCTTCTTTAAATCCATCTGGTACAAAACTCATTTCTACATAGTTTTCTCCTGCTGGAACAGCAAATCCGATAAGACCGCCATTGCATTCAAAATAGGACGTTTTATTACCGTTAATCTTTATGGTCCAACCTTTTTCATAAGGCAAAGACAGAACCATAAATGTGGAATCATCAGTTTCAACGTATCCTGACAATCTGTTGTTTCCGTATTCGATGTCGTGAAGATAATGCTGATGTTCATCTTTCATGACTTCGCTGAATCCATAGTAACAGACAACGCTGTCAAGAAATTTTGCAGGGTCGTTGTTGTAAACTTTCTCAAGATCCCAGTAATTCATATATTCTGTATATGTAACACCCAGAGGTCTATAATCCAAATTCTTTGCAATATACATTGAATCCCTGTAATAGTCTAAAATTTCATAGTTGTCAAAAGGAATTTCTTCTTTCTGTGTTGTGATTGAATATTTAGTACTGTACAGATTGATCAGATCTTTATTCTGAATATCAAAGTCCCAAGATAAAGTTTTAGTGATGTCGGTTCTCACTATGTCACGAAGAATCGAGAACGAAGGGGCAAAAAGAGAATCATAGGTCATCAAACCTTTCAGGTTATAGATAATATTGAAGTTGGTGGAATTTGCCCAGTAAACTGTATCGAAAGGAACATATACTCTGTAGAATTCTTTTTCGTTGCCTTCTTCAAGACTGTCAAGATAATCATTCAGCTGATTATAGTCACGACCATCTGAAAGCACTGTTTCTGAAGCTACAACATATGATTTGGAAACTCCACAATCAATACTGTTATAGCCTTTATAGCCACACGCAATAATAACCTCAGCTGCAATGATGACTGTCAATACTTTTCTGTTAGTGATAAATAAAGATACAAGAATTAAAGCTACAACGGTAATCAGCGTGATTATCAGCTGATCTTTATAATCAATTAAAGATGAACTTTCAAATGATACTGCAGCAAGGAATGACGCCAGTATTATTCCAATACTTATAAAAGCAATAATATAGACATGTTTTCTGTTTACTGATTCCAGTTCGATAAAATACTTTGAACATACCAACACATCAATAAATACGACGATAAATGTCCAGCGGAAACACACTTCACTTAATCCGTTCATCAAAGAACTGCCATATGGAACAAACGCCAAAACAGCCATTACAAGATAAAGAATAAGGGTTGATCTTCTGAATATTTTGTTTCTGTCACTTAAAAGCTGAGTGATAACTACCGTTACAAACGAAGAAGTAAACAGGCACATTTCTCTGATTGTGTGACTGGAGTTATCGAACACATTATTCGCATAAATATATGACTGGCTAGGAACAAGCCTTGAATAGATAAGATGAAGATATATCTTTATATCATCATAAGTAAATGAAAGTGACGACTTGCCCACTCTGTCATTACCAAGAACATATACAGCTCCTGGAACCAGTGAGAAGCAGGACAGCAGACATCCAATAAGATAGTAAACTATCAGAATAAGTGCTGATTTGAACCATCCCTTAAATGAGCCGTTGATATTGTAGTAACGATAAAGGAAATAAACCGGTGTAAATACTGTCAAAGCAAAGAACAGATAATAGCTGATTAGAAAAGAAAGAAATACTGTCGCAATAAACAAACCTTTTTTCTTTTCGCTCAGATAAAGTTCAATTCCTAAAAGATAGAAAGGAACAATCGCAAAAAATGACAGGAAGGCAGGTTGTGAAGTAAAGTACACCGCATAACTTGACATCGCAAAAAGGAAGCCACCGAGTGCTGCGGCTTTTTCATTTCTGTATATTTTATTGATAACCAGATAAGTTCCAATACCTGCAGTCAGAAGTTTTACTATACAGATAAAATCATTTATCAAATAGAAATCAACTGGAAGTATGTAGGTAATGATATTGAACGGATCAAGCAGATAATCCGGTTTAGATGCCCAGATATTATTGCCTAGAAACAGAACAAACGAGTAAAAGGGAAGAGTACCGTTTTTAAGTGCATTCAGTGTTTCCCTTTTTGCAAGAAGATAATACTCATAGTTCTGGGTTTTGATGTCTCCTCCACCGACATAATACTTGCCGGAAATAAATGAAGGAATATATATTACAAGCACACCAAGTACTATTGCCATAGCCATAATACAAAGGTATTTATGCTCTTTTACAAACGTTTTAAACTTATTAACAACCATATATGAATTATACTAAATATCGTTATTTTAGTATAATAATCGTATGAGTAAAATTCTATTTACAGCCAACACTTACTTCCAGCTGATTACTGCAGTAAGAATGAAACTTACTATCAAAAAAGATGATGAATGTTCAATCGTAATCTCTCAACATTCAAGAAATGCTGACAAGGTTGCCGACAATCTTAGAAAGTGCAATCTGTTTAATCAAGTGTATTATATTGATGCTTCAGGATATGAATACAATGCCAATTCTACAAGAACAGATTTCATGAAACTTAATATCCTTGAGATCTTTGGTAAAGACCTGAAAGTCGGAAACAATTACGATGAACTTATCTGTTTCAATGAAGGACAGATGGAACACATTATCTTTGCCTATCTGTCTAAGCACAATCCAAAAATCATCAGAAATGTAATAGAAGAAGGTATGCTTTCATATACAGTCTCACATGACCAGCACACCGATGGAAGATACAACAAGATCTATAACCTGAGAAATAAACTTGGCAGGAAAAACATTGCCGATGACATTGAATATTTCTATTGTTATTCTCCGTCTGCCTATAAAGGTCCATATAAGACTTATCAGATTCCTAAAATTGAAGATACAGACATTGAATTCAAAAGAATAATCAAAAGTATATTCTTCCCTGATAAAGAAATAAAACCATATACTTATAAATATATTTATTTCGGAACTGGAATCGTTCTCGATACCGGTGTTGATATCGGGGAAAAAGATATGCTGAGAAGACTCAGGGACCTGGTCGGAAACGAGAATCTTGTGCTTAAAGTTCATCCAAGAGATAATATCGAATCCTACAGACAGGAAGGCTTTAATATTGATGAAAATTCATCAATTCCTTGGGAAGCAATCCAACTGAATGGCGATTTTACAAAGAATGTACTTCTTTCATCTTTATCAAGCAGCATTATGTCTTTAAATGCCTGCCTGGATAATCCACCAAGAGCCCATTTTCTGTTTAAAGAGTGCGATGTTGAAAAAACAGAACTCTCAAACAGACTTTCTAAAGATATTACTAATCTTTTAAACAATAAAGAACTTGGCTATAAAAACATATCTGTAGTTGATTCCCTGAAGGATATTCTTTAATGGATAACAAGTACAAATATCTTTTAAAAAATATGTCCATTTTCACCATAAGTAATTTCTCCAGTAAATTACTCAGTTTTTTTCTGGTGCCGATTTATACAAGCATTCTTACAACTTCAGACTATGGCGATTATGACATTATTATGACTACTATGTCTTTGGCTATTCCGGTTCTGACTCTTAACATCTGTGATAGCGTTGTCAGGTTCTCGATGGACAGAAACGAAGATAAAAAGAACATAGCATCATTAGGTCTTAAGTATATTCTTGTCGCTTCACTTATTGCCTGTTCTTTAATCGGACTCAATAAACTGTTTGAAATAACAGCAATCTTCAAAAACTTCGAACTTCTTGTAATCCTGTATTTCGTTACCAATATTTTCTCTCAATATTTTGCTGGATTTGCCAAAGGACTTGAAAAGGTAACTGACATTGGTATTGCTGGAGTAATATCTACCTTTGTAACTCTTTCATTAAACATTCTATTCCTTGTTGTTTTAAGACTTGGTGTTGCTTCTTTCTTTTTAGCAAATATCGTAGCTCAGGCAGTTACTTCAATCTACTACATCATTAGGCTTAAATACTTCAGTTATGTTTCTCTTTCAAAAAGAGATAAAGATCTGGAAAAGAGGATGATTGCTTATTGTGTACCTCTGATTGTGACATCAATAAGCTGGATAGTAAACGATTCACTTGATAAATACGTAGTTAAAATTCTGCTTGATTCAGCTGCAGTCGGTCTTTTATCTATTGCATATAAGATTCCAACAATCCTGAATGTCGTACAGAATATCTTTACTCAGGCATGGCAGATATCTGCTGTATCGGAAAAAGATGGAACAAACACAAACGATTTCTATTCAAATACTTTCATCTATGTAAATTTTCTGATGTCACTCTGTTGTGCGGGTCTTATTTTCCTGTGTCGACCACTAGCATATTTCTTATATTCCAACGACTTCTTTGAAGCGTGGAGATATGTTCCTGCACTGCTGATTTCTTCATTGCTCAATACCGCATCTGGACTACTTGGTCCTATACTTTCGGCAAAGAAAGAAACAAAGCCTATGGCTACTTCTGCCATTCTTGGAGCTCTTACAAATCTTGTGATGAATATACTGATGGTTCACTACTTCGGCATACAGGGGGCGGTTGTTGCTACTGCTGTTTCAAGCTTTGTAATTTATATCGTGAGAAAAGTATACTGCAATGATAGACTCAACAAAAAAGTTAATACTGTTGTCTATCTTTCCTGGCTGACACTTATTTGTGAAGCATGGGTTGAAGTAAATATGCAGAATTATCTGATTGAGATTTTATGTATTGCTCTGCTTCTTTTGGTAAACAGAGAATATATCAAAGAAGTACTGTTAAAAATCAAAGGCCTTATCAGGAGATAACACATGAAAAACTTATTGAACAAAGTAGGAAGTCTATTTATCAATAAAAACAATAGAATCAACTTTATAGGCTGTCTATTCTGATCAGCCTGTTCTTCTATCTTTTCTTTGCTTCTTCATTTGAAACGATTGATGATTTCACATTAAAGATGATCTGCAGCGGTGGGTTTGGCGAACCGGAGGCCAATATGATATGTATTGGATATATTCCTGGCCTTATTCTTTCTTCATTATATTCAATCACTACAAGCATTCCATGGTATGAGCTGTATCAGATTACATTCCTGATACTGGCGTTCTCTTCAATCCTTTATGTATTTGCCAACAGAAAAGAGAGCCTTTTCGCAGTTTGTCTTGTTCTAATAATTCTTGTATCTTTTGATTTATATACTAAACTGCAGTATACAAAGACCGTTTATTTGACAACAATCGCATCTTATTTCCTGATAAATCACAAGATAAAGGAAGAAAATAAGATAAGCATCCTTGGGATTCTGATTCTCTTCAACAGCATCTGCATGAGACGTTCTGTCTTTATGGCTACTTCATGTATCTGTATACCATTATTTATCCCTGGACTATATCATAGTTATTTAAACTTAAAGAACAGAATAATTGATAATTATCTGAAAAAGCTGGCCATCACCGCAACCATTGCTGTTTGTCTGCTTGGTGTTTATTATGTCGTGAAAAATGTATCATTCAGTTCAGATGAATGGAAATCCTTCAAAGAGTACAACAGTTTGAGAATTTCACTAATGGATAAAGGTTGGCCAGATTACGAAACCTATAAAGATACCTACAATAAATATGGCATAGATGATGAAACCATGACTCTATATCTGAACTGGAATTTCAACGATCCAGATGTATTATCAAACGAAGCAATGAAGGAACTGATCTCCGTCAAAGAAACAACGCAGTTTAATTTGAGCTACATAAAAGACTTTATTATCGGTTTTAACAGACATATTGTAAATAACAGAAATCTCACTTCGCTTGTTTTTGTGGCATCACTTCTGCTTCTGATATTCTTCACTCAGAAACATTCATTTATTGACTATACAGCAATCGGTATTACCGGTATTCTGTTTGTTGTGTGTAACCTTGTAGCCTTTTACAAACGAAACTGTGTGTTCGTATATCGCGTAAGTTCAGGATTTTTAGTAGCTTTGGTTCTGATTATTCTTTATTATCTGAAAGAAGTGTCTATTAAAAAAGTAACTTTGCTTGGAATGGCTGTTACTGTTTTGGTCCTTGTATCCTATAATTTTGAAGATCTGAAATATAAACACTACGAAGATTATCTTGAAGAAGATAATAAACTATATATTCTAAACAAGATTAACGAAGATGCTGATCATCTTTATGTAAAAAGGGAAACCGATACGCTGGACTTTATTGACTCATTGTTCGTAACATTTGAAAGACCTCTCCTTGCCAATCTTCAGGGGCTTGGAGAATGGACAACAAACAGTCCACTAGTTACTTCAATTCAGAAGAAATACGGCATAACCAACTATTACAGAGATATCGTAAACAATGAGAAAGCATATTTCATTGATGACAGGGACATCGATGACATCGTTGAATACATCCGTAAATACTATTATCCAAATGCTGAAGCTGTTGTCGTAAAACAAATAAATGAATATTATGTCTACAAACTAATCAGTAAATAAGCAACAAAAAAGTTCCTGTCTAATCATCTTATCAGTACAGGAACTTTTTATTTACTCAGCGCTTGTAAATTCAGCGGTATATGTTGCATCACCAGTTACAGTAATCTCTCTTGAACTGTTCGTGTTGCCATCGTTCCATTGAACAAATGTTTGACCCTCTGGTGTGCTTGCCGATATCTGAACTTTCTGGTTCTCGACATATGTTCCTGAACCAGAACCGTTGTTTACTGTTATTGTATATTCCTTAACAAATTCTGCAGTATATGTGCAATCAGCAGTCGGATTGATAGTACGGGTACTTGAGGCATTGCCATCACTCCATTGTTTAAACCTGTATCCACTGTTAGCGTTTGCGGTCAAAGTGACTGCATCGCCTTCATATACTTCGGTTTTATTTGCTTCAGCAGTTCCACCCGTACCTGCAGAAACAGATACTTTAACCTTGTTCTTTTCCACAAATTTTGCGGTTAAAGTAATGTTTCTTTCAACATTGAATGTATATGTTGAATCGCTTGAAACAAGGTTGCTACCTTCATACCATCCAGCAAACTTATAACCATCATTTGGGGTTGCAGTTACTGTTGCCGGTACGGCATTGCTGTGAGATCCTGCCCCTGTAACTGTTCCTTGTCCGGAAGTTTCAATTTTTATATCGAAGTTTTCTGCTTTTACATAATAACTGATTACCAAAGTTTTACTGTTATTTAGCGCTGTAACATTTCCGTTGGCAAATACTGCAGATACAATTCTGTTGCTTGAAGAAAGTGATGTATCATCAGTAACCACTGGTTTATAGACAACAGTATCTGGGAATTTCATATACTTGTTTATCCAGATCTTTGCATTTGCTAGGGTATTTGTTTCAGTGCTATTAACAAATGTCTTTGTAGCATCTATAGTGAAGTAATCATAATACTTGATGCTTAAAGTTCCACCTTCTTTGATGCTGGAATTTGCTTTTGGTGTCTGGGAAACTATCTTTCCGGCTTTAAGCGCATTATAATCTTTAGAATCAACTGTAATAACCTCGGCTGAAACTGTATAGCTATTTTCTTTAGCCCACTCTGTTGCTGTTTCAATATATTCGTCAACAAAGTTTGGCATCTTTGGACCGATAGGTCCAATAACAGTAATTGTTACACTTGGATAATCAGCTACAAGCTGACCATATGAAACAGACTGCTTTACAATCTTGCCCCATTGTGATTCTGGATAACCATCAGTGCTTAATTCTTCAACGTTGACAGTTGCCCCATTCTTGCTTGCCCATGTCATTATCTCTTCATATGTCATACCAGTCAGGTTTGGATAGTAGGCCGGCATTTCTTCATGTACCTGTGTTTCATCAAAAACAGTTGAATAGTATTTAGGAAGATAATATGGCCAATCATAATAGTATGCATAGTTTTCGTTTGGTTCTTTAAAAGCAGTTCCGCTTAATATATTGGCAACATTCTCTTTTGTTTCATCTATGGATCCCTGATACAATTTATAAATCCATAAAGGAAGGTGAACCTGTGTGTTATAATGCCATGAAGAATATCCAGTAATACGCATATCTACGATGTTAATCAAATCCATTATTGTTAAACCTGTCGGATTTGTATCAACACTCATCAGATAATTGAATAGATTAGTAATCTGATCAAGTGAAAGGTTGGTTGAGAAATTGTTTCCAGCAGCTTCCATAACACTTAAGACAGTGTTGATACTTCTGACTTCAAGAATCTGCTCTGCGATAGCTAAGATAACCTGTTTCTGATGTCTCTGTCTTGCGAAGTCGCCATCAGAGAAAGCATGTCTTTCTCTTGCGAAAGATAGTGCTTCTTCACCGTTTGCCCAATACCAACCAGCTGGTATTTCTATAAAGTATTCGCCTCGTTCAGTACTTGAAGTCTGGCCAACGAAATCTTCTTCAGAATAGATTGGGATTCCACCAACAGCATCAACGATACTTACAAGACCTTTGAAGTTTACTTCAACATAAAGTTCAACATCAACATCAAGTAGATTGGATACAGTATCCATCAGACACTGTCTTGAAACGCCTCTTGCAGCGTTGATCTTGTCGCTGCTCTGGTTACCATAGCAGGCAATCGGTACGTATGAGTCTCTGGCAATTGAAGTAAGTCCGACAGTAAGAGTCTGTGGATTTACAGAAGCCAAAATAATTGTATCTGAAAGACCATATGAATCATTCTCTGGCGCATAACCGATAAGCAGTATATTGAATGGTTCAATTGTTAAGTCTTTATCAACATTTTCGTTTTCACCAGTCTTTATTTTCTTTTCAAACGAATAAATCAGATTACACTTTTCAAGGTGTTCTGAATAATCAATGTTTGTATCATTAACATATTTCTGCTGGTATGCACTCGGTAAAATTGCCGCATCAACATCGCCAGCAATCAAGGCGAAGAAAAGGTCATCCTGAGAAGAATACATCTGATAGTTTACACTTATACCTTCTTCCTCAAGATATTCCATGCCAAGGCTTCCTACTCCAGCTTCGCTTGACTGAATGTAACCGACTTTCTTTCCACTTATCTTTTCGATTGAATCATATGTGGTGTCATAAGAAACATATGAAACATAAACCATTTCATATTGTTCAGAACCGCCATTGTCTATTACTTTATTTACATCGCTGTTCAGTTTGAATAAAACCACAACTCCAGCAGAAGCAACAAGCGTTACTATGGTAATAAGAATTATGGAAATTATTTTTGCCAGTTTGTCACGATGATTAAACCATATTACACATAGGATATCGGCAAGAATAAGAACTGCTATTGCCACACCCAGAAGTGAAATCATTGTGCTCTTCGACAGGTTGTAATAGCCCTTGCAGAGATAGACAAAAACCCCCATGAGAATATGTGATAAAAAGGCAAATGATATAAGTACAATATTGCCTAATTTAGAATTTCTGACTAGTCTAGTGCGATTCATAAGCTTCAACTATCTCCATTCTTCCTTCATTGAGCAGCAGATATATAGCAAGGCTGCATTGCATATCATCGGTTAATACACTGCCTTCTTTATATGTCCATCTTACTTTTATTTGATAGCGTGGACATGAAACACCATCCATTTCATATTCGTCCACTCTTCTTAATTCAGTTGTACATAATTCAACTTCAGGAAGACTTTCACTTCCATATTCTTCTATATATTTATTCAGATTGCTGTAATATAAATCTCTGGCTTTTTGGTACATATTAAGCCTTAAATCTTCGTTTGTATAGCACATGCCGCCGACATCGTATGATCCTTTTTTATTGCTCCAGGTATAGAAGTCAGCAACAAAGTTCTTTGCAACAGATGCTGATAGCTGTTCATAATCAATTACTTCTGACTTGCAGATTTCTTTTAGTTCATCAAAAAGTTCCTGCTGATAATCTGTGGCATTAACTCTCAGATAGTAGTTATATGGTTCGATATTTCTGCTGGTATCTTTTTCTTCAACACCAACTAGCTGTTTAACTCCGCTTATTGCCAGATATGAAAAAAACCCGGCTATTGATAAAAATACAATAGTAATTACTACTACAAATATTTTTCTTTTCTTTTTGCTTTTCAGGAATTTAAACATATGACTTATTTTACCACTTTACTGCACTGTTTACTAACAGCAACCGTTATTGATGGTTATAATTTGTCTCGTTCAAGTCGTAATCTCTATATACATCAATGTCTTTTACGATGTAATCAGCTGATTTTGGATTGATGTAAGCAATTGAAAGCGCTGCGTTCTTTCGCTCAGTAATCCCGTTCCACTGATATGAAATAGATCCAAAAGATGAATAAATAATGTCATCTCCTTCAATGTAGGCGCAGTCATTTGACTCTGAAAGAACTTCGTTGTTTCTTATGATTGCATAGTAACTTCTGTCACGGCTGAAGATATTCTCATCAAGCCCAAATTCCAGCAGCTTTTCATATATTCTTTTCGACATCTTTCCGCTTTTTGGATTGTAGTTAATGACAATATAGTTATTGGAATTCTTCATTCTGTCTAGATATTTAAATGGATCGGATTCACTTCTTACAGCTGCCAGTGAAACAAACTGTCCACCCTGCATATAGACAGAATCAAGCTCTTTATTCTGCTCATGTTCGAATGAATAACCATATTCATCTATTTTTTCAGCAATATGTTCTGTGATTATACTTGCTCCACTTACATAGGCGTGGTATGAGTCAAGATGATACTGAATGAAAAGATTTAGATCTACACAGTCTTCTGTAAAATCAATGTAGTTTACATTGTTGTCGTCTGCCCACTGCCATACCTTATGAAGATAACTTTGGTCTTCCTGGCTGATACTGTCGATAGGGGTCTTATAAAGAAGCATTTCAATACCGTTTTCTTTACAGAGCTCATATATTTTATTCAGACTGTCTGCATCTGTTTTATCCAGTTCAACATCGATATCGTTTTTGTATTTTTTAACGAACCACCAGTTCCAGGGAAGGCCTTCCTCATTTTCCTGATATACGTATCCGAAATCACCATCAAGTTTATTTTCTTTTAATACGTTTGAAGGCAGTATTATCGAATAGTCTTCACTTGTTTTCCAATCATTGTGATAATTGAAAAATTCGTTTTTATATTCTTCAGCCTTTTCTTCAGAAAGATAGCCGATTGTCGTTATTCTTTCTTCACCAGTCATCATGTTGCTGGCTCTTACATAACAGCTCTCTCCTTCGCACATGCTGCTCATAGGCATAGCAGTAAATACTTCCATTACCAGAAGTTTAGGAGACTGTGTTTTAAGTACTTCTTTAAGCATTTCATAGCTGACTTCATAAGGCTGACAGCTGCTTCCCATTACGTAACTGTAAAGACCTGAATCGTAATAGAAAAAAGATGGAACGAAAGAATACTGGGCATGTGAACTACCCAATACAACAACATCAAGGCTGTTTTCAGGAAGGGCTCTGAAGTCGTCTCCGCCTTTGATTTCTCTGTTATAGAACACTTTATTCAGATATTCATAACAACCAAAAACGATTGCCATCACAAGCACGAGCTTAATGGCAACCTGTATCCAGTTTTTTAACGAGTTAAAAATGAATACTATAATCTTTTTCATCAGAAATCCAGGTCATTATCCCAATCGTAGAATTCTCTGCCGTAATCCATATTGGCATACTGGTCAATTTGTTTTTCTACTATTTCATTTGTATCCTTGTTGTAATAAATTATCAGAAGGTTTGTTTTACGAAGATGCTCTTCACCATTTATTGTTATTCCGTTTTCTGTAACTGAAACATCATAATCAGCATTGCTTACTTCCACAGTGTTTTTGCCTTCACTTACTACTTTCCCTGCATCTATAACAGCACAATAATTTGAACCGTTTATAAATGAATTGCTGTCAACACCAAGTGAAAGAATACCATTATACAGTGTTTTATATAGTTGGGAACCGCTTGCCTGATAAGATACTATGACAATTCCTGATGTGTTCTCAAGCCTTTTAAGATAGGTAATCGGATATGTCTCATACTGTAAGGCGTAGTATGTGTATGTTCTTTCTTCTGTTTCGTAATTTTCTTTCAGGATTTCTGAATCATAGCTTTCAATCTCATAAGTATTTACTTCATCGGATATTCTTCTTGTGATCATTGAAGCACCATTGATATAGGCATGGAATGCATCTGAATGTATGCCCATATAAAATGAAAGTTTCTTGCTTTCAGCAAAGAAATCAATATATTTAACACTGTGTTCATCAGCCCATTCCCACATTTTATGCATCATGCTCTGATCTTCTCTTGTGAAAGAATCTACAGGGGTCTTATAGAGAAGAAGTTCAATATTATTCTTCTGACACAGGTCATAAATGGCATTCAGTGACTCAAGATCATCTTCTTCTATCTCTATGTCAATGTCATATCCGTATTGACTTGCATGCCACCAGTTATCAGGAAGTTTAGCTCTTGCATGCTGGAATATATAGCCAAAACCAGTACTGATTTCATTCTCCTCTTTATTTAAAGGTTCAAAAGACTCTTTGGTTTTCCAGTCATTATGATATGTGAAGAAGTCATTCAGATACTGATTCTTTTTCTCTTCAGGAAGCATCTTTATAACATTTATTTTTTCTTTGCCTGTCATCTGGTATTCAGCCATGATATAGCAGAAATCTCCTTCACAGGAACTGCGAAGAGGCAGAGCAGTAAAGACTTCCATTATTACCATCTGTGGCTGCTGTGTTTTAAGTGCTTCTTTCAGCATTTCATAACTGACCTGATAAGGTTGGCATGATGTTCCAAGCACATACGAATTAAGTCCGGTCTCTTCATAAAAGAACGATGGAACAAAAGAATACTGCGCATGTGAACTTCCCAGTACTATTACATCAATACTATCCTCAGGTAGAGATTTAAAATCGTCTCCATGGGAAACTTCGTTGTTATAGAATACTCTATTCAAAACCTCATAACTGGTCAGTGTAATCAAAGCTACAAGTACCAATTTAAGAGATATCTCTAATATATATCTAATACTTCTCTTCATTTTAGAACCATCTGTAAATAAAGTCTGATGCATCGAAACTGCCACCATATACACCAAAAATCATGAAGGAAACAATCATCAGAATATAAACAAGCCATCTTATAACAAAGAATGTGCTGTTGAATGTTTCTATCATGTCAAAGTTGTTTCTGAGTACATCAAGAATTACTGTAACTGAAATAACCACAATGAGCCATCTAAGTTCGTTTACTGTCATCCCAATTGCTTCCAAATCAAATGAACCAGATGCTGATAGCCTTGTCAAAACAGCCGATACTTCAGCCATATTTTCATATTTAAATATGAGCCATAACAATGTCACGATCGCAAAGTTTATTACCACCCCGATAACAGAAATAACAGCGGTGGCAATCTTGTTCTTAACTTTGTCTTTAAAGAAAGACATAATCATATCTTCAACAACCTGAATCAGTGCATGTGCAATTCCCCAGTAGAGGAAATTGACTGTGTTTCCATGCCATAAGCCAGATACAACGAAAGTAATAAAGAGATTAATATATCTTCTGATCTTCCCTTTTCTGTTTCCTCCAAGCGGAATATAGATATAATCCTTTAACCAGGTTGATAAAGAAATATGCCATCTTGACCAGAACTCTTTAAGTGTTCTTGCAAGATAAGGAGAATTAAAGTTCTTTTCAATATTGAATCCAAGCAGTCTGCTGCAACCGATTGAAATATTTGATATAGCATCAAAGTCCAGATAAATCTGAAATGAATATAGAACAATACCAATCAGCACATTCACACCTGTCAGTTCAACGTTGTTAAGGCATCTTGAAACAACAGATGCTACAAAGTCACAGAATACAACTTTTTCATAGACACCAAGAACCATCTGGAAACCACCACCCTTGGCGTCCTTGTAATCAAACTCCTTATATTCTCTGATTTCTTTTCTGAAGTTTTCGTATCTGTGAATTGGACCGGCAGTTATAACTGGGAAGAACATCACATAATCCAGATAATAAATCGGATTGTGTTCCACTTCGATTTCGTCTTTATATATATCAACAAGATAACTGATTACTTTAAATGAATAAAAAGAAAGACCTAAAGGGAATACAAGTCCCAGACTTTCATAGTTAAAATACTTAAAATAAACAAGCAAACCCACAAATGGCAACAGTGACAGTGCCAATACATACCATTTTTTATATTTATTAAGAACTAAACCCGCAATAAAACTTAATGCTGCTACAGCAACTACAGCAATAATGTGTTTTGTTCCGTAACTATAAAGGAAAAAGAGTGAACAGGCAAGAATAGCATATGGTCTAATTGCACACTTGAGAATGCGACAGAGAACAAAAGTCAAAAATACAAAAGCCACGAAATAGAAACTCGTGGTTGTAAGCTGAGGCAGGCTCTCTGGCAGTTCGTAATAGAAATAATTTCCAATAAACATTATCTGATTTCCTTAATAATATAGTTTGGTCTTCTCTTGGATTCCATATATGTTTTTCCAAGATATTCACCGACAATTCCAACAACAATTAACTGTATTCCACCAAGCAGGCAGATTATTGCCATCATACTTGGATATCCAGAAACGGGATCACCTATTGTAAGTGCTTTGATAACAATAAACATCATCCATAAGAAACCCATAAATGAAACTATTGTACCCATATATGTTGCAATTCTTAATGGAGCTGTTGTAAATCCAACAATTCCATCTATTGCATATTTAAACAGTTTCCAGAAAGACCACTTTGTCTCACCGGCAACTCTTTCAATATTTTCATATTCGATATATTTTGTCTTAAATCCTACCCAGGCAAATATACCTTTTGAGAAACGGTTATATTCTGTAAGAGAAAGAATAGCATCAACCATCTTTCTGGTCATCAGACGATAATCTCTTGCTCCGTCAACGATTTCAACTTCAATGAACTTGTTAATAATTAGATAGAACATTCTTGCAAACAAAGACCTGATTGGTGGTTCACCTTTTCTTGTTACACGATATGTTGCTGCACTGTCATATTCACCATTAGATACCATCTCATACATTTCAGGAAGCAGCTTAGGTGGATCCTGAAGATCCGCATCCATCAGCACAACATAATCACCTTTTGATTCTCTAAGTCCAGCCAGGATGGCAGCTTCTTTACCAAAGTTTCTTGAGAAAGAAATAATTCTGATCTTCTTATCTTTTTCTTTCAGTTTTAGACATTCTTCTACGGTTTTGTCTTTCGATCCATCGTCAACAAAAAGGATTTCATAATCTATTTTCATTGGTTTAAGATATCTGATCAGTTCAGGATAGAAATACCCGACTGCTTCTTCTTCGTTATAACAAGGTACGATTACTGTTAACATAGTTCATTCTCTCCTTATGATATTATACAAAATGCTCATTATTTTTTGAATTACAGGTCCATATTTTGATTATTGTGTACATGCTATACTTAACATATATGTCATTATTTATATCTATATTGTGGCTTACTTTGACAACAGGGTTTTATGTCTTTGTATTAAAGAAGAAATATGAAATTGTATTCCCTTTGAGCTTCATTTCAGGATTTCTGTTTCTTTTTTTCTTTGGACTTACAGGCCATATTTCTTATGGATATTATCTCAGTTGGATTCTTCCGCTTGCTTTATTCTTGAGAATAATAATTGCACTTATTAAACACGACAAAGAGGTTTTGTCTGAATTTAAAAGAAATATTTTTTCAGTTGGCTTTTTTGTATCTGAAATTCTGACAGTATACTTCTTTTTTCTTAACCGTTATTCCGGTTTTAGATTCTATGATGAATTTTCTTTTTGGGGACCAATGGTCAAGGAAATACTTCGTTTAGATACTTTCTATTCTGTACCTGAAACAGTCTTAAGCATCCATAAAGACTATCCACCATTCTTTTCACTTATTGAAACGTTATGGTGTTATTTTTCCAACGGTATTTATTCTGAAGCCTATTGTTTCAGGGCGATGAATACATTCATGATGTCGCTGTTTGTTCCGGTTCTTTCTCTTTTTGATAACAAAGACAGAAAAAACACTATTCCTATAATTCTTACTGTAATCATCTTCATGTTGCTACCTTTTAC
>DCHD01000042.1:0-64559 GCA_002315565.1 Solobacterium sp. UBA1761 | reverse complement strand
TTTACAGTATACAATACTATTTATACTGATTGGGCTATTGGTTTGTTCACAGCATATTCATTATTTATAGTATTTGCATATGAGAAAGACGGATTCAGAAATATAAATATCGCATTATGTCTTTTTGCGTTAGTGTCAATGAAACAGGTAGGACTGCCACTTTCCTTAATTGTCCTTGTCTTCTATGTGCTCTCTGACTTTAAAAAACTGAAAGACAGAAAGCATCTATTAAGTATAGCTGTTATGGTTGTTGTTATATCTGCGTCGTTTTTTACCTGGAAAGCATATATCACCAGTGTTGGAGCAGATGTCAATGCCCAGTTTTCTTTAAGTCAATTCAGTTTGTCTTCTATTACTTCATTTTTAAAGGGAGAATTCAAAGAAGCTTATCAAAAGGAAACTGTAATAAGCTTTATAGAAGCTTTATATTCTAAGAAGATATTTACTAAACCTTTTAATATTACTTTTGTTTCGGATGTCATGATTATAACTGCTTTGATTCTGGTTTTCTCATTTATAACAGGTCAGCATAAAACAGGATTCTCTATTTCAGGAATATACTTTGCGGGATCGCTTGGATATATCCTGATGATGCTTCTGCTTTATGTCTTTTCTTTCAATTCATATGAAGCTCCTCGTCTTGCATCATACGAAAGATATATGGGCAGTTATTTATACACAGGAATATGTCTTGTATTCTTTTCTTTAATTTATTTATTGAAGAAGGAGGAAAACATATACAGAAAAATAACTGTACTATGTCTGTTACTTTGCTGCACCATTTCTGCTTCCAACATATCAGATTATAGAAACCTTATTCCTGCCAAAGAATACGATGGCAACATCAGTGCACTTTCCTACCAACGTACAAGGTATGTAATGACTCAATTATGCCGCAATAAAAAAGTACTGATTGTAGAATGCTATCAGAATAAGGGCATTTATACTGGGCTGATACTTAAATATGAATTCGCAAATGACGATTCAATAGATGTCGATATCTTTAATATTTATAATTTCTCTTTTAAAGAATTAAGTACTGACGAATGGAAAGACAAACTTTCGGGTTATGACTTAATCTATCTTTCAAGTATTGATGATGAATTCATTAACGGTTTCTGGAAACCGGTAACTGACAAATACGTACAGAACTTTGGTCTGTACAGTGTTGATACAAGTGATGGCTTAAAGATTGAATTCCTTGGTTCCTACCAGGATTTTGACCTTGAATAAATAGTGTCTTTAATTAGCAATTAAAATATTATCTATGTTTAGAAAGTTGCCTCTCCATCATGACTAAGTAATGATACGCTGGTTATATCGGAGAGTTTTCTTATTTCACTTAGAAGTTCTGAATCTTTTGCTGTTCTGATTTCAAAAGTATAATCAACAGATTTCTGAGTTATGTTTCTTGCTTTTACATTTGCATATCTGGAATACTTCTTTACCGTTTCAAAAATCTCTTTTTCATTTTCTGTTGATGCTGAATTGATAATCAGAATCTTAGGGCTTTTGCTCACAGGAAGTTTATCAAGAACAACAATCAGAACTGTCATTGCTCCGGCAAGAACAACGGCAAACTTTCCTAAACCGGCACCACAGATAATACCGGTGCTTATCGACCAGAACAGATACATAAGATCAAGAGGTTCTTTGATTGCAGTTCTGAATCTGATGATGGAAAGGGCGCCAACCATACCCAATGACACAACAAGGCTTGACTGAATTGTGACAATTATTGCTGCAGTGATTACCGCAACACCTACAAGAGAAATATTGAAGGTTTTTGAATAGAATGTCTTTCTGGTCATTACTCTATACAGGAAGAAAATATATACTGCAATCAGTCCTGTCAAAGCAAGCACCATAATCAGTGTAGTTGTGCTTATATCTGAGGATTCAAATCCGCTTAAGAAACTCTTTTTTAATACATCGTTAATCGAAATCATTTTCTTACCTGCCTTTCAATGTATATTTTCTGCATAAATAGTATTTTGAATATGCTGTCTGTTCAAGACAGTTTATCTGTAGTGCTCTGTATATCTCATCCGGAAGGAATTCGTCGTATTTTACCTCCATCAGAAGATATCCTGCCGGCATCACCGGCCTTTTACTGCCTCTTTCTTTAAAGAAATCATCAATCTGGCAACTTGAACTCAGATTCATGTCAAAGGTGATTCTGACATTGCCGTTGATATGAATATAAGGTATTCTGTCATATTCAACAATGACAACCGGTTTAAGCAGTCTCGTTCTCATTAATAATATCAGTTTATTGAGAAGATTATTATTCGGATCAATATCCGGAATCTTTCCTGCTATTATCTCTTCTGTCTGTTCTCTGGTCAATAACGAAGATGTTTTGAGGGTTTTGCCTCTTTCTTTTCTTTTGCACTCAAGTTTAATAACTGAATCAGAACCGTTATATATTCTTATTCTGAACTTTTCTCTTGGATCTGTTCCGTTTTCGTTTTCGTAATAACAGTTGTTGTCGTAGTCATCAAAATAGATGCTTCGGATGTTATAAATTCCATTTTCTACATGAGGATCTATTGAACAGATATCTTTGATTCTGGACTTAAGGACAGCCATTTCAGTATTGGAAATCAGATATTTGAACTCATGTCTGAATTTTTCATCATTATAATTAATCTTCATCTGACTTCTCCAATTTGACATTATATTCCCTGTAAACAACTGTGTGTTCATCAATTGTTTCACCTGTGTTTATATCCTCAAGATAATACCCCTCTGGAACTTCCTTATAATCAGCAATTTCTTCTCCTTCAACGATGCTCCATATGTCGATTATATCCTTGCCGCTGTAAAAATAGACATTGTGATAAACTATATCTTCAATCCATATTTCATCAAGGAAATCTTCTCTTTCCTTAAGCCAGTCCTTTAAAAACGATACAGAATAATCAATATCACCTGCGTTGTTCTTTAAAGATTCAACATTTACCACATCAAGATAACCATAGGAGTTACTCCAGCGATAATAATTCATTATAAAACTGTTGGCGATTTCTGCTTCCCATTCTTCAAGATTGTTATTCAGCAGAGTCTCAATTGCTTTTTTACCACTTTCTGCATATATTGTTTTTACTTTTTCAAGAAAAGGCTCATACTGATAAATTTCTTTCCACCAGTATGTTGGGCTTATAGAGTGTATTGAACAATAGGTAAGACCTTTGGCATCTCTGAATATTCCGGTTGTCCCCAATGATTTATCATAGTCCCATACTGGACCGGCATAGATTCTGCCGTTGTTTCTTTTCAAGTAAAAATAACTGCTTGTAGTTCCTGCGCTGCTGTTTTTTGAAATCTCTTCAACAAGAAATTTCTTTGCCCAGCTTTCCAAATCAATCAGATCATCTATTTTCTTACCTGTCAGAGAATCAGTATAATCATCCGCAAACAAAGCATTCTCTACAGACTGGAAGACAGAAAGCAGATATTTTGCTTCATCTTCACTTAAAACAGAAGGCTCTCTGACATTGAAACATTCTCCTCCAGCTGTTTTAAAACGATACTTTTTGCCTGCCCACTTGTTTCCGTAGTTTCTTTCTACAATATAACCGCCGGTAATATTGGCTGGTGATTCGATTGGAGAATAGGTATAAAAACTGCCGTCATCGTTTGTGACTTCAATAACTTCACCACTCAGTTCTGCATAATGCTTTCCGTTGGTCTTGCTATTATCCTCTGAAAGACTGCCGATATTCATTCTGTTATTAGATGCTTCTATCTTTTCAGTAAGTTCATATGTTCCAAAATAACCTCCGTTAAGATAGACATCGACAAAAGTCATCTCACTTGTATATTCAAGACCAATATATTCTGCAAGTTTATATACTGCCCTATTTCTTATTCCATCTGAATCTTCCGCTACATTGGCAATAAGTGCCCATTTGCTGTCAGCTTCCATTCCCAATAGGCTTACATCTCTCAAGGTTTTTATTGACCACGATCTTTTGTCGTAACCCCAGGTCTGATTACCTCTTCCTGAAAGGAATTCAAGGTCATCATCATATTGAACAGTTCCATTCTGTGTATAAAGACGCATATTCGCGTTTTCTTTGTTGTCTTTATCTTCATAGAGGTAATCTATGCCTCCTGATTCTGTATCAATAAAGACAGTTCCAAGATTTGAGGATTTTAAAAAGACTATTGTTTTTGCTTCGATGTTGTTTTCACCAAGATCTTCTATTGTGTAAACTCTGCCGTATTCAACATTTTTTATCGGGCTGTCCTGATAGTATGTGGAACCGTTGAATCCAATATGATCTAGAGTACCAATAAAAATATTATCTTTTTTTGCATAGGAAGGTAAGAAAAAGTATATTGTCTCTTCTTCCATCCAAGACTTGATTATTTCTGTTCTTTTTCCCTCTTTTACATAGACATACAGGCTGTCTTCATATCCTTCACTTATATGTCTGTCTTCTGTTTTATCTAGATAAAAGACATAAAAAGAAATACCTGCTATAACAGCTAAGCACAAAATTACATAGATTATATTTAATGGATTTTTTAATCCTTTGATTTTCATATACTCAATTATACATTCTGATATTAAAGCTTACAAAATTGAGAAAGTAAAAAACGCTGGCAGTTAATTCTCTTCGGCTATTCTTATTTCTTTAAAAGCTTCTTCATGTTCATGAAAATCAGAAATTCCTTTACTTATAATCTTTGAGTTATCCATATACGCGTCAGTTATTGTCTCATGTTTTGTGTCATCATAAACAACAGGTTCTTTGTTTTCATAGACATAGTTTATAATTTTAGCGAGTTCGCTATTGTTTAAGGGGTTACCGTTAGAAATGTTATATACTTCATATCTTTCTGGGTCTGTTTCAATTATCTTTTCGATTGCATAAATCGCATCTTCTATATAAAGAAAGTCTCTTTTTGCGTCTGTTTCTTTTGTCAAAATTATTGTCTTATTGCTTTTTGCTTGATCAACAAATGTTTCAAGTGCTCTTCTGTTGGGACTATAAGGTCCATAAACCGGTGGAAATCTCAATACCTGTACTTTAATTCCATTTTCTTCTGCATAAGTTCTACATAAATCTTCACACTGGATTTTACTTTCACCATACAAAGAAGACGAACATAAACTCTGGTCTTCTTTAAATGGTGAATTCAATGCCGAATATACAGCAATTGACGAAATGAAAACCATTCTATTGGCTTTGGTTTTCAGCATCGAATCAAGAATTGACTTTGTCATTACGATGTTGTCTTTAAAATCTGATGCTGTTTTTCCGCTTCTGACCGCTGCCAGATGAACTACAATGTCATCTTTCTTCAATATCGAACACAACTGATCTGCAGAATAATCTGTCCCGATAAAACAGGCATCATCGTGTCTGCTTACTGCAACTGTTTCGTAGCCTTTATCTTTAAGATATCTAACCAGTCTTGATCCTATATAACCATTGGCACCAGTAACAATAATCCTATTCATACTTTTTTATAAAATAGCCAACCTTTTCATAGAGTCCATTCTTGGCTATGATGGTTTCTTCGTTGTTATAGTAAAAGCATTTGTACATACAGTCATCAGGAACAATATAATTATTTTCACTAAAAACAGTGTCTGGCTTTTCACAGAAGAATTCCAGTTCATATCTTCCTGATACTGAATGCTCTTTATCAAGTTCTGAGATGTCGTTTCTTAATAAATGGTCAAAAGACAGCTTCATAAGATTTATACCAGCTGCTTTTTCAATAAGCTTGAACATATGGCATCCGTCAAGACGAGGAGTTATTTCAATTATGTAGGGCTTTTCATTCTCGATTTTCATCTGTACATAGAATGGTCCGTTGTTTATTCCCAGTTTTTGACAGGCTTTGGTACATATATTTTTTATTTTTTCTTTTGTTTCCTGTTTTACTATATCTGCTGCAATTACATGCTTATGAATAAGGCCTGTATATTTTTCCCATGTTACTCTTTCGGATACAATAAAGAATCTGATATTTCCGTTTACCATATAACCATTGACAGATACTTCTTTTCCATCAATAAATTGTTCAACAATTACTTCTTTACTGTTAGAGAAACTTTTTGATTTCTCAAAAACATCTTCCAGTTCTTTCTGATTATCTACTTTATATACGCCTCTTTGACCCTGAGAATCGTTTGGTTTAACAATGCAGGGGAAAGGTATGTCAACTTTTTTACATTCATTCAATACTTCATACTGAACATTGCCTTCAAAATCTGAATCCAGTGTTTTTCTCATTTCTTCTTTGTGGTTACAGGTCCAGGCTGTCTTGCAATTAACAAAATACGGAAGACTCAATGCTTCGCTTATTCCTGAAGCTACAGGCATAGCAAAATCCAGTCCAACGGAATATATTACTTCAATGCTGTTAGCAAGTATATATTTTTCCAGACCCTGTTTGTCAAAAATATTGATTTCATTGTATTTTACATATTCCGAATCGTTCCATTTCCCTTTCGGATATGAACAGACATGGACATTATATTTTTGGCTTTCCAGATAATCAATCGCATCTTTCTGGACACGTGTTCCACCGAGAATGAGAACATTTTTCATCAACTTATCCTCTTTATTTTATATTCACAATAACTTTGTATCTTTCGGTAAAATCTCTTATTTCTTTGAGATTCATCGAACATATGCCAATTCTTAATCCTTTATTGACTTTGATTGTGTAGATATGATTATCCATCAGCCTCTGGTGCAGGCTATCATCTTCATTTTTAAGCGTTACAAAGAAACCTTCGGAGAAATCGTAATATGAAATAGCGTTTTCATTTAAACAGTCTTTCATTGTTCTGATTCTTTCTTTTAGAATGTTTCTGTTTACTTCAAGTTCTTTCTTATATTCATCAAGATGGTTGTTTACAACTTCAGTTACGATATTCATTGCAGAGTTGTTGCATGAAGACCAGATACTCCTTGCGTGCTTTGCGAACAGGTTGGCAGTAAGATCGAGTTCTTCTTTGTTATTTTGAGTAATAAAGAGACAGCCAAGTCTATAGCCATATAAAGAGAAACTCTTTGACATGCTGGCACCTATACACACCATGACATTGTCATTAAGGTTATTAAACAGTTCAAAATAGTCTTTGAATCCATCGGTCAATGAATAATCAATATAGGCCGTGTCATTAAGAAGGATTGCTTCTTTATCACAACTGTTAAGTTTATCGATTATCTTTTTCCATTCATCATATGAATATGAATGTCCCAGTGGATTTTCACATGGGCTGTTTATCATTAAGAAAACTCTATCAACACTGTCGATTTTCTCGAACATGTCGTTCAAATCGTATACATCATAACTCATTACATTCAGATTGTTTTCTTCTGCTATGGTCTTATAGTTTCCCCAGCATACAGAAGGAATAAGAATGGTGTCGTTTTCATTCATGCACATCGATACAGCAAGTGATATAGCGCCTGTACCACCGGCGGTTGCTACGGCTTTTACATTCTTTATTCTGTTTTCAAGTACAAACTTCTTTGCTGCTTCCAGATATGTGGGATTACCTTCAATACCCCCTGCATATGCATTTTTCTGATTGGCGGTCAGTTGTTCTTCAACTTTCTTTACAACATCATAAGTAATAATGTTGTGGTTATCATCTTTTAATACGCCAACTGTTGCGTTTATCTTATCTGGATTTGTATCTTTCTTTTCCACGGTTGTTACTGAAAAAACGTTATCTACAAATCTTTTATTGATGTGGTTGTTCTTGATAAATTTCATATGTTCTTTCCTCTTAAATATTATACCTATAAGAAAGGACGATTGTTTGTCGTCCTAATGTTTCAGATATGTTTTATATAGCTCATTAAACGCCCAAACGTTGGCTCCCAGCAGAAGGTTGTTTGGCTCACAATATTCTTTTGCTGTATCGGCAATGTGATGATAGATACCCACCATTGTCTTCTTAAGTTCGCTGTCTGTCTTTTCAAATGACCAATTTACATTATCTCTATTCTGACACATTTCAAAGTATGAAGCGGATACACCGCCGGCATTTGATGCTTTTGCTGGTGTGAACATCAATCCATTCTTAAGGAAATATTCAATTGCATCTAGTGTACAAGGAAGGTTAGCTCCTTCGCATACAGCTTTTACGCCATTGGCTACAATAATCTTTGCTGTTTCAAGATTGATTTCGTTCTGAGTTGCACATGGAAGAATATAGTCACATGGTACAGAGAATAAACCTGTAGGTCCTTTATAATATTTGGCTGTTGGTACTAACTTTGGATATTCTTCTAGAGTCTGACGTTTTGCACCAATTAATTTAAGAACTTCAAAGTCAATTCCGTTTTCATCAACCACATAGCCTGTATAATCACTTGTACCGATTACTATGGCACCAAGTTCAGTTGCTTTCTTTGTCGCATGAGATCCTACATTACCAGACCCTGATACGATAACTCTTTTGCCCTTGAATGAAGTTCCATGGTCCTTAAACATTTCTTCTGCAAAATAACATAAACCAAAACCGGTCGCTTCAGTTCTTCCAAGTAAGCCGCCTTTTTCTAAAGGTTTGCCGGTAATAGCCCCGATATCATCTTTGTACTTTGTATATTCATCAAGCATGTAAGTGATTTCTCTTGCTCCTACTCCTAAGTCACCAGCTGGAACATCTTTGAATGCACCGATATATGGATAAAGTTTCTCCATGAACGCATGACAGAATACTTCAATCTCGTGCTCACTCTTACCAACAGGATTGAAGTCACTTCCGCCTTTACCACCACCCATAGGTAAACCAGTAAGCGTGTTCTTGAATGTCTGTTCAAGTGCCAGTGACTTAAGTAAAGATACAGATACCAGCGGATTGAATCTTAATCCTCCTTTATAAGGACCCATTAAGGAATTGTATTTTACTCGGTATCCTTTATTGACCTGATTTTCACCCTTATCATCGGTCCACTCAACATCGAAACTGACAATATCTTCAGGCTCCATCAGTTTTTCAATAATTCCTGATTTTTCAATTTCGGGATTTTTATCTACTACTATCTCTAAAGTTGAAAGTACTTCTTTAGCTGCATTTAGAAACTCGACTTCTCCATCGTGTTTCTGACATAAATCTTCATATGTTTTTTTAATATATTTGTTTTCCATAATAGAATTATATTTTCTTGAAAAATAAAAGAAAATATTTTATTTGAAAGTATTTTCATAAATATTAATTTTCTGTAAATTTTTTCAATTTAGGATTCTTAAAGCTCTATTTATGTTTCTGATATTGACGGTTTTGCTGGAATCGGCTTTTTCACCATCAATTGTCCATTTGACATCTTCATCCATAAACTCCAGAGTTATTTCATCTGACTTATACCAGTGGAACGCTTTTGACTGCATGCCAGTAAAGAATGAGAGATAGTCCTGTTCAATGATGTTTCCTGGATATTCAACAATCACACAGTTGAATATTCCATCATCAACTTTTCCTTCTTCCTTGCTGATAAATTCTATACCTGATACCCTGTTTCCTGAAAATACTGTTCCAAGTATTGAAGTAAACTCTTCGGTTTTTTCTTTTGTGGTTACCTTAACTTTAATAGGTTTGATTTCGGTAATCCTACCTAGTCCTTCAATAAGATATGCCAAGTTACCTAACTGATTCTTTATATCCTGAGGAGTTACATATGGCACATCGCACATTGCTCCAAATGCTGCTACATAATCAAAATAACTTTCATTATTGAACAGTCCTACATCAAATTCATGTATTTCACCTGTACAGATTCTTTCGGCAGTTTCTTTCCAGTCACTAGATAGATTGAAGTTTGAACCGAAGTCATTCATAGTACCAGTAGGGAAGTAACCGATAATCGGTTTGATTTCATTGCACATTAAACCATTTGTAACTTCATTCAGTGTTCCATCTCCGCCACAGGCAATTACAAGATCATATTTATATCCTTCTTCTTTGGCCTTGAGTTGTGCATCTTTACTTTTCTGAGTAACATATACTTCTACAGAATGACCATATTTAGAGAAAACATTAAGGGCGTCTAACAGTTTTGCCCTGGCATTTGCTTTACCTGATTTGGGGTTAATAATCATTAATACCTTCATATTTTCATTATAGGACATATTACATAAATGTAAGCAGCACCATAATCAGTCAATGTATAATTAAGTCATAGGAGGTTTATTAAATTATGAGTAAACTTGAAGAAACTCTTGCCAAAATGGAAGAGATCGCTAACGATGTAAAGGAATTCGCAGCAAAGAAAATGGAAGGCCAGGATGAAGAAAAGAAAGCTAAAGTTCAGGCCCTTGTTGATAAAACTGCAGAAGTAATCAAACAGACTACAGTTAAAGTATCTGAAGCAGCTCAGTCAGCAAAGGATGACGAACAGCTCAATGCTTTCCTGAATAAAGTAATTGTTAAGGTACAGGAAGCTTCTGATTTCACAAAGATGAAGATTTCAGAAATCCTGCCTGAAAAAGAAAAACTTGAAGATTTCGAAAGAGAAATCTCTGAAAACTTCGATAAGTTCGTAGAAAGCGAATCAGTTCAGACTGTAATTAAAGGCTTCCAGTCATTAAGCGAACAGATCAATAACTATTTCCAAAGACCTGAAGTGCAGGCGCGTGTAAACAAATGCAAGAAAGTTACGCTTGCTGCTGCTGAAAAAGGCATGGAACAGTTAAGAAAAGTTCTTGAAGTAAAAGAAGAAGATGAGGTTAAAGACGCTAAGGTCGAAAAGATCATCATCGAAGATACTGAAGAACCAAAAGAAGACTAACTGCTGTTAAACCAATTAATCGTTAAAAGAACCGGTAAATTGATTACCGGTTCTTGTTTTTTTATAGTCTTTTTAGAAGTTCTTCTCTTTTTTCAATATATTCTTCATCAGTGATAAGTCCGTCTTCATGAAGCTTTTCAAGCTTCTTAATAGAGGCATAAACATCTGATGAATTTTCTGTTTCTTTACCATTGATCTTGTCTTTTACCTGATTTACTGCGTTTGCCAAGATATCATTTTCGTCAGCATATGATCCATCTTTATATTTGGCAGGTCCAAATGCCAGAATAGAGATAAATACAGGATATACAAGCGCAAGGCCTACGCCATAGACAGATTCCTGGTTGAATTCTTTTGCCAGGTCAATCCAAAGTTTAAACCATACATAGATACCGTAGATAGGGATAATCAGAAGTACAAACTTCCAGCCATCTCCATAAAGTTTTTCAAAAAGAACGTATGATCCATAGAAAGGAATAAGTGACTTCCATCCTTCTATACCCATCTTGGAATAAACTACCCAGCCTGCAATCAGAGTGATTGCTGATATTAATGTTTCAATCATAAATTTTTCTCCCCTTAATAATTAATCCAGTTCAGCCTTACCTGTATATAACTGGTAATATCTTCCTTTGTTGGCGATAAGGTCGTCGTGGTCTCCGCGTTCAACGATTTCGCCATGTTCAAGTACTATTATCGCATTTGCATTACGGACTGTCGAAAGTCTGTGAGCAATTACGAAGGTAGTTCTTCCTTTCATCAGCTCATCCATACCTTTCTCAATCAGTTTTTCAGTGTGGGTATCAATTGATGAGGTAGCCTCATCAAGCACCATTACCGGTGGATCAGCTACGGCACATCTTGCGATATTCAATAGCTGTCTTTGACCCTGTGAAAGGTTGGAGCCGTTGGCACTTAATACTGTGTTATAACCTTCAGGAAGTCTTTCGATGAATGATGATGCGTTACATAATTCTGCTGCTTTCTTACATTCTTCATCGGTTGCATCGAGTCTTCCATAACGGATATTTTCCATAACCGTACCTGAGAAGAGATTGGTATCCTGTAATACCATACCGATTGATTTTCTTAGGTCTTCCTTACGGATATCTTTTATTTCAATTCCATCGAATGTTATTGTTCCTTCATTGATGTCATAGAACCTGTTAAGAAGATTTGTGATAGTCGTCTTACCTGCACCGGTAGATCCGACAAAGGCAATCTTCTGACCAGGTTTTGCATATAGTGATACATCCTTAAGAACAGTTTTCTTTTCGTTATAGGCAAAGGTTACATCTTTAAGTCTTACATCACCTTTTAATTCAACGAGATTTCTATCAGGCATCTTCCATGCCCACCTGTGAGTCTTGTTTTGAGTTTCAATAAGTTCTTCCTTATCTTCAAGGACATTGCATAATGTAACTTTACCTTCATTGATTTCTGGATCCATATCCATTAATCCAAATACTCTTTCTGCACCTGCCAGTGACATCATGACACCGTTAAACTGCTGAGAAAGCTGTGATACCGGACCGGTGAACTGTCTTACATAGAGCAGAAATGAAGTAAGTGCACCAAGCGTGATGTTTCCTTCAATCAAAAACTTCGCACCTGCTACGGCCACAACTGCATAAGCGAAATATGCCAGGTTGGCATTTACCGGAAAAAGCATAGAACTTACCAGGTTAGTTCTTACGGAGTTGATGTAAAGTTCATCATTGTATTTTTTAAAACCAGCCAGAGTTTCTTCCTCGTGATTGAATACCTTGATTACTTTCTGTCCCGAGAACATCTCTTCAACATAACCATTGATGTTGGATACCTGCTTCTGCAACAGGGCAAAATACTTATTTGAACTCTTGGCAACAGAACTTGTAAACCATACCATAATACCAACCGAAATCAGTACCAGCAACATCAACTTCCAGCTGAGGTAGGTCATCATCGCAAAACAGCCGATAACTGTTGTCATTGCATTCACTAGAGTTGGGAAAGCATCGGCAACCATTGGACGCATTGTATCGATGTCGTTTGTGTAGTAGGCCATAATCTGACCGTGTGGTTTTCTATCAAAGAATGAAAGCGGCAGATCCTGCATCTTATTGAACAGGTCTTTTCTTAAGTCATACAACATGCCAGTAGAAATGATTGAAATCAGTTTCTTATAGACAGTTGTACAGATTACGCCACCAAGATAGATGCTTCCCATAAACACCAGCATCCATACAAACCCAGTTAAATCAGGATTTGCTTCTCCGATATACGGAACAATATAGTTATTGATGATAGGTGTAAAGAAATATGAAGATGCTACACCGGTCAAAGAAGAAAGAATAATGCAGATAATCGCAATAATCATCTTCCATTTATTGTGTTCTCCGATATAGGAGAATGTTCTTTTTACTGTGCCCCAGACATTATTAGCACGGGTTGTTCTTATTTCACGGTATGCCATTATTCCTGAACCCCCTTCATCTGAGTTTCATAGAGATCTCTATAGACAGTATTTCTTTCAAGCAGTTCATCATGTGAGCCGATATCTTCAATCTTTCCTTCATTCATAATGATGATTCTGTTGGCTTCCTTAACTGAACTTACACGCTGAGCGATAATGATGGTTGTCATATTGCCCAGTTTTTCTTTTAAAGCCAGCTGAATACGATGATCAGTATCCGTATCAACAGCGCTTGTCGAGTCATCAAGAATTATTATCTTTGGTTTCTTTAATAAAGCTCTTGCAATACATAATCGCTGTTTCTGACCACCTGATACATTTGAGCCGCCCTGACCAAGTTCGCTTTCATACTGTTTAGGGAAAGACATGATGAAGTCATCGGCCTGAGCAATTCGGCAGGCTTCAACTGCTTCTTCATGAGTTGCTTCAGGATTACCCCATTTCATATTTTCTTCAATTGTTCCTGAGAATAATGTATTTTTCTGTAAAACCATACTTACTGCTTCTCTTAGATTGTGCAGTTTATATTCTTTGATATTGTGGCCTCCGACCAGAATCTCACCTTCAGAAATTTCATAAAGTCTGTCTATAAGCTGGGCAAAGGTAGATTTGCCTCCACCTGTTGGACCAAGGATACCGATAACTTCACCTGATCTGATGTTGATGTTGATATCAGAAAGGGTATTCTTTTCAGCATGTTTAGAATATTTGAATGAAACATTGCGGAATTCAATATTGCCGTTTTCAACCTGTAATTCAGGATCAGCATTTGAATCATCAATATCCGGAATTTCACTCAGTACTTCATTGGCTCTAGAAACAGAAGCGTTGGCCATAACCACCTGCATAATACCCATTGATACACCCATTAAGGACATCAGGATGGCTTTAAGATATGCCAGGAACGACATGAAAGCACCAGAAGTCATTGAACCGGTGATAATGTGATTTCCACCAATCCAGCATACGGCAATCATGCAAGCATACATTACAAACTGGAAAAAAGCATCATCATAGATAACCATCGTCTCGGCATATCGCTGAGCTTTGGTAACCATCCAGGAAACAAGTGAGAACTTTTCCTTTTCATGTTCTTCTCTTACAAACGATTTAACTACTCTGATATCTTCGATATTTTCTTTTAACTGTCCGTTCAGGTCATCAAATCTGTGCATCATCGCAATAAAACGAGGACGGGAAAGAATAATCATCAGTGCAAGACCTGTTCCAAGTACTGGAATAACCACAACGAAGATAGCTGCCAGAGACTTGTTAAGTTTTATTGCCATATAGGCAGACATAATAATATTTAATGGTGTTCTAACCAGCATTCTGACAATAGACACATATGCCATTCTAAGCATACGCATATCTGTTGTCGTACGCATAACGATTGTTGGAACCGGGAACTTTTCAATATTGCGGAAGTCATAAGTCTGAATCTTTTCCATGATTGCAGTTCTAACGTTTCTGATGAATCTGCAGGAAGCAATTGACGCAAAAACTCCAGATAACGCACCAGTAATACCTGCCAGTATCGCGCATACAACCATCATTCCACCGACTCTGACGATGTAATCGATATCACCGCCTCTTTGAGTAATGCCTGTATCGATGATAAGTGACATCAGATATGGAATAATCGTATCAAACACAACTTCCAGTATTACGAATAGCGGGCCAAGTATCGCAGCCCACCATCCATCTTTTGTATATTTGATTAATAGTTTGTACATACCCCTTACCTGTACTTTCTGTAAATCTCAAAGTCAATGTTTCTTCGATCCAAATCGACATTGACCAGTCTTACTTTTACTTTCTGACCTATCTCATAGGTGTTTATACCATTGTAAAGTCTGTTTCCGTCATATTCATAGAAACCATCAAGGCTCTTAATATGAACAAGACCTTCAACAGTATTTGGCAGTTCTACATAGAATCCATAACTTACTACCGAAGATATCATAACCTCATAGACTTCCCCAATTCTTTGTGCCATGTATTCACACTTCTTTAAGTCAGTGACATTTCTTTCAATCTGTACTGCTCTTTTTTCTGTCTGATTGCATATCTTTACAATATCTTCATTCAGTTCATTATCTTTATCGATATCTGAAGTGTTGTTATTGAAGATATATTTTCTTAACATTCTATGAACAATAAGATCAGGATACCTTCTGATTGGTGAAGTGAAGTGACAGTAATGTTCAAGTCCCAAGCCATAATGGCCGATACATGTTGTCTCATATAAAGCCTTGGCCATACTTCTAAGTAACAAGTCAGAAACAAGTGAATATTCTTCTCTTCCTTCAAAACTGTTCAGACACTTCTGAAGCAAGGAACTCTTGATGTCCTGTGTTGATTTGAATGTATAATCCAGTTCTCTCATAACCTCAATAAACTTTGAGAGTTTATCAGGTTTTGGATAATCATGATTACGGTATACCAATGGATAGCCAAGATAGTACATATGCTGAGCAACTGTCTCATTTGCCAGAATCATAAAGTCTTCAATCATTACTTCAGCTTTTCCTGACTGCCTCATTTGAATATCAACCACTTTACCGTTTTCTTCGATAATCAACGGTTCATTTTCTGAGAATTCAATACCGCCTTTTTCTTTACGGTTATGATCAACTATTCTTGAAAGCTCATATGCCGCATAAATCATCTGATTGATGTCGCTGTATTCTTCAACAAGTTCTTTGTCATGTTCAAGAATCTTGTTGACCTTGGTATAGGTCATACGGTGTCTTGAACATATTAGAGAAGGATAGATATCATAAGTAACTACATTACCTTCATAATCTACCTGCATCTGACAGGTTAGTGTATACCTGTTAACGCCTTCTTTAAGTGAACATAAGTCATTACACAGCTTCTCTGGAAGCATTGGAATAACGTGTCCAGGATAATAGATTGATGTACCTCTTTTTCTTGCGTCCTTATCGAGTGCACTGCCTTCAGTTACATAATGTGATACATCGGCAATCGACACATAAAGGTCATAGCCATCATCTCTTCTGTTTACATATATTGCATCATCGAAGTCTTTGGCATCTTCCCCGTCTATTGTAATGAAGTCAAGATCTCTTAAATCTTTTCTGTCTTCTATAACTACTTCATCACTTAATTTATTAACTTCACTTTCAGTATCTTTAGAGAACTTCCCAGGTGCGTCGTTCATCAAAAGAATTGTCTTGATCAGAACCTCTTCACTGCCTGCCTGGCCAATTATTGTATCTATTTTGAGTAACTGCTTACTGTAATCGCTGATATATGCCCTTACTCTGTCATTTTTCTTTAATCTGGAGCCAAACTCTTTAAAGTTGACTACTTCATAGTCCTGAAACTTAAAGTCGTCAGAATAGAAATAAGGCCTTCCTTTTCTAAACTGTATTGTGCCCAACACATAAAGAAACTTATGTTTAATAACCTTGATTACTCTTACATATGGTCCTTCTTCTTTATAGATGACTTCATCACCTTCAAATAAACCAATCTCATTCTTTATTTCTCTAGGACCATTATCCAGAATATAATAAAAATCTCTATCTCTTTTTATTGTTCCAACAGAGTATATTTCACTTGAATATACCTTGTCTTCAATATCAAAAAGAATACCTTCATCTATCAGTTTATTAACTGTCTTATTGAGTTCAACAAAAGACTTTGAATCATTCAGATTCAACTCCTTGCTTAACTCTTCAACAGTCATTTCTTTCTTATTTAAAGTATCTATAATCAATTGCTTCATAGATTACATTTTACTACATTTAAAAAGCCCAATTTTTTTAAATTAGGCTTCATCTTTTTAAATACAAACATTCTTTTATATTATATTTGCATAGATAAATTCGTATAACACAACCAACAGTATTATTATGGCAACAACCATAACAATTATTAGCGCTATTTTACTTTGTTCTTCTCTTTGTTCTGCTTTATACTCTTCAATCGCTTTGTAACATAACTCAAGTTTTTTATCTGCGTCTTTCCATCCAATTATAGATTCATATTTTTCTATGGCAAGTTCAATGCCTTCTATGTCTACCAACCCTTCGGTTAATCTGGTGGCTTCTTCATAAATAGAATCGTTCTTTGCCTCTTTTGCTTTATCTATGCACAGGTTCATCAATTCTTCTGAATCTTTGTAATCAATTATTTTTTTAAATCTTTCTGCGCATTCCAGATAATCATCTTCTGAAGTAGCTACACCCATGCATCTGGCTGAATATTCATATGAAAGATATAATTTTCTTTCCTCTTTTTTTGTTGATATTTCTGAATTGATCTTACTTAGTTGTAGTTTGAGTTCGTCACTTCCATAACGCATTATTTTAAGATAATTCTGATTATCATTAAATTCTTCCAGGCAATTTTCAAAGTCACTTGTTTCTTTGATACGCAAATCAGCCATAAGTTTTCCCAAATATGCTTCTGCACATTCAGGATTCAAGTCCAGTATCTTTTCTGCATATTGGTCTGCACTTGAAAAATCACCATCTTCCAAAAAGATAAACATTCTTTTAACGAGTGGTTTTTCGTCTGATTGGACATTTGTCTGAATAATTGGTTTTGTTGTCTTTGTTTTATTGGTTATTTTCCCTATTCCTCTTATTAGATCCTGCATAAAACCGATCTTGCTCATATCCTGCCCCTGAAGATAAGAAAATTCTTCTGGGAGATCATATGGGTTCATATCTTTGTATAGAGGGATCAGGTTCTTTGAACGGTCTTTTGAGATTAAAGAAAGATATCTTGACCACTCGTTTTTTACCCAAACAGAGTTGATGTTTTCTTTATTTGTTCCTATTACCAGCATAACCTTTGCTGAATTGAGAGCAGCAAAGATATATGGTTCATAGGCTACGCCCAGTTTATCTTCAAGGGTAATTCTTGAAAAGAATACTTTATAACCTTCTTCAGTCAGATTTTTATAGATATCCTGTGCCAGAACAGAATCTACAGTTCTTCTTCCGTGACTGTCTGTTTCTTTATAACAGATGAATATGTCATATGGTTCTTCTTTTGAAGAAATATTTAATATTTCTTTCTGAACGCCATCTATATATTCAGCTTCTTCTTTGTATAATGCCCTGGCATCTTCTTCGGCATACTTCAGTGCATTCTTATAGTTTTCATCATTAAGTATAGATTCATACTGTACTCTGTTAATGGTTGGGATTCTTTTTTTACTTGCAGGGTCTTCAACATATTCGATGCCGTATCTGCACAATACTAAAGACCAGTATGCTTCTGCATCTTCTTTGTTTTCAGAAAGAATCTGTTCATACAAACCAGAAGCTCTATCAAAATCATTGCTTCTTCTTAAGAAGTTTGCTCTGTCGTAGATGTTTGCAACTCTTTCGCTGTCTACACGAGGGAAAGTCTGTTTTGTTCCACAGTATTCACATATTGCTACATTTGAATTATCATCGATGGAAAGGTTACCACCACACATCTTACACTTATAAATCATTACTTATACCTCACAATTCATTAATAAGTACTAACCCAGATAGCTGGTACTACACCCATAAATACCGACATAACAGGGAAGCCATAATAATATACATCTCCGCCTGTTAACACTCCTGCTGCATAATAGTTGCTTAAACCTGGTGTCCTAACCCACCACATGCATTTCTTGTCATCTTTGTTCTGGAAACAGCCGTTGGCTTTGGCATATTCCGTAGGCATACGCTTTCTTTCTTCAGATGAGGTAATGTAAGTATTTGCCTCTTCACCTGTTAAAAGGAATACTTTGTCAGTTACCGTGTTGCCGTACGCGTCTTTATAATTTGGATTATAATCAGATGAACTTGTCGTGTTTAGAATAAGTGATTGGGCTTCTTTTGAGAATGCTTCATTATAGAATTCATCATTTAACCATTCTCTGATAGAGCTTTTGTCCCAGGTTACATAATCCATAGGATCGTTATATGGTTTACCATCGAGAACCTTATTGCTCAAAAGGAGAGCAGACCCAAGTCTTATGTCAATGACAGTCCATTCAATCTCTTCCTTACCGTTTTCAAGATTATTGTCCTGTTCGTACCAGCCGAATTTTACTGTCTTACCGACATAACTGCTGCCGCTTACTGTATTACCCTGCAAATAATAGAGACAACTGTTTGCCAGTTCTTTACTGTCGCTGTAATCAATCTTTATGAACTCTTTATATGCCTGAGAGTAATTACCGGAATTATACAGATTAACCGCTTCATTATAAGTATCAATCTGGGTATCTTTTTCTTCTTCGATGATGTTTTCACCTTCGTCATATTTACCGATTGATCCGTAAATAAATATGCCTGATATTGCTAAAGCAATCGCAACAATAGCTGTTACAAGAGTAAGTGATTTTGCTTTAAGTTTCTTTTCACAGACAGCTATTTTATCTTTTGAGTCTTTGTAACTGATAATTGTCTGTAAAAGACCCGCTGCTCTTTCATAACCTTTTCTGGTGTTTTTAGCCATTTCTTTATTTGCCGAATCATATATATTCGCAATAAAAGATCTGTCAGTTTCTTTTTCCACAGGTTTCTTTTCAACAGGTTTAATCTCTTCTTTATTTACTGCTTTTTCTTTTGAATCATTAATCGGAACTATCTTTTTTATGCCTCTGATAAGATCCTGCATAAAGCCAAGTTTAGACATATCCTGAGACTGCAGATGTCCAAATTCTTCAGGAAGATCGTAGGCATCCATGTTTCTGTAACATGGAATGAGCAATCTCTTGCGGTCTTCCTTTGCAAGTTCAAGGAATCTTGTCCATTCGTTCCTTACCCATACAGCTTCAAAATATTCTCTGGTTGTTCCAACCACCAGCATTACCTTAGCTGAGTTGATTGCCGAGAAAATGTATGGCTCATATTCTGTTCCAAGTTTATCTTCCAGAGTTATTGCTGCAAAGAATACCTTGTATCCTTCCTGAGTAAGCTGATAATAGATTTCGTTTGCCAGGACACTGTCCTGTGTTCTTCTTCCTTTTTCATCCGTTTCCTTGTAGCAGATGAACACATCAAAAGGATCTTCTCTTGAAGCAATGTTCAGAATTCTGCTTTGGATTCTGTCAATATCCTGTGCTTCATCTTTATAAAGTTCCCTGGTTTCTTCGTTTGCATATTCAATAGCTTTCTTATAATATTCATGCTCAAGAATAGATCTGTATTTTGTTCTGTGGCAGGTTGGAATCATCCTGTCAGAATAAGCATCTTTTACATACTCAATTCCATAGTCCGAAAGAAGTGCTCCCCAATATGCTTCAGGCTCTGTTGGTTCCTCATTGATTATTGTTTCATAGGTATTGTATGCTCTATCAAAATCACTCTCGAGTCTATAGTCAAGAGCTTTTGTAAATAGTCTTTCTTTCTTTTCTGTATCAAGTACAGGGATAGTCTGCTTTGTTCCGCAGTATTCACACTTTGCGATGTTTGAGCTCGGTTTTATTTCCAGCGTTCCACCGCATACCTTACATTTGTATTCCATCTCTTATGCCTCACTTCTCATAATCAATCCACATTGCAATTCTTATACCATCTGAATAGTATGTAGGATAACCTTTATCGTAATATGCACCGGTAATGTCAAAGTCAATTACTGAATCGTTAGTGCTTCCTGAACTTCTTACCCAGTAACAGAGATATTTAAGCCCGTTTTCTTTCTTAGCACCACAGGCTTCAAATGCTTTTGGTGTACCTTCGGCAATCTTTAAATCAGCTGGAACATAATTATTAATCTCTTCTTTTGAAAGAATGAATACTTTATCAGAGATGTTTGAACCGTCGATATCTCTGATGGTGTTCTCAGTAATATATTCACTTTCTTCTTCTGTAAAATTCTGATTCAGGAATTCGTTATTGAGCCATGATCTTAATGATGAATCGACCCATCTGTTTGACTTGTTTGAGTTGCTGTTATAAACTTTGCAGTCAAGCACATATCTGCTTAGAAGCAACATCTTTCCTGAATCCTTTCTGATTACGACCCAGGCTATGTTTTCTTTGTTTGTGCTGTTCTGCATATAGGTTCCAAGCATTACAGTATCACCAACTTCTATATCAACATATGGATTTGGATTTACTTCTTCCTCTTCTACAACAACAATTGTTTCTGCTGTATTTTCTTCATTAGAATTGTCAATATATTTAGGTCTGAAATTAATGATAATAAAGGCGACAAGACAAATAATTATGAATACAATGACAATCAACAATGTTGGTACTTTCTTTTCATTGCTATCCATAACTTATTTTCTCCTCCATCTTGCAGATACTGTCACATTTCCATATGTGGCTGCATCAAGATAGTAGATTGTGCTGCCATTTTTTGTCCAACCATCAAATATATTGTTTCCATCGTCTGGTAAATCCATTAATTCAAGACTTCCATCATCAGCATCATATGTGCTTGGATTTGGATTAAATACACCCTTGGTATTTGTGTAAGTAATCGTGTATGTTATTGGGGTAAACTTTGCATATATATTTAAATCATCATATACATCATACACGCTAGTATATTTGTTTCCTTTTTTGTCATACCATCCATCAAATGTATATCCTTTTTTTGTAACATCTGACGGAAGTGCAAATCGATTGTTAATTGTAAATGATGTCCTTAAACTTGAATAGCACGATCCACCTTTCAAATCATAGGTTACTGTATAATTTGCAAGCTCCCATGTTGCATATAGATACAAATCATATGTGTAACCTTCAGTATCATCTATTTCTGTTCCATAGGTTCCACCATATCTCCATCCAGTAAATTTGTATCCTTTCCTCTTTATTTTTTCAAACTTAACTACGTCGTTAACTGTGTAAGAAGTTGGGTTTGGATTATCTGCATTATAAGTGTTGCAGTAAGTTATTGAATATCTTTCTTCCTCAAATCTTGCATACAAATTTAAGTCGCCTGTTGAACCACTATAAATTGATGTTACTTGTACATTATTATCTGTATACCAGCCTAAGAAGCGATAACCTGTTTTATACGGATCAGATAAGGTAATGGTGTTGTCTTCAACAGTATATGAATATGGATTGTAATCATATAATGTTCCTCCATCTAAATCATAAGAAATATGATATTCTATTAGATCCCATTTTGCGTATATATCTACCAGTCCTAACGAACCGCTTTTTATTCCATAAATTCTTTTGTCATAGTTCTTATCTGCATACCATCCTTCAAACTCATACCCTGGTCTGCTGATATCCTTAAAAGCAATAGCACCATCAACCATTCTGTAGGATCCTGGATTGGAGTTTACTGCATCTTCAACATTATGATAGTAGATTGGGAAACTACCAAAAAGAATATAAACGATTATGGTTGCAATAATACCGATTCCTATTCCAATTTTCTGTTTTGATGTAAGTTTTTTTCTGATTTTTCTTGGTTTCTTTTCTATAGTCCTGTCTGTAACCTTAACGTTGTTTTCATCTTTTCCAACTGACTGGTTGGTTTCTTCATCATCACAACCTTCAAATATCCTGTCTATGAATTCCTGAGAAAAAAGATCAGTAACCATTTCTTTGTCTTTTGATTGGTTGCTAAATGATTTTTTGTCTTCAGCATAATTGTTTTGTTTTTTACTGTTCATCTATATATCCTGCCTGGTCCAAATGTCTTATATCATGTTGTTGCTAATAAAGAGCGCAATTACCATTGCGGCTATTATAAATATTGCTATAACAAAGGCTCTGTTTTTCAGCCCGCTGTCTTTTTCAATCCTGCTTATCTTTTCCTCGATCTCTATTATTTTTTCTTTGGAATCTTTATATCCGTCAAGAGATACAAACTTGTTTACTGCTGCTCTGAGATCATCTATGTTGTTGCTTCCCATATAAGTTAAGGCAGAATTATATATATTATTTTTTTCAACTTCTCCACTTAGTCCCTGACACTTACGTTTCAAGGCATCTGCATCTCTGTACCCACTGATTTTTTCAAACAGTTCCATTGCAAAACTGACATCAGAACCTGTTGCTGCATTATTCATTACACGTACTGCATCCGAATATATTTCATCTGCTTTTCTCTTGACTATTCTATTGATATAACCCTGTATTTCTTCTGACAGTTCTTCATCAGCATGTTTCATTATCTTCTGATAGTTTTTACTTCTGTTGAAAGGCTTCTTTAGTTCACCAAGGTCTGATTGTTTTGAAACTTTGTATTCAGCCATCAGTTTGCCTAGATACGCTTGTGCGTTGACCGGGTTTATATCAAGGGTCTTTTCAAAATAGTTATTTGCTTCGTCAAAATTACCATCTTCAAGAAACATGAATCCTCTTTTTAACAGCGATTCTTCAGTGCCAACTATTTCTTTAATAACCGGTTTTTTAACGATGAGTTTATTGACACCATGTAAAAGGTCCTGCATAAAGCCGATTTTGGACATATCCTGTGCCTGAATATAACCGAACTCTTCAGGCAGGTCATATGGACTCATATCTTTATATGCCGGAATAAGAGTTTTCTTCTGTCCTTTCTCTATTAATGACAGATATCTTGACCATTCATTCTTAACCCATACGGATTCAAAATTCTCTTTACATGTACCTAAAACAATCATCACTTTTGCGCTGTTAAGTGCAGCAAAGATATATGGTTCATAAGCTACACCAAGTTTATCTTCAAGCGTGATTCTTGAGAAGAATACTTTATAACCTTCATTTGTAAGTTCGTAATATATGTTCTGTGCCAGTACAGAATCTATAGATCTTCTTCCGTGATTATCGCTTTCCTTATAACAGATGAATACATCAAAAGGTTTTTCCTTGCTGGAAATCTCAAGAATTCCTTTCTGTATCTCGTCTATTTTTTCTGCTTCTTCCTCATAGATTTTTTTCTGTGAAGAATCGGCATATTTTATTGCGCTCTTGTAGTCGGTATCAGAGAAAACCGACTCAAACTGGGCCCTGTTTACTGTAGGAATTCTTTTGTGTGTTTTGGGGTCTTCAACATAGTCTATGCCATATCTGCAGAGCACTATTGACCAGTATATTTCAGCATCTTCTTTATTCTCACTTAGAATCTGCTCATATATTGTTGATGCTTTGTCAAATTCGTTGTTTCTTCTTAAGTGATTCGCTCTGTCAATAAGATTTGCAATTTTTTCTTCACTTAAGTCTGGGATTGTCTGTTTTGTTCCGCAGAATTCACAGGTTGCAACTTTTTCGTTGTTATCTATGTTTAACAACCCGCCACACATTTTACATTTAAAAATCATGGATTAATCACCTGCTTATATTCAAAAAAGCATCTATTTATTTAGATGCTTTACACTTTGTGTTTCTGTCTTTTATCAGTGCAACAAGTTCGTCACACTCTTTTTTTACTGCTTTGTTATCTTTAACTCTGATCTTTATTTCGATGAACTTTTCCTGAATCAGTTTTTCAAGATATTCAGTTTCGACACTGCTCATTGGGTCGCTGTATCTTATCTCTTCATATACAGGCTTGATTAATTTCTTATTTTCTTCTGTTGCTGTATCCAATAAATCTTTAACTTCTCCTGTTATATCTTTGATGAGACTTGTTCTTGCTTTAATTTCATCATCCTTTTCAGAAATGATTTCTGCAGCAGCATTTGCCTTTGCAAGCATAATGAATTCTACAACTGCAACAGCTGCCATCAGAACAACGCCTGCCCAAAGAGGTAAGTCCGGAACAATGATACATGCTATACCAACAACTTCTGAAATTGTCAGGAACGTATATGAAATGGTGATTAACGGAAGTTTATAAAAGAACTTCTGACTGTTCTCTTCTTTGCATGCAAAATATGTACATACAAGCTGTGCAGCAAAGCCAATAACAATCATTAAATAGCCGGCAAAGAATGCACCACCATATTTATTGTAGACAACATCACTGATTCCCAGTTTTGAAACCATTTCAATACCGCCCTGTCCAAGATAAGAAGCAAGTTTGAATATTGTCATACCATCTACTTCAGATGGGGTCAGGAAACATATAAGATTGAAAATAACAAACAGAACTGCCCAAGTAATTAAATATGTTTTAAATTGTTTTTTCATGGTCTCTCCTTATGGTCTTTTCTTGCCACAATTAGGGCAGAAGTTTCCGTTAATATTCTGTGTTCCACATTCACAGTTCCATGTAACTGGAACAGGTCTAGGTTTACCACAGTTTGGACAGAAATTAGAACTGATGTTCTGATTTCCACATTCACAGTTCCATGTTCCTGCTGCTACAGATGTTGCCGCCTGACCAATACCATTTGCCGCCTGCATTGCTGGAGCAAGCATATCTTTAGCCATGGTTGCAATGCCACCTGCTGCACCAAGTGCTACACCAAGTCCTGCAAGATCACCGATAGTACTTCCACCGCCAGAACCATTTCCAGTAATACCGTTCTTCATAGCTTCTTTTGCAACTTCTCGCTGTGTCTGCTGCTGATATGTGAATCCCTTAGCATGCATCACTTCTGCTTCAGCCATACCTTCCTGCTTCATGATTTCAACTTCTGTCATTCCTGCAAGCTTTCTTGCTTCTGCTTCGGCCTGAGCTTTGACTTTCAGCATTTCAGCTTCTGTCTGAGCCTGAACCATCTTTAACTGGGCTTCTGTCTGAGCTTCAACAACTTTTCTCTTCTGAGCAGCTTCAGCCTGAGCCTGAAGAATTTCTTCATCTCTTACTCTTAATGTCTTTTCAGCAAACTGCTATTTCAGTTTACGATAGTTTGTGTCTTCTTCTGGTTTAAGAAGTGTTGTTACAAAGAATTTCTCAAGAGCAATACCATATTCATCAAAATTAGGAGCCAGTGAATCTTTTAATGAATTAGAGAATTCATCAAGATATTGATCAATCGTAAAAATTGATACTTTTGGACTCTTAAGATAGTTAGCAATATATGGCTTTACTTTTGTCATCAGTAAAGCTCTGAAGTACTTTCTTAAATCGCCCTGTGTAAATGATTTATTCGTACCTACAAGTTTCAGAAGGGTTTTTCTTCCGTTTTCAATTCTTAAAGTCATTTCACCTGAAGCACCAACATCAAATGGAATACCATATGTTGGATCAATGTACTGAACTTTGGAATCGGTTCCCCACTTGATAGCCATTCTTTCGTTCTTGTTGATGAAATAAACTTCACAATGGAATGGGTCCTTGTTGTTTGTTGCTCTTTTCAGGAAGCCTCCAATCTTTGGTATGTTCTGAGTTTCAAGAGTGTATCTGCCTGGACCGAATGTATCCAAAGCTTCACCGTTCATCATGAAAATAGCTTCCTGAGATTCGTGGACAATCAGCTGTGTCAATGAATTGAAATCCTCATATGGATGTTTATAAATGAATGGGAAAGATTCATCATCATACTTGTCATAATCAATATCAAATTTGATTACGGTAGCAATCCCTTCAATCTTCTTTCCTATATATTCATCTATATCTTTCTTTTTATTATCAACTGCATCAGTTCCTTCTTTAATATTGTTAAAAATTCCCATGATATATTCCCCCAATATTTATTTAATTATATATCAGTAATCTATGTTCCACCAAGCAGACTGTTATTTGCTCTTCAGACTTATTCTCATTGCCGGTCTGACAGTTGCATCAAGAACTGTATCGTAATCAACGTAGTCACTTCCATCAGAGAGCGTACCGTTTGCTCTTACTGTAGATGCATAGTATGATACATTACCCATATTTCTCATCCACCACCATACTCTTCCATATCTGTCGGCTGCAGCACCCTTACTCTTTGCATAGGCTGTTGTCTGGCACTGTCTTTCGGTATCGTTTTTGAAATATGTCTTTACTTCACTGGCACTTAACAGGAATACTTTGTCTTGTGTATCTTCGCCCTGCCAGCTGTAGAATCCATTTGAATTATCTGCATAGACGTCACTGGTAATAATCAGACTCTTTTCAGCTTCAGTAAATGTGCTGCTTATGAATCCGTTGTTCAGCCACTTTCTTAACGAACATTCTGCCCAGCTTGTATAGACATTCTGATCTTCATATCTTCTGCAGTCAATCGCGTATCTTGTTACCAATAACAATTCGTCATTTTCAATTGCCAGTACCTGCCACTGAAGATCTTCGTTTTTAGTTGAAGACTTGTTGTCCTGTTCAAATGTACCCAAAGTAATAAAATCACCTACCTTGGCATTGCTGATCTTGTTGTATAGCTCTTCACCGATCAGCGCTCTGTTGCAGTCACTTATTTTTTTACTCGATTCACCATATCCTTCAGCAAGTTCGTAGCACATGATTGCTTCTTCATACTTACCTTTGTTGTATAGAACTTCACCTTCATTGAAGTAACAGATATATACTCTGTTTCTTGCATCCTGATAATCACCTAACTCTTTATATGCCTGTGCTGCTCCAGAGTAATCTCCATTGTTAAACAGCGACTCTGCTTCTTCATACATGTTTCTTGGAACGATTACATTATTGTAAACAAGCACAGACACAACAATCAGCACAAGTGTTGCTATTGCTGAAATAATGATGTTTCTTTTCTTTTTGGCTTCTTTAAGTTCACTGATCTTAAGCTCTGTATAAGTTTTTTCACAGTCTTCAATCAGACTTTCTACATCTTTATAGTCTTCGATTGTTTTAAGCTTCTCGATGGCCTTTTCATAGTCAGCGCTGGTTTTGTTAAGCATCAGTGTTGTAGCCATTGTATATGTAAGATCTTTTCTGTATTCCTCAGCCTTTTCATAGCACTTGTTGGCAAGTTTCTTTGAATCTTTGTAACTTGCGATAGATTCAAAGTATTTGGCTGCTATTCTGTACGCTTCCTCATCGTTGGCATCCCTCATCATACGTTTTGTCTCTTCATAGACTTTTGAAGTGTAGTTTTCAGATACAGCTTCTTCGTAAGCTCTCATTCTCTTTTTGAGCTTTGAGTCAGCAAAACGCATTGTCTTGAGATAGTTGTTTCTTTCGGCCAGTGAAACAGTTACGTGTTCTAGATCTTTTTCATTTTTAAGTCCGAGTTCAATAAGCAGCTTGCCAAGATATGCTTCTGCACATTCAGGATCCTGGTCCAGCACTCTTTCAAAGTATGCTTCTGCTTCTCTTGTTTCGCCATCTTCTAAAAAGATATATGCTCTTTTCAATACAGAAGATACATTGGCCATGGCAAGCGTATCCATGATACCTGTATCTGTATTTGTTTTTCTTCCTTTGTTGATTATCTTGCCGACACCTCTTACAAGGTCCTGCATGAATCCGATCTTAGACATATCCTGTGCCTGTAGGAATGAAAATTCTTCAGGAAGGTCATATGGGTCCATGTCACGGTATGCCGGGATCAAAGTTTTTCTTTCTCCTGAACCAATCAGTGACAGATATCTCTTCCATTCGTTCTTGACCCAGGTGGAATCAAAGTTCTCTTTTCTTGTACCGAGAACTATCATCACCTTTGCACTGTTTAATGCCGCGAAGATATATGGTTCATAAGCTGAACCCAGTTTATCTTCAAGAGTAACTCTTGCGAAGAATACTTTAAAGCCTTCGGCAGTCAGCTCTTTATATAAGTCCATGGCCAGAACTGAATCAACTGTTCTTCTGCCCTGATTATCTGATTCCTTATAACAGATAAACACATCAAAAGGTTCTTCCTTGTTTGAGATGTCAAGGATGTCTTTCTGGATATTTTCTATTGTTTCTGCTTCTTTTTCGTAAAGTTCTTTCTGTGCTTCGTCAGCCAGTTCAAGAGCCTTTTTATAATCGCCATCGTTAAGTATTGATGTAAACTGAGTTCTGTTTACAGTTGGCATTCTTTTATGACTGTTTGGATCTTCAACATATTCAATGCCATATCTGCAAAGTACAAGAGACCAGTATACTTCCGCGTCTTCTTTATCTTCAGAAAGAATCTGCTCATAGATAGCAGTTGCTTTATCAAATTCGTTGTTTCTTCTTAAATGGTTGGCTCTGTCAAAAAGGTTTGCCTTTTTGTCATCATCAAGTTTTGGAAGTGTCTGTTTTGTACCACAGTACTCACAGGTTGCGACACTATCTCCTTCTTTGTAATCGATGCTGCCCCCACACATCTTACATTTCAATACAGCCATATTATTTATCCACCTAGCAATTCAATTATATATTAAAAGCCCTTTATTTAGGGCTTAAATTGATAATGAGTTCATTTCTGTTTTTTAAATATAAACAGTTTAGAGAATACATAGTTAAGAATAATTGTGATAACGGTAGCTGCCATATTTATCAGCATGTTGTCCCAGCCAAGATTATCAACAAATATCCAAACGATCACAGCCGACATTACAAGAGTGAATGCTCTGGCCGCAAAGAACGAAACAATCTCTTTTATCAGTTCTTTTACAGTATCGCATTTGGATTCAAATACCCAGATCTTGTTGGTGATATAGGCAACAATAATGGCAGCAATATCAGCGGGAATACGTGATCTTATACCAACAATTCCCCAAGCCTTCTCAAAAAGCCATACCACAGCCAGTGATACAACGGTGGTTACTCCACCAAAGAAGAGATATAAAATCTGCTCCTTATATTTAATAAATAATTCTTTAATCTTTTCCATATTAAGCAACATTCATAAGTATACATGCAATATTGAAATAAATCAGTATTGAGCACGCATCAACTATCGTAGTAATCATTGGTGAAGCCATGTAGGCAGGGTCCAGTCCAACTTTCTTTGCCAGCATCGGCAGAATACAGCCAAGTGACTTGGCAATGCAGGCAGTAAGAATGATTGTCAGGCCAAGCACAATGATTAATGAGAACTGACCAGCACCATACATAATAAATATTCTGATACCATTGACAACCGCAAGCGTAAGTCCACATAGTGCAGCGACCCTTACTTCTTTAAACCATACTTTAAGGATATCTCTTAATTCAATCTCGTCAGTTGCAAGACCTCTTATAACCATTGTTGAAGCCTGAGATCCACAGTTACCACCAGTATCCATAATCATCGGAATAAATGATACGAGAATTGGTACAGCTTCAAAGGCTATTTCATATCTGGTAATAATTAATCCAGTAAATGTGGCTGACAGCATCAGGAACAAGAGCCAGACGATTCTGTTTTTGTACATTGTAAAGACAGGCGTCTTAAGATATGTATCTTCTGATGGTGCCATAGCGGCCATCTTTTCAAAGTCTTCGTCTGCTTCATCGGATAAAACTTCCATGGCGTCGTCAAATGTTACGATACCAATAAGTTTATTTTCGTTGTCAACGACAGGCATTGCCAGAAAGTCGTACTTGTCAAACATCTGAGCAACATCTTCTTTATCGGTATGGGTATATACAGAAATGACATTGTCATCCATGATGTCACCGATTCTTGTCTCTTCATCATTTAGAAGAATATCCTTGACCGTAATAACACCGACCAGTTTTCTTCTTGAATCAGTTACATAAAGTGAATAGATTGTTTCCTTGTCTTCACCAAGCTTTCTGATCCTTGCAAGAGCCTGCTTGATTGTCATTTCCTCTTTCAGGTCAATGTAATCAACATTCATGATCGATCCGGCAGAATCTTCAGGATACTGCAGAATCTCATTTACTGCTTTACGTTTGTCAGCAGATGTGTTTGCCAGAATCCTCTTTACAAGATTTGCAGGCATTTCTTCAATCAGGTCTGCCATATCATCGATGAACAGATCATTGATGATATTTGACATTTCTTTGTCGGATATCTTGTTGATAATGAATTCCTGTACATCAGGTTCAAGATATGCGAATACATCAGCTGCTTTGTCTTTGCTTAAGCACTTAAAAACTATAATTACATTTTCTTCTGAAATCTCATCAAAACACTCTGAGATATCAGCTTCATTAGCATCTTCCAAAAGAACCTTTAATTCCTTAAAGTTCTTCTGTTCGATAAGTTCAATTACTTTTTCGTACATTTGTCTTTGCCTCCTTTGTTAAAAAGACAAGACAAACTCAAACGCAACACTCGGGTGTTCGTCTAAGTCTATCTTGTATGTTTTGTTACATAACGGAACATCCATAGTATTGCCCTCCTGTATTATTATTTTATGTTTTTAAAACTCGTTTTTAAAGTCTTTTTTGACTAATGAATTCTGAATATTGAATATGTCTCGTTTTCAAAAATCGGAGAATAGTGTTCTTTCAGAACTGTTCTTACTTCAACGTGTGTTTCTGTTTCATAATCATAGAAAGTTTTGGAAGAGTCCTGAATTACCAATGTATATGTTGAAACATCAAGCAGTTCATTAACTGTGCCGTAGTGGGCATCTGCATATTCATTTCCTTCGCCCCATACTTCGTCATGATAAAAAACTTTGAACAGTTCCTGGTCATCGTAGTAACCATTGAAATTATATCCACGGTTGTAAAGTGTCTTCAGATGTGGGAATTCTGTTCTGATCTGCGGAATTGAAGATATGACTTCACAGTCTTCAATTTTATTTTCTTTAAGATATTCTTTAATGAACTGCAGTGCTTCATCCGTGTCATTGTTCATCTTTAACAGGCAGTTGTAGTCATCAGACTTTTCAAAACCGACACCGAGATAATTTCCGATACCAGGATGATAGTTAAGCTGGTTATAGCCGATAAAGATGAATGAAGCGGCAAGTGTACCTGTAACAATATTCCTTACCTGATTCTTTTCAATTTCATCAATGAACTTGAATCCCATCAACAGAGTAAAGTAATTGATGACGATATCGTAGTTTCTGTAGAAAACATACATGTGAACTTCCTGATATTCGCATGCAAAAGGATTGAAGAACACCAGTACCGTTATCATCAAGGCTTTGGTGATTGTGGATTCTTTGTATTTTATTAATGCCATAATCATCAAAGCAAAATAGCAAATATTACCGACACCTCTCCAGATACTTGAAAAATCAGTATAATCCCAGGTCATATCGTTCCATCCTGACCAGTTGTCAAGGAATGCGCTGAAATCAAAGAAGTTACCGGTTACTCGATAAGACATAATTGTCAGAAATGCTCCGACAAGAACCAATGCAACAATCTTCAATTTCAGTTTGTCTGTTATCCAGCTGATGAAGTTTTCAAGCACAATGACAAGCACAAGGATTACAGTAACTAAGCCTATCTCAATATATGGTCTATATCCTATTGCCTGAAACATACAGTTTATTAAAGGGAGATAAAGACTCGCTGCCATATATTTCAGTAAACCCTTCTTTGTCTTGCTTACAGCCCAGATAACAAAAGTCAGAATCATAACAGTTGTAGTATTGCTGTTGGCACAGGCACTGTTGGCATAATTAAAGATAATCAGCATCCAGAGATACTTGTTGTCTTCTTCTTTAAAATACAAAGAAAGATAATATATCAGATATGAAAGCATAATCATTCGAAATGAGTTACCAAGATAGGCCTGTTCTGAGTTCCAGTAGAAGTTACCCATAAAGAAAATAAAGAACAGTACAATAAGAATCTTTGTACCATTTCTTCTGATATTCAGTTCATGAATAAAATTGACAATCAGTTCACTGATAAAGGTATATAACAGCAGTGCATACATCCAGACATGCTGAGTGTAGATATAGAAATTAACTTTGACGGCATTACAAAGATTCAGCATCAGACAATATAAAACACTGGCCAGTTTATAAAACGATTGGAATGAATATCCAGTAAGAAAACCATATGAATAACCGTTTGACCAGTCAATTGAATTAATACCTTCACCATATATTGACCCGGCAATCAAATTGGTATAGGAAACTGTATCGTAACGCCATAATGACCCGGTTGTATTTCTTGAAGCAAACCAGATCTGTACAGCCACCATCAATATAACTGCAATCACATCAATATAACTGCAGCGTGGTTTTAAATCTTTTCTGTCTTTGAAAATAAAAAACAAAAGTACAGCGAAGAAGACCGCAGTAACTGCGATCAGTACACTGATATTTACATTAAGCATTACCAGCGGAAAATAAAGAACATAGAGACAAGCAAGAATAAATGAAAAACCAATCAGCGAGTTAAAGACAAACCTTCTGATTTTAAGTCTGTTTAATAGTACTGTTCCTGTAAGTGAAGATAGGATATACAGGAATAAAGGCAAAATAAAATACTGCATCTTTTACCTCATAAACAGGATAGAAGTTATATTTATAAACATGAACTTAATCGCGTTCCATGGCTTTATGAAATAACTTCTTCCATCATTTCTTTCAAGCATTTTTACCTGAACTTCTTTTACTTTGTAGCCTTTCCTTAAAAGATAGCAGACGCCATCAGGTTCAGCATGAAAATGTGTTCTTTCAAGGAATTCATCTATTACTGTATCTCCGACAGCTCTCATACCGCTTGTCGGGTCGTTTATTGTTCTGCCTGTTTTGAGTCTGATAAGAAAGACAAGAACCCTGCTTCCAATCATTCTTGGATTATATGGTTTCTTTTCAGTTACGTATCTTGAGCCAATCGCATAATCGTTTCCTTTTTCAATTGCCTTTTCAAGATCTGGAACGTACATTGGCTGATGCTGACCATCGCCGTCAACACAAACCACACAGTCATAACCATGCTTTCTTGCATATTCAAAGCCCTTGACAGTTACTCCTGATATACCGATATTCTTTTGAAGATTAATGCAGTTTATGTCGTGTTCAGCCACGACTTCTTTTGTTCTGTCAATGCTGCAGTCATTTATTACAACGTAATCGTATTTCAAAGCTTTAATCTTTTCGACTACGGATACGATATTGTTCTCTTCGTTATATGCAGGAACTATTACCAGAGTTTTCATATTTTAAGTATAGACTATTGCTGTGCGATAATTTATATATGCTGATATTTGTATATCTGATATATGGATTGTCTGCAGTGGCACTCTCTTGTCTTACAAAAAGAAAAATCGGAGAAGTTTTTCCTTTTGGAATATTGCTAGAGACATTGCTGTTTTATATTTTCAGTTATTTTTCTGATTTGACAACGGGCTTTCTTTTAAGTTTAGTTCTTCCTTTGTCAGGACTTGTACTTGGAATTATTCAGTCAATAAGAAACAAAAAAGAATTTTTTAGTCTTCTTTTTACTAGAGCTTTACTGATTTCCCTGTTCTTCTTTGTGTTTGTAGTCATCTATCACTGGGGACAGGTATTCTCACATGTTGATGAATATGCACACTGGGGCTTAATGGTTAAAGAATCTTTCCGACTTAAAGAGTTCTATTGTGTCCCTGAGTCTTTGATGTACTACAACAAGGAATATCCACCTTTCTTTTCGTTGCTGGAAACATTCTGGTGCTTTGTCGAAGGAGCATATGAAGAAAGACTCTGCTACATGGCTTTAAACTTTACAGAGCTTACAATGTTTCTACCGCTGATTGAAAAGGAGCTTGTTTCCTGTAACTGGCTAAAAACAGCAACCATTACTGTATTGGCAATACTTCTTGGCTATTCTGTTGGTTTCACTCCTTCGATAGCCTATGATACTTTCTTCTATAATTCCATCTATATTGACTGGCCGATTGCCTATCTTATTGGTTTTCTTTTTGTATATATTATCTTTTCTGAAAACGGAAAAAGTGATTATCTTTTTATCGGTATTGGTTTAAGTGCACTGATTCTTACCAAACAGATCAGCATCGCTTTCTGTTTTCTGGTTGTTATCTATTATCTTGTTTTCAAAGCAGTCAGAAAAGAGTTCAACATCAGAAATATTCATTTCTTTATTCTGATGATTTCTGTGCCTTTGTTGCTTCTTAAGTCATGGAATATTCTTATTGATACATATGAACTTACTTTAAAGTTCAATGCAAGTGAAATCAGTTTCTTTTTCCCAATTGACTATTTCAATGGAACTTTAAAAGATATTGAGGAAACCACTGTTCTTAACTTTATTGATGCGCTATTCCATAACGGAGTAATATCCTGGCCTATTAAAATAAGCTATGCAAGTTTTATGTTAATCATACCTGTTGGCTTAGCGTTATCAGGAATAAAGGACAATCTCAAAGAATCAGTAACCACTGCTATTGTTTATCTTGCTGGCGGAATCGGATATGCCTATGCAATGCTGCTGTGTTATGTCTATCTGTTTGGCTATATTGAAGGACCAGGCCTGGTTATGTTTGATCGATATATGCTTACATATGTTCTTGCTGGATTCTTTATGCTTTTCAATATCTGGTCTATAAAAACAATCGACAGCTACAGAAGCCTTGCAATATTAGGAATTGTTATCTGCCTAATGATACGTCCCGGAACCATCAGAACTAGCGTTCCACAACTTACTGAAAAGGGACCTTATGATGAACTGATTGCTCTATTAAAAGAATATGACGAAGTTATCGGTGAAAACGAAAAGGTTCTGGTAATAAATCAGACAAACAACGAAAAACAGTGTGCAATGCGTTATGCTGTTCCATACAACAACGGCAGATATACATATCTTGATATATCCTATGCCGGTGATGAGGATTACGATAATGGGGAAGCAATCTGGGAAAACGAATTCAGAAAAATGCTTGCTGAATATGATTATCTTTTCCTTCTTGACCTAGATGATACTTTCAGAACCTATTTCTGGTATGGAGAAGGAAATCCTGTTACAGACTGCCTTTACAGAATTGATTATGTTTGGGAAGAAGAAATCTATTTTGAGCCAATTAATTTAGAATAATACTATGACAATAAATCCTTTAGAACATACATTCGTCATCTGTGCATATGGCGAAAACAGATACCTTGAAGAATGTGTTAACTCTCTTATGAATCAGAGCATCTTTTCAAAAGCGATAATTGTAACCTCTACACCAAATAAAACGATTAAAGATATTGCTGATAAATATGAACTGCCATTATTTATTAACGAAGGTGGAAAGGGCATCGCTGCAGACTGGAATTATGCCACCAGTATTGTAGATACAAAATTCTATACCCTCTGTCATCAAGATGATATATATGAAAGAGATTATCTTAAATATGTGTTAAAAAACATTGACGATGAAACCATCATCGCCCATTCAAAAGGTTCCTATCTTTATACAAGCAAAGAAAAAAGATATTCAACCAATCTGATAATAAAAAACATTATGAACTTTCCGCTAATCTTTTTTAAAAGAAGTATTGGCATGCGCAGAGCTATTCTTTCAATAGCCGATACCATCTGCTGTCCTTCGGTTACTTTCAATAAGAAGTTCTGTGTAAATCAGTTTGATTCATCATTCAGACAGAATCTTGACTGGGACTGCTGGGAAAGACTAAGCAGACTAAAAGGAAAGTTTGTCTATATACCAAAGTATCTGATGAAACACCGTATAACCGACAGCTCTACTACTGCAGGTAATATAAAAGATTCTTCACGTACAAAAGAAGATCTGATTATCTATCGAAGGTTCCACAGCGAACCTGTTGCGAAGTTTCTAGCGACAATACTTAAATATGGAGAAAAGGATAATTACGACAGGTAATTATCCTTTTTTAACTCTTCCATATATCTTTTCAGTCCATCCTTCCAGTCTGGTAAAGGCGTGAACCCGTTATCTTTAAGCTTTGATGTATCGAGTCTTGAATTAAGTGGTCTTCTTGCTGTAGAGGAACCATATTTTTCTGTGCTGACAGGATTAACTTTTATTTCTATATCCGCTGTTTTGAATATCTCAACTGCAAAGTCATACCAGGAGATATAATCGCCTTCATTTGTTGCGTTATATGTTCCGTATTTATCTGTATTTATCATCTCAACAATCAGTTCTGCAAGGTCTTTTGTATAAGTTGGTCTACCAATCTGGTCATTAACAACCTGAATCTCATTGTGATTCTTTGATAGGTTGAGCATAGTCTTTATGAAGTTGTTGCCGTTTATGCCATATACCCATGAGGTGCGAATAATAAAATACTTTTTCAGCATTTCGCGTATTTCATTTTCACCCTGAAGTTTGGAATCTCCATAGACATTAAGCGGTAAGAAAACATCGCAGTCAGAAGGGTACGGTTTATCACCATGGCCAGAGAATACATAATCGGTTGAAATATAGAGTATCTTTGCATCGATCTTTCTGCAGGCTTCGGCAATATGTTTTGTGCCAAGATGATTAACTGCATATACTTTATCTCTGTTTTCTTTTTTTTCTGCCATATCGACATTTGTCCAGGCAGCACAATGGATAACAATGTCAGGTCTGACTTTTTCAATCACACTAAAAACAGCATCTCTGTCTTTTATATCGAGTTGAATATAATTTGAATCGATTGGTCTATTCTCTTTATCTCTAGAGCCGGTCCCGACAACTTCAAAACCTCTTTTTAATGCCTCTTTTACAACATCGTGTCCAAGCTGTCCGTTAGCTCCTGTTACCAGTATTCTCATTAACAGTTGTCCTTATAAATGAAGTTGTTTTCTGCATCTTTAAAAGAAGGGGCATCCTTATCTTTATCTGATAATACAGGTGTATTGCCTTCTAGAAGATACTCCCAGTCGATATTAATATCTGAATCATCATATCTGATTGTTTTTTCGGATTCTTTGTTATAGAAGTTATCACATTTGTACATGAACTCAACTTCATCAGTAAGAGTGATGAACCCATGAGCAAAACCCTGTGGAATATAGACTGTTCTCATATTTTCTTCTGAAAGCTCAGTTGCTGTCCACTTGCCATAGGTAGGTGAGCCTTTTCTGATATCTACTGCAACATCAACAATTCTTCCTTTTATACATCTGACAAGTTTGGCTTGAGAATATGGTGCCAACTGATAATGTAAACCTCTGATTGTACCTTTCTGTTTTGAATAGGAAAGATTATCTTGAACAAAAACAGTACTGAGCCCCAGTTCTTCATATTTTTCTTTGTTGTAGGTTTCCATAAACCAGCCTCTGTTGTCTTTATAACAGTCGCTGTCTATGACATATAAACCTTCGATTTTTGTAGTGTTCAATTTCATTTTTCTGTTACCTTGTAAACAACTGTTTTATAGCCGTCGGCTTCAATGATGTTTGTCCACATTCTTTCAATGGCATGCATCATTGTACCATCGAACTGATCTTTTTCTTCTGGGATATCTGTTTCTTTTATTTCATAATCCAAGAGCCTTTTTATGGCCTTGCTTCTTATCCAGAACATATCACCTGCTGGAAACATAACTCTTTTATCTTTGTCCGAATATTTTCTTTTAATACCCAGATTATTGGCTAGTCTGTTTATGTTATCTGTATTGTATCCATAATATATTGAGCTCTTTAATGGTCCATATGTTTCCGGATACATAATTCCAATTTCTTTATCTGTTTCAAAACAGCTGATAATTCTTTCAATATTATCTTTACTTCCAAGTAACCCTCTATAAAGATACCGTCTCCAGTCATCACCAAGTTTAGAGTCTTTGGATTTCTTGGTGTGAAGATGAAGAAGATAGTCGTAATTGCTATATATGTTTCTTACCTGCTTCATGAACGGATAAACATCTCTTCCTTTATTGTCAAATACTTCAATAACCGTGTCTTCAGCGTTCACCTTATCCTTAATCGCTTTTTCTATCTCTTCTTTTCTGATATTGTCTGTAGTTGAGATATAGAGATTATATTTGAATGGAAAATGGTTCAATTCATCAATAATTTCATTAAGCAGATCAACGTAATAGATATGAACCTGTATAAGTATTCTGGTTTCATCTTTATATTTGAAAAGACATTCTTTATCTATAGTTTCATTCAATTCAAAAACCGGATAGTCTTTTATCTTGCTGCTTTTAAGTTTAATGACTTCTATTGTTTTTTTAGGTTTAGAAAGAATGTAAGCAAACCTGACAATCATGCCTTTTATGCCGTTGTTCTGTATTGATTTAACGAGTTCGCTCTTGTTCATTTGTAATCCTCACAATTATTATACTTATTAATATATAGTGTTAGGAGTTTATAATTATTTTATGAAAATTATAGATATGCATTCAGATACAATATCTTCCTTGATGGAAGATAAAAACCTTTCGCTTTATGATGCCGAGAGAATGATCAATCTTAAAATACTTAATTCTTCTGATTACTTCCTTCAGTGCTTTGCGATGTTTATTCTTTATGAGAACGATAAAGAAGAAAACTACAACCCTTATGTTTACTGTAACGAAATGATAGACAGGTATTATGAGGAGTTGGATAAAAACAAAGAATTTATTACTCCTGTCTATACCTATTCAGATATTGAAAGAAACCTCAAGGAAAATAAACTTTCTTCTTTGCTGACTATTGAAGAAGGTGGAGTCTGTCTTGGAGATATAAGTAAACTTGAACACTTCTTCAATAGAGGTATAAGACTTATGACCATTACCTGGAATTTTAAGAATGAACTGGCAAGTCCCAATATTGATCTGACCGGTATCAATAAAAGAACTGTTACTTCAAATACAACAATAAAGCCAACCGCCAACATTAAAGATGGGCTAACTCAAAAGGGTATTGAGTTTATCAGAAAGATGAATGAGCTGGGCATGGTTATTGACTGTTCACATGCATCAGATAAAACCTTCTTTGACTGTATAGAATATTCTTCTAAACCTATAGTCTGCTCACATTCCTGTGTCAGAAACATTGCTGACCACCCAAGAAACATGACTGATGAAATGCTGCTGGCATTAAAGAAGAATAACGGCGTAGTTGGCATCAACTTCTGTCATGATTTCTTAAGAAGAGATGATGAAGAAGCAACCATTGATGACGTAGTAAAACATATCGAATATATAAAGAACCTTATAGGAATTGACTATATCGGTTTAGGCAGTGACTTCGATGGCATCTCAAACGACAATATTGAAATGAAAGATGCTACATATATGCCAAAGATTCTAAGCAGATTAAAAGACATCGGATATACTGATGAGGAAATAGACAAAATCAGTTATCTCAATGTCTTAAGAGTACTTAAAGCTAATCTTAAAGATTAACAGTATATTTTCTTGGTTCGAAGCAGCAGCATGGACGCATACAGACTATTCTGACGCCGCTTGCTCTTTGAGGACCAACCTTAATAAATGTTCCAAGTACGGAGCATTTTCCTTTTAGTCCAAGAGAACCAACGCCGGTTTTATTTACCTGTTCAGTAATGTATTTTTCTTCTTTGCTTTGGATGGAATAATTACCATCGGCCATTGCCTGAAGCATCAGTGCACTGGCTTCATAATGCGATCTGCCAATTCCTACTGCAATAGTACATGGCGTGCATCCAAGCTGTCCTACCACCTCATCTGCCCATGATACTATTTCATCGAGGACAGTTTCTTTACTGTGTCTGTGGAATACCCTGTAGGTTTTTGCCCTGATTTCCGGACCTCCACCCTGCATCAGCACAGTAAGCGATAACCTGTTTTCATCTTCAACATATTTAAGTTGAAGTGGAGCAGGAAGAACGGCTTCTGATTCTTCATATAATCCTAAAGACTGGTCTACACGTTTCCAGTCATCTCCCTTGATTGCCATCGGTCTGCCAGGGAGTTTTTTTAAACCCTGACTTACTCCAGCATATATGGCATCCAACAATTCGCCACTTACGGCCCTGTTTTTTCCAACTTCAAGAATAAGATGAGGAATTCCCGTATCATCACATAGAGGTGACTTTCTTTGTTCAGCTGTTTCCGCATTTTCTTTGATACAGGTCATAGACCATTTTGAAAGCTCACTTTCTTCATTGTCGATTGCTTTATTATAAGCTTCGAATTTATCTGAGCTGAAAACAGACCCGGCTTTAACCAAAGCGTCTGCTACTTTATTAATGATTATTTCTCTCTCTATCATTATTTTGTCCTTCTAATCATTTTCATATATGGATTTGCCCTGTGCTGCAGCAATAACAGCTGGGAATTTGTCAACCTCTAGTTCATAGAGTGCTTCCATACCCAGTTCATTGAATGCTACACAACGAACATTTTTAATTTTACTGTCGAGCAGGGCAGTGACCGGTGGTATAACAGCATACACTGAATTGTGTTCATTTAAAGCTTCTACTGTCTCTTTTTTTAGTGCACCTTTTCCAAGATGCATTTTTACTCCTGCTTCAGAGAGTACAGCTATATTGTCTTCTATCTCTTTTTTGTTACTGGATGTTGGCCCAATGCCCGCAACACTTACTGCAGTATGAAAAATTAGCGATCCTTTTAAATCGATTCCTTCCTTTTCTAATTGATCTTTTTTATATAAATCAACAACTCGAGGAAGTACCGCATCTCTGCCGCACAGGATTTTACCAGATATCTGGATTGTTTCACCAACTTTTAAAGTTTCAATATCTGCTTTTGAAACCGGAAATATCAATTCTTTCATTCTTTCACCTTTTTAAACACTATCTTCTTCATTAAATAATAAACTATTGCACCATATACAGTAACACCTGCATTGAAAACGGGGAACAGTTTCGTAAAAACATTTCTGAATATCTTATGGTTAATATAAATGGAAGTTGTTATTGCAGCAAAATTTGAAATAACTTTCTTCCACGATTCGTTTAAACTGCAATCTTCCGCTGCAAAAGCAGAAGTAACTCCCGCAAAGATCAATACAATGCTCAGATAGTCATAGCCGGTTTTATATGAGAATAACGGAAGTATTACAATGCCACATGTTAACGTAATAAATGATATAACTTTCAACAGGTTGTTGTTTCTATCTTTAATCTTATCTTTTAAAGAATATGCGATAACACCAAGAGACATTCCGGCAATTCCTCTTAAAATAGCGGGACTAATGAGAAATGTATCGGCTCCCCAGTGTTCACCAATGAAACCAAACCTTTTGTAAAGATATGGATATATCAGAAGTACAAATAGCGGACAGAACAGTTTCGTAAACAATGTTCTGTTCTTTTTAACACAATGCCAGAAGAAATAACCAACAATCAACAAAACCGAAATATACCAGGTTACACTGTTGATTGGATATGATGAACCAAAACCGAAACCTGCCATTTGAATAAGTATAATCTCAGGAATATGATAAATAAGCTCTTCAATACATTTGCTGAAACTGTAGCTGTTATAAACTGCTGTGATTACAAAGTTTACAATAAACGCAAACATACAGAAAGGGAACAGTCGGTTTAATCTTTCTTTTGTGTATCTAAAGGAACTGTATTTCTCATCTTCGTTTTTTTCTTTTAATCCTTCATATTTGTTTACAAGCAGATACCCAGAAACCATAAAGAAAAAATCTACTGCAATATACCACGATACATATATACCATAGGCAGTCAGAAGATGATATAAAGCAATAATGAGGGTGCAGCAGATTCTCCAGATCTGTATTCTATAGTTTTTCATATTCTACCCGTTATACAGACATTCTTCGACAGCTGACAAATTTCCTTTATCAAATTCAGAGATATTATAAACAGCCATATTCATCATCTGACTGAATGTTTCGTATGATAGTCCAGCAACATGCGGAGATAATAAAACATTTTCAAATCTTGCATATTCACTGTTTCTGACAGGCTCTTCTTCAAAGACGTCAATACCACAGCCAGCAACAGTTCCTTCTTCAAGAGCTTTTATTACTGCTTTTTCGTCCATTAGTTTGCCTCTTGCCGTATTAACCAGCACGACGCCTTCTTTCATTAGAGAACTTTCTTTTTTAGAAATTACATATCCTGTTTCTTTGTTATATGAACAGTGTAAAGAAATGATATCCGATTCTTTAAACAGCTGCTCTAAAGATACATATCTGATATTGAGTCTGGTTTCTTCTGAAACGGAAGGTTTTACAATGCTGTAATAAACAACATTTACTTCAAATACCTTTAACAGCTCAGCAACTCTTTTGCCAATATTGCCCATACCGATAAGTCCAATGGTCTTACCTTTAAGTTCATGTGTCTGAAGTGCTGTTTCCTGTTTCTTCCAGATGCCATTTCTGATTTGATTGTTGATAGCAAATGCTCTTTTTAAAGTTGCAAGCATCAGCATTATTGTATATTCAGCTACACTGTTTGAATTAATTCCCTGATTTACATAAAGAGGAATGTTCTTTTCTTTCAGATATCGGGTATCAATATTATCGATACCTACGCCTGTTCTTTGAATCATTCTTAATCTGCTTGCTTTATCAATGACTTCCTTATCTATTTCCAATCTGCCGCTCACAATTAAATAGTCAGCTTCGCCGACATATTTAAGAAGCTCATCTCTGGTAGCCTCTTCAAGAACCTGAAGTTCAAATTCATCATTTACTGCTTTTTTTAACAGTTCCAGAGCTGTTCCATCATAGTGATTTGTTAAAAGGATTTTTTTCATTCTTTTTCCAGAGTAAACAGGCTGCGATAACATGATTCGTCCTCAATGACACCATAAACCTGTGCTCTCATATATATTTTTTCTGCCCAGTTATGATGTGGACCAATCTCATTCATCTTGTTAGAAGTCTTGCTTTTGATAACACCGCCTGATGTATCAAGTATCTGACAGGCATCATCATACTGCTCTTTTGTAACTGACAGCATGCCATTCACATAAGGAATATGCGTAGGATGAATAATTGTTTTACCAATAAAACCATTTGCCTGATCAAGCAGAAGTTCTCTTAAAAGACCATCTGTTGCATCGTTGATCATCGGCTCATGTCTGAATATTGATGTATTGACACTCTCTGGAAGATCAGAGAATTTCATTCTGTTTTCTGCTCTGAAGTATTCCCACACAGGTCCGGAAACCGTGTATTCGTTATTTCTTGCAAAGACATTGAGCACATCTTTCAGACAGCCTGCAACAGGCATAATATCATAGATTGTATAGTCAATTCCTCTTCTTACACCAAATACACTTGACCAGTCTGTACCGCCAACACGCACATTCAAAACAAGATTACGGTATCTGTCCAGTATCTCTTTAACACCAATCAGTTCGCTGATTCTTGTTTCAATATAAGCCATTTCTTTGCTTTCAAGTATTGGCATGCCATAGATGATTTCATTAAACTTTGTATTGATTTCTTTCAAATAAGAAAAATAAGCTCCACCATTTTCTTTATTGAACTTTGGAAAATTGAATGCCGTTATAAGCTTAGCCTGATTCAATGTTAATCTTTCAGCAAATTCTTTAAACTGATCTATATTTCTGACTCTGATTATCAGTAAAGGGATATCTTCTCTGTTTGTAATTCCTTTATCAATATCTTCATTAAGAAGATCAAGCAGGTGAAGAACATTTTCTTCAGCCTGTGGTACCAGTTCAGCTTTACATGCATCTTCAAACAGAGCACAAACGAGGTAAGTCCGGGATATTTCTTCGTCAGGATTTCATTGTGAAAATCTCTTGTTCCTGGCATATACATTGTCGCACCAAGACAAAAACGCAGCATACTGATATCCGTATACTTATCAAAGTGAGATGGTTTAATTAAAAATTTTGAATCCGGTTGGTTATAATGGTGTTTCATTATGCCCCCTTAATCAATGGTTTCAGCATCCTGTACATAACTTCTTTTGTTATTAGTTCATGGTCAACAAGCATAGACTTACCATTAACGTCATTTATTTGGGTGTTCTTTTTTATCAATTCAACTTTATCACAGATTTCTTCAATTGAATCTCCTTCGAGAACAAACTTAACCACATTGGAATTGCTTGGTTTTTTCCAGTCAATCTTATCGCCTTTTTCTTTAAGAACTATCATTTCGTTTGGAGTTATTTCTTTTAAATTACCTGTAAATTCCACACTGCCCAATATTCCTTCATCTGCAAACAGAGGAATATTTACAATATATCTGTCTGCTTTCTGGTAATCGTACTTATGATGTTCTGAAAGATAAGAATCAATGCTTGATCCGATTATATTGAATTTGTTGTACTTATAGATAACTCCTGATGAAGTTCCACCACCGATTCTAGGTGAAAACTCAATAACAAACACTTCATCATTTCTAACAATGACTTGCATAAAGAAAGGACCATAATCAGGAAGTTTAAAACTCTTTACGATTCTCTTGGCTATTTCGTGCAGTTTTATATCAAGTTCAGGTTTAATATCTGGAAGATAGATATTACACAACTGCATTGTAATTCCCTTATACATTTCTGAAATCTTGCAAGTCTTCTGCAGTACTATTGGATTTCCGTTTTCAATATAGAAGTGGACACTCATTTCGGTTCCAACAATGTATTCTTCTACGATTACACTTCTGTTTCTGCTGAATTCTGATGCAAATTTAACTGCTTCATCAAGTTTATCTGGATTACAGGAATCCACAACCGAAATTCCAGCTGATCCACAGCTGTCAGCCGGTTTTATAATCAATGGGAAATTCAAATTAATAGCGCTTAAATCATCGCCCTCGTTTATAAGTAGATAACGAGCGGTTGGTATGTTGTTGTCAATCATTATCTTTTTCATCATTTTCTTATCTGTTACAGCGAGTGCTGTTTCTGATGAGAAAGGATGTGAGAGATTAAGCTCCTCACTGACTTTCATGGCAATATTCATCTGCTGATCAAGACATGGACTCATTACAAGTTCAGCATTATATTTTTTTGCAGTTTCAAGTACCGAATCATAATCCATAGCTGATAACTGGACATGAATATCGGCAAATTTCTTTGCTGGAGGATTATCAAAATAGTCTATCAGAACTGTACGATAGCCTCTTGATTTTAATTGTCGTATTACTTCTGCATGGGGAACCGTTCCACCAAGCACAACTGCTGTTTTATCTGCCATATTTATTTATTCTTCCATTTTGTTGGTGAAGCTACGGCCTCAGGATAATACTCATCTATTACACGTTTAACAAGACAAATCTGTTTTGCTCTTTTCTTTGCATCATCTTCTGTAGTATCCCAACTGTGTGTTTTTGCAACTGATCCACCTGTCTTCAAATATATTGGTGAAGCAACTTTAATCATATCAGGAACTTCATAGTGACGAATAAAACCTCCAGATGATTCTGGATTTTCAGTATGGATATCAATAGGAATATCAATCGCCTGTCTTATTGCTCCAAGCATCTGCAGCTGAATGTCTCTTACAGGGTTGAACGAATCAGCGCCAATGTTTTCAAGCAGTTTTGCAGAACATGGATTACCATGTCCCGTATGTGCAGATACCTTAAAATGACAGTCCTCAGGTATTTCTTTGGCTTTTCTCATTTCATTTAAAAGCCACAGGCATCCTTCATCATATACAACAAAACCTCTACATCCCAGTCTTGCAGCACGCTTAACATCTTCCACGGCTCTGACAATCTGTTCCTGTCCTCTTAATCTGTAGCCCATTCTTTGACCTTCAGGTGTGTGAACGGATGCGCTTGTATCGGTGGTTGCTCTTGGTCCAATTGAAAGCATCAGTTGGACATTATATTCTTTAGCAAGTGCAACCATTTCTTCAATTTCGCTATCTAGAAGTGTGTAGATACCTTTAGTCTGGGTAACTCTATGAATTGGGATGTTATATTCATCAAGCTGTTTCAAAAGAGCCCTCATTGCTTTGGGACCCTGGATTCCTGGAACTTCAAATCGATATTGTCCACCATCTGCAAATCTCTTTTCTGATGGTTTCAGATTATATGCGTCACCTGATGGTAATCCTATTTTTTCTAAGAACGCTCTTGTCTCTTTCATAAATCCCTCCTAAATCAATAAGAAAAATTCATCATATCTCTCTTCTATTTTATCAATTATTTCAAGTAATTTTTCACTATCCTCTTTCGACTTACCAGACGATGTCATTAGTGACATATATTTGTTTATCAACTGCAGGTCTGAAAGGGGATTTTCTGGTTCGCCAAGCGGATAATCCACTCTGTTTACATGTGTTTTCAGATTTGTTTTTACCTCAACAACAGCAGGTCTTTTTTCTGGAACATGTAAAGATAGTTCACTATCATCCTCAATTGTTATCTTTTTTAATATTTCCTGCAGGTTACTGTTATTTATGTGCTTTTCATCATATTGTTCATAATCAGCTGCGCCATAATATAGTGCTGCAGCAACCGAGTATGGTATGCTCTCTCTTGCAGAACCCGATCCTTTAAGCTCTTTATGGTCGTGTCCTTTTGTTGCCAATGTGTAAATTTTGATTTTTACACTCTCGATTATTTCGTTTATCTCAAGTTCTTTTCTGATGTTTAAGGCTGCTTCTATTGCAGAATGCGCATGTCTGCATGAAGCATATGGTTTTCTATAAATCCCAAGGATTTCATAACTTTCAAAAGGCGTGAACAAACATTGTTCATGAATTTCTTTGCACTGTGTTTTAAAAAATCCTCTTTGCCCACCAAGAGAATCTGTCGGGCCATTAAGAAGGGTGTTTGAAAAATATACTGAATTTACCGCCTCTAAAGAAGCATGTCCAACATTATACTGTTTAAGTTCTGATTGATCATCTAACATTTGTAATGGACCTGATGCCTCTGCAGATGCTATGGAAACAATGCTGTTCCATTGTTCTTTTGGAATATTTAAAGCAGATGCAATACCCAATGCAGCACCTATTGTTGCGCATGTTCCTGTTGCATGAAAGCCACTTAATTTGTGTCCGGGTTGAACTGCTTTAGCCAATCTCAAAGTCGCCTCATACCCAACAAGGATTCCTCTAAGAAAATCTTCTGCAGACATTTTTCTATCCTGCGCAACCGCTATGAGTGCACTGATTACCGGGGATCCAGGATGGGTCATAGCATAACGGCTTCCATCATCAAGTTCAACGTAATGGCAATGAAAAGCATTCAGTAAAGATGCAGTAAATATGTTGCTCTTTTTTTCTGTACCAATTATGCTGCAGTTACCATTATTGTTGTTGAATAAATCAGCATATTTTGTTGTTACATTCCGTAATAAAAACTGTCCAATATTTGTGCATGCTATATAATCAATAATGCATCTCTTGATTTCTTTATTTATATTTTCTGGTATGTCCTGCTTTGAAAAATCCCAGATACTTTCAATAAATCTAGAAGTTATTGTTTCTGACATTAATCTCCTCACGTATATTGAATTGTGGCATTCCACTGATTGTCATATATATACGGCCTATATATTCACCCATGATCCCAAGTATTACCATCAGAATTCCGCCGACCAACAGAATCATCAACATTGTACTTGCATAGCCTGATACTTTTATTGGTCTGACAATTTTTCTGATAATCAGATATATGATGCCGATAAAACTACATCCCGAAAACAGAAATCCAAGATAAGTAGCCATTCTTAATGGAAGCATTGAAAAGCTTATAAAGATATTAAGCCACATTTTAAACAGTTTTTTAAATGTATATCCTGATTTTCCTTCAATGCGTTTCTTATGTTCAAGTTCAACATTAGCATATTTATTGGTAACAGACATCAGAAAAGAACCTAATGAAACAAAAGGGCTTTTATAGTTTATAACTGAATCAACAACCATTCTATTCCAGGCGATAAAAGATGATCTCTTGATTCCTTTAGGTTTATTGTTCATGGCCTCTGCGATCTTATTGTGCAGATTGCTTGTAAAGCGCTTAAAGAAACTGTGCTGTTTATGCTGAAAATCTGCATATACGACATCATATCCTTCTTCAAGTTTCTCAACAAGTTTAAGAATTCCATCTGCCGGGTGCTGACCATCATCATCCATGAACACAACAGCATCACCTTTTGCATATTTTAAAGCAGCAAGCTTGGCAGAAGGCTGGCCATAGTTCTTTGACAGATCAATTCCCACAATATTATTGTCTTCTTTACAGAGGTCTCTGATTACTCTAAAAGTATTATCACCAGAGCCGTCATTAACAAGAACAATCTGGTAGGCATGTTCACTGTTTCTGAATACACTTTTTATATCTTCTACAACAACCGGTAAAGTTCTTGCAGACTTGTAGCATGGTATACATATTGAAATTAGCATATTTAACCCTTTCTGATCTGTTTTACTATAATCATTATACTCGGCATTATCTTCTTTAAGACAAATGCGCTTACTGATACAAAGATTCCATAACGCCAGTACCAGGCTATATCATAGGACAGGATTGTTACCAGATTAATTGCCCATATAATAACTGATACAGCAATAGTTTTTCCATAGGATATACAGCGCATTCCACATACTTTCTTTTCAAGATAGCCCTGAAGAACAAGCAGGAACAGATAGCTGAAAGCTGTTGTATAGGCTGCCGCCTGATAACCGACATTCTTAATAAATATTGCATTAAGAATAACGTTGACAATCATTGCCGATACTGTACCAAGCGCGCAATACTGAGTTTTTTTCTGATAGTTTTCTACTGAAGTAAAACCATAACTGAAGAACCTGAAAAGGGTACCCGTTACCATTGGTGAAACAAGATAAATTGCATCTGCATATTTTGTTCCGCCAAGTATATAAATAAGCTCTGGAGCAAAAACAACAAGTGCCCATGAAGCATAACCAAATATTCCGGTTACATAATCCCATGGTTTCTGAATATCTGCTATTTCATCTCTTTTTATCTTTTCATAAAGCCATGGCAGCCATGCACCCCATACAGCATCTTCAATAATCCAGATAATAAAGGATACAGTGGTAGCCAACGCAAAGATACCGGCCGCTTCTTTGCTTACCATTTTCTGGATCATTATTTTATCTGACTGATTCATTATCTGTATTGATAAGACTTCCGGAATAAGAGGAATACTGTAAACAAGGGCATATTTCCAGTATCTGGTATTGACTTTGAACTTCGATCTTCTGACGATTATGAATGCCAGCACTATGCCGCCAACAATCTGTGGAGTATAGTAACCAATTATTCTTAAATCTACCAATCTTTCATATAAGCCATATCTATTCCCTAAATACAGAAACAGTACCGACAACAGCGTTGCAGAAATCATTGTAATCAGTGAAAGAATAACATTGTTCTTTGACCTTAACATCTGTTTTTCATATGTCTGGAAATACAGCGTTACCATATGTGCAAATGTATACATAATCATATACACATACATCAAAGAATTTGTTCCGAGGAAATTCATCAGCCACTCCTTGAAGAAAACAGTCGCTACAACATAACCAAAAGAAATAGTTATGAAAGATAGTGTCATAACCGATGAAACATACTCTTCGTAATCATCTTTAAAGTCATGTTTTGCTCTTGGAACGCTGCGGTACATACATAAAGAAAGAACAGGCACAAGAATCAAAAGCCACGATTCAAAAATTCTAATTTCGGAATACTGAGACGTAGATACAAGCCTTGTATATATCGGTGTAATCAAAAACGTTACGCCTCTGACAAGCAGCTGTGCAACAACAAAAAAAGTGCCAGCTTTTGCTGCTTTGAGGTTAAGATCTTTCTTGCTGAAATTGCTTTCTGAATTATTCATAAAGACCTTTATATTTTACCATTGCTGATATTGTTATTGAATATTTAGCCAAGTGGCAAAAGACACCATGCCCTTTTGTTTATGGTGTCTTTGTGATTCGTGGCTAGATATTATTTCAGCTTTACAATCGACAGGTCGCTGTACATGTTGTTGAGATTGAACAGAATCAAAGTTCTGTCTATCTCGTTTTCATTCATCAGGTCAGTAACGCTGTCACTGTAGTATCTTGGATCTACCACATAAACTTCGTGGTAGTTATTCACAATAAACGGAATAAAGCAGTTGGCGAAACTGTTTTTGATTATGACCAGTTTGCCTTCTTCTACACCTTTGTTGGTAATTTTAATTAATCCGGTATTACCGCCAAGGAAATAGGAATATTTATCTTTTGTTTCCAGGGCGTCTTCATCGTAAAGGGTATTGGTTTTCTTTCCTTCTTTTACATATTCAACTTTAAGTGAATTGTTATACTTGAATTCTATAATTCTTTCTTCTTCAGCAAGGCCTATTGCCAAAGATGATGAGGTACCCATAAACTCTTCAGTCACTGTTCTTAGTACATATGATTCATCAGCTTCAATACCGATGTCTTTGCAGTACAGTTTATATGCCAGGAATGCTCCATAACTTGTCCAGTGGTGATCAGTACGGTAATAGAAATTGCTGTAACTGTTGTTTTCTTTTTTGAATTCATCAATCAGCTCAATGTTGTTGGTATTTAATTTTGAATAGAAGTATTCAATATCTTCTGCTTCGTTATTCTTTATACACCAGTCAATCTTGTCGCTGTTTATCTCGATAGAATCAGGTACTAGCATCACATCAACTGTCTTGCCTTTAGCAAACTCATTGATTATATCAATTACAGCATCTTTCTTTGTAGATCCTACATATTCACTGATCAGATACCCATCATCTGCCACATAAACACCGTTGATCAGTTTCTTGTCGAAGAATACTTCGATTCTGTTTTTTAGTGAGATCAGTTCATTACGGTATGGCAGATGGTCTTCAACATACTTATCAAGTTTATCGAGTTTCAGTTCTGCCAGATATCGGTTTTCAACTTCAGAATAATCCTTTTTCTCATTGGCAAAAATGCCCAATACAAAGAAAGAGACAATAACTAAAATGGCTGTGGTAAATAATTTCTTAATCATATCAGAACGCACTGTAAAGGAACGGATGGAAGTTTCCTGAAAGAATATATGCTATCGCAAGAACAAACAGCAGAAGAAGCAGAACATCAGCTATGGCAATAAACCATTTGTTTTCTTTTAAATCTTCAGGTATTTCTATACATGCAAGAATTCCGGCAATTACCCATACATAGTTTTCTTTAAGATAGAAAAGCAGATTGCTGTTAAAGAAAGGTGATGTATTTAAACTGCTGAAGAATTCTTTAAGACCGGCAAGTGAACCGGTTGAAAAGAAGATATAGCCAACAAACACAACTATCAGCACATAAATGTTTCTGATTATCTTGTTTGTTTTATTCAACAGATTGTTTAAAAGGTATTTCTCAACTGTAAGAATTACAAAATAATATAGACCCCATAACACAAAGTTAAGAGTGCTGCCGTGCCAGATACCAGTCAGGCACCATACAACCAGAATATTGAAGATATGTCTGTACCATTTAACTTTGTTTCCACCCATCGGAATATAGATGTATCTGGTAAAGAAGTTGGTAAGAGTCATATGCCATCTGCGCCAGAAGTCAGATACACTTAATGCCATATATGGATAATTGAAATTCTCCTTATATTCAATACCCATCATCTTTCCTAAACCGATTGCCATGTCAGAGTAGCTTGAAAAGTCTACATAGAGCTGAATTCCATAAATTATGATGGTTGTAATCAGCAATAATACAGACTTATCAGTTTCACCTGTCAAAGATGCATATAAAGCAGCTAGGTTGTCGCCAATAAGAACTTTGAAGACAAGACCTTTGATGAATCTTTTTAAACCGTCGGCTGTTTCATCAAATGAAGCACCGAGTTCATCAAAATGATCATAGACGATTGCGTAACCTGATAAAGGCCCCATTGAAACCGTTGGAAACATAAGTGCATAAGTCAGATATTTTAACGGATTATCTTCGCTCATATAACGGTAGTTATAGACATCAATCAGATAGGTGATGTTATTGAAAGTATAGAAACTTATGCCTAATGGTAATGCGAAGTTACCATTGTATTTAAAGAAAGCCAGTACGCCTACATCAACAATCAGCCCAATATACAGAAGGGATTTTGCCTTATAAAAGTATCTGGCAATAAAGAAATTAAAAAGTGCTGTAACAACAATCAGTACAAGATTCTCTATACCGCTGTAGGAATAAAACAGCATAGAGAATAATAAAAGCACCAGATACCTGTACTTTCTTGGACACATATAAAAGAATCCAAAATAGATTGGCACAAAGAACAGTACAAATATGATGCTGTTGAAATTCACTTACTTAATATATTCCTTTACGATATCTAAATATGCATCTGTATCTTCAGCAACAAGATAAATCAGATAATTACCTACCTGTGTTTCAACATGATCTTCGTAAAGCTTAACAACTTCTGGAGTATACATGCTGTTTCTGGTAATCAGAACATTAAAGAACGCATTCATAGCTGATTTTGCTTCCTGCTTATTGGCATCGTCAACTTTGACAATGGCATAGAATTTGCCTTCAGTTTCATTTGAAGCGCATTTGATGAAGTATTCTTCAAACAATTCAGTATCCAAGTCAAAAGATACTGTCAGTTCGTTTTCATCCATTACCTTCATATCTTTGTATGCTTCATCTAAAGCTTTTGAACAACCTTCAGCATCAAACTCGGTTTCTTTCGAACCGCATCCGCAAAGCATAAGCAGACATAATAATGCAATAATAAGTTTTTTCATTTATTTTCCTCCGTTCAAATCGATGTGTTTAATATATTCTACAAGTTTACTTCTTGTCTTTTCTTCAAAATGGAATCCTCTATCATTGACATCGGTTTCGCTGAAGATGTAATTCTCTTTTATTCCATATCCATCTTTGCCTCTTACTGTATCGGCAAAGTTCATTATTTTTACACCTCTGTTGTAGCAAATTTCTGCCAACAGATAGTTGTAGGTGTTAATTTTTTTCTGGAATGTCTTTGGTAACTGGCCATCGGTCAGTGGCATAATTGCCGAGAAGACAAACACTGTATCAGGATATTTTTCTTCCATATGGTCAATAAACTTTGTTATTTCCTTCTGGAATAGCTCAGTATCATTCATAAAGAGTGGTGAACCAAGTCCTGGATTTACAATCAGGTACTTTGGCTTAAACTTTTCCATTGCTTCATCAAATGTACGGTCAGCTGCATCAACAAACGTTTTGAATGTTGAATTATTAATCTCAGAAATATTCAGGTTGCTCTTTCCCCAACATTGTTCAGCCTTTATAAGTCTGCTGTATGAGTATAGGAAATAGGTATTGCAATCACCAATCATTACCACGTCATCAAAGTAATCAATTTCTTCAGACTGTGGTTTCAAAATAACACCACTGTATATTTTGTCCAGCCAGAACTTGTCTACATCACAATTAAGATAATCATTATCTGTAACAACAACTTTTCTTGTTGCTTCCCCAATGTTGCCGGCTTTATCTTGAACGCTATAAGTCAGTATATATTCCTTTGCTATTTTTGTATTAACATAACCTGTTTTATTAACTTTGTTAGGAGAAATTTCTCCATCAACGTTGTCATAAACTGTATATTTCGGATCTACAAACTCTGCATTGACCGGTATATATATCAGGTCTGATCCATTCAGTTCAATTGTTGGGCCTTCCAAATCTTGTACAGAAATGTTTTTATAGACCCTTTTTGTGAAGAACCATTTTTTGACTTGATATTCAATGACATAATCACCAATTTTAGTTACATCCAGATTAGTTAAAACGATTTTATTCTCTTTTATTTCCTTGCCATAATAATATGCTCTAAAACCTAGATCTTTATAGTTGGAGTTGATGTTAATTGGATCTTCTGAATCATCTATAGGTTCTATAGTAAGCTGTAGATAACTCATTACTACAATAAGTGCAAAGAATCCAACGCAGAAAATCAATGGTTTTCTCAATATATAAATAACCTTGTATATAGGTCTGAGTATTTTTTTAATAAACTCCCAGATTTTGAGTAGAGCGTCTTTTATTTTATCTTTCATATGGTTTCAAGTCCTCCACCCAATCAAATACCCACTCAGCTATCATTTTATGACCTTTTTCATTCGGATGCAGATAATCAGGAAGATATGTTTTATTTCCTGCATCAAGTACTTCATATTTATCTTCGCTTAGATCAAGATAATCAATACCGTATTTACCGTATTCTTTTAATATTTCAATCGTGCGGTCATGGTATGCTTTATATTCTTCTTCAGACCACGTTTTTCCGTTTTCGCTGTAGTTAATAGGGTAATAAGTTATCAGGTAACCGATACGTGCTTTAGGCCATCTTTGAGTTATGGCATCAAGGTACAGTCTTAAACCACCGGTAAATGTTCCTTCGGTTTTGTCGTCTATTTCTCCAAGAGGTGTATCGTAGAACACATCATTGATACCACCTTCAATAACAATATAATCAAAATCGTATTTTTCATCATTCAAATATTGGCTTCCAGCTGTAACCAGCCATTTGTTTGGATCATCGAAAGTTGATAGTCTGTAATCATTGTTTCCGCATTTATAATAATCAATAAAGTCGTAGTTCTCACCAATGTAATCTGCAAAAGAAGTGTTATCTGCTCCGAAGCCCTTAACAATTGAATCACCGATAATGAAGATGTCTTTTCCTTCTGTCTTTGTTTCATGAAGGTTATATGAGGCACTGATCTCTTTACCATTATTGGCTTTGATGGTGATTGTTATTTCGTGATCATTATCATCTTCACCAATCTGTTTTTCATGCCATGATTTGGTATATTCTCCATCATAAATAACTTCAATATTGCTGTAGACATCATATTCATCAAGGTATCTGCATTCAACAGTTCTTTCGATTATATTGACTATAGGAGGTTCGCCTTCTTCTGAAGCGTTGGAATCATTGTTGATTTCTTCTTCGCCCTCACCGTTTGTTTTTTTGTTTTCTCTGTCTTTAGTCTTGTTATCGCTTGCCTGATTGTCATTGTTTAAACTGTCGATAACATCGACCGTGATTGAATATATACTCATTGACAGCACTGTCATAAAGACAACAGCAAAAAACAGTAATTTCTTCATCACTTTAATTCTACATTATGAAATATCTATTTAATACATTGGCTGACTATAAATATTAAGTTTTAGTGTTATTGTTCAAGTTTGATCCACATTGCAGGTCTTACTGAACCGGTATCGGCATTGGATCTGTTGCCGTCATAGTATATCTTTCCAAAACTTGCTGTACCAGCAGTTGTATCCTGCGATTGACCAGGATCTCTTAGCCACCAGTGGCAAGCTCCATTGTTGCCTGTATAGGACCCTTTTGACAAAGCATAATCTGACACATAGCAGATCCTATCATCATCTGAATAGAAATAGTTAAGTGCTTCATCTATGCTCAAAAGGAATATTCTGTCGATAGTTGAGTTTCCATAATAGGTATCATACTTTGGGTTTCCACTTGTCGCAATAAATGTCTCGTCAATAATTGACTGTTCAAGCTCACTGAATGCCTCATAGAAAAATTCATCATTCAGCCACGAACGAAGAGTACAGGTCTCCCATGTTGTATCTCCATATGATTTGTTATACTGCATATTTTCAATTGCACGGTTACTTATAACCAGCGCTCTGTCACTTTCAACTCTGAGCACACGCCATTCGATATCTTCTTTTCCGTTGTTTTTGTTGTTGTCCTGCTCATAAGTGCCAAGGGTGAAAATCACTCCTGTCTGATTGCTGTAAATCTTCTGTGATTTTTTTCTGTCGGATAACATCTTCTTTTCTGATTCACTGTTTTTGAAATCTCCAAGGGAATTAAAAATCTCATAAGCTTCATCATCCTGACCATTATCTGCCAGTTTTAATGCCTCATCATATTTCATTGATTTGTATGCTTCTTTAGCTTTTTCATAGCTGTCCTGGTAATCACTTAGTTCCACAAATGCATAATAGGCATCTTCGTAGCTTCCGTTTTCAAGCTTGTTTATAGCACTGTTATATTTAAGCGATGGAACAACAATCTCCACTGCAGCAAAGGCAGCCAACCCAATCGCAATTAATGCTGCAATTATGGTTATTATTCGCATTCTGTTTGGTTTCTGTTTTTTTACAATTATCTTTTCTTCTGTTGGGCTCTCTATAAAACTTCTCAGTACAGATTTAAGACCATTGTCACCATAACGCATTGCTTTTTTGTAGTTTGAAGAGTCTTTGAGATTTTCCTTATGAAGAACGAGGTCTTTCTGCTTCTTTACCTCAAATTCTGCCATCAGCTTACCTAGATAGGCTTCTGCGCTTTCAGGATTTATATCGAGCACTCTTTCACAGTAATCGTCTGCTTCTTTAAAATCTCCATCTTCAAGGAAGATAAAAACGCGCTTGAGCAGCGTTTCTTCACTAACTGTATCGTTTGTTGACGCTTTACTGCTGAGCAGTTTCTTGACCCCATAAACCAGGTCCTGCATAAATCCGATTTTTGACATGTCCTGTGCCTGTAGGAATGAGAATTCTTCAGGCAGATCGTAGACGTCCATATCCTTATAGGCTGGAATTAAAGTTTTCTTTTTTCCTTTTGAAATCAGGGCAAGATATCTTGACCATTCGTTTTTAACCCAGACAGATTCGAGGTTTTCTTTGCTGGTACCGACAACAATCATTACCTTTGCTGAATTTAAAGCCGCAAAGATATATGGCTCATAGGCAGATCCCAGTTTATCTTCAAGGGTGATCCTTGAAAAGAAAACCTTGTATCCTTCACTGGTCAATTCTTTATAGATATTCTGGGCATAAACCGAATCAAATGTTCTTCTTCCAAGGGAATCTGTTTCTTTGTAACAGATGAACACATCAAAAGGTTTTTCCTTATTGGAAATCTCAAGAATTCCTTTTTGTATATTGTTTATCTCTTCTGCTTCTTTCTTATATATTTCGGATTGAGAATCATCGGCATACTCAATTGCTTTTTTATAATCATAGTCTTTAAAAATTGACTCATACTGTGTTCTGTTTACGGTTGGTATTCTTTTGTGAGTTAAAGGGTCTTCCACATATTCAATACCATAGCGGCACAATACTAAAGACCAGTAAATTTCAGCATCTTCCTTGTTTTCTGACAGAAGCTGTTCGTAGAGTGCTGATGCTTTATCAAACTCGTTATTTCTTCTTAAGTGGTTTGCCCTATCAAAAAGGTTTGCTGTTCTCTCGGAATCAAGATTAGGGATTGTCTGCTTTGTCCCGCAGAACTCACATGTTGCTACTTTTTCATTATTGTTGATGGAAAGCGTTCCACCACACATTTTACATTTAAAAACTGCCATTATAATCTGTCCTTCTTGTTTATGATTATACTATTCAAAGCTACAAAAATTCTTAGATTTTAAAAGCACGACTTTTAATCGTGCTATGTACTAGAATTCGATAATTGTTACATTGTTACCAAGTTCGTTGACTACGTTAGTTATGGATGCAGCTTCCTTTTCAAGAATCTTCATACCCAATTCATCAATATCTTTGAGTTCAAGAAGATTGACGTTGTTCTTGGTTTCCATAAGCAGTCTGTGGTTGACACCGGTTTCTGAACCGAGTACTGATACTTCAATTTCATCGATACCATTATCATCAATCAGTACGGGATAGGCAATTTCTTCAAGAGCATATTCAATAACTTTACGCTGTCTGTTTGTTAAACCATAAGCACTGAGGAATTTCTGAATTTCTGACTGCAGGTCATAAAGGTCAAAGTCTTTATTGCTTACAACTTTATTGAACAGTCTTGATCTGTAGATAAACTGTCTTGTTAAAGGCTTGGATGGACGGTCAAATATCTCTTCCGGTGTTCCCATCTCATAGACTCCCTTTTCAGCCAGGAAGACAATTCTTGAGGCGATGGATTTGGCAAACCTCATCTCATGAGTAACGATGATGGATGTCAGTCCTTCTTCAATAAGATTACGGATAACTGATTCAACTTCATCGACCATTGTCGGATCAAGGGCGCTGGTTGGTTCATCAAACAGAATTACTTCCGGATTCATCATTAATGTTCTCGCGATAGATACACGCTGTTTCTGTCCACCGGACAGAGCACTTGGCATTTTATAGAGACTGTTTTCCATACCGACTTTCTTTAAAAGAATCTTGGCTTTTTCAATTGCTTCTGCTTCCGGCATGTTCAGTACAGTCATTGGGGTAATAATCATATTCTCTAAAATATTGAGATGAGAGAACAGATTGAAGTGCTGATATACCATACCTACCTTTTGTCTATAGGCATTGATGTCGATATCATTATCGAGGATATTCATATCGCCATAGTATATGCTTCCTTCAGTAGGTTCAATAAGACGGTTGATACATCTTAAAAGAGTTGATTTACCACATCCAGATCCACCGATGATTACAACACTTTCACCTTTCTTGATTTCAAGATCTACATGTTCAAGGATTACTGAATCACCAAACTGTTTTTTAAGGTTTTCAATTCTAATCATTGATGGTTCCTCCCAGATGTTTCTTCTTATTGACTAAGCCCAATACCCAGGTACCTGCAACACCAACCAGAATATAGATGATTGATACACAGATTAATGAGAAAAGGGCATCTAATGTTCTGCTTGTGACGATGTTTGAAGCCTTGGTAAGTTCTTCTACTGCCAAAGAACCGACGATTGAAGTTTCCTGCAGACAGGTAACAAACTGGTTCTGATAAATAGCCATAGCATTATCTGTTGCCTGAGGCAAAGTAATCTTCAAGAAAGCCTGAGTCTTGTTCATGCCCAGAGCTCTTGCTGCTTCAATTTCACCGGGATTAACTGATGAGATTGCTGAATAGAAGATATCAGCCAGATAAGCAGCATTCTTAAGTGTCAGACCGATGATACAGATATTTACTGTAGAAATACCTAAGTCAGCAAATACGACATAAGTAAAAATCATCAGTAATACAAGTGTAGGAATCTGTACCAGGAATCCGTTGATGATGCCGTAGATTTTAGTACCGATCTTACCAAGTCTCATTCTGATAGCACAGAACAGTGCACCGACAATACTTCCCATAAGGAAACTGCCGATTGTCAGAATCAGTGTCATCATTAAGCCGTCCGCAAAGAACTTCCAGCGGCTTTCATAGACAAAGGTCATATATATACGATATAAAAGATCTTCCATTATTCTTCTCCTTCCATCAGACTGCCGAATGACAGATTGTCATAGTCTTCAACCTCAATAAGCACAACAGCAGTTTCACGATATGAATCAGACATAGAAACTGTTGTAGACATTTCTGTTTCTTCGCGGTAAATGTCTGAATAACCAATCAGTACGGCATCTACCGTTCCGGATGCGATAGCCTGGGCAGTTGTTGCTTCCGTGATTTTTTCCCATTTGATTCTGTAGTTTCGTGCATTGGCATAATAGATAAACATCTCAACTTCTGAACCGTTAGGTTTACCGGTCTTGGTGTCAGTGAACGATACCGGAAGATACAGTTCATCATAACCAAGTCTTATCTCTTCACCGGTTCCAGTCTCTTCAATTATTTCTGAGCCGTCATAATATGCGTCGTTTTTAACTTTTTCGATATATTTCTGATATTCATCAGTTTTTCTGAATTCTTTGACGAACTCATTGAAGTCTTCTTCAAATTTTCCGTCTTTCATGAAAAGAGTCGCCATGCCTGAATAGGTAATAGGTTCCTCAACAGTCTTAAGTCCAGTTGACACCATCATGATGTATTCGGCCATATCTTCAACAACCGCAATCGCATCAACCTGCTTATATGATAGAGCCAGCAGACACTCTGCTTCGCTGTCATACCTTAACAGTGTAATATCATCTCTTCCGGTAAGCAGATAATCTCCCTCGTATGCAGAGATTACACCGATTCTTTGACCGGTTAATAAGTCAACACTTTCAATTTCTTCGGCATTCTTCATCTCACCTCTGAAGAAGACAACACTGATTGTTACCACAAACAGAAGTGAACATACTGCCAGAATAATTATTCTTCTGAATACATTTCTCATATTTTTCATTATAGATTATTTTTTAATTTACATGTCTATGTCACATTAAATGCAACATTAAATGTCACATTAAAGTCACAATAAAAGCACTCCTTTTTAATTGAAGTGCTTTGTTGAATTATTTACTTTTTAACTACTTCGATGATGTGTTCAGCAGTCATGCCGTACTTCTTTAATACATCCTTCATCTTTCCTGATTCACCGAATGTATCCATTACAGCAATCGGAGTAACTGGAGTAGTGATAGAAGTTTTAGCCTTGATTTCAGATACAGCTGAGAACAGACCGCCAATTACACTGTGTTCTTCACAAGTATATGCTTCTTTATGAGATGCGAGCAGTTCTTTAATGCTTTCTTCATCAATCGGCTTTACTGAGCAGACATTTACAACAGTCGCATCGATTTCTTCAGCAGCCTTAAGTGCTTCCTGAACCATCAGACCCATTGCGAACAGTACAACATCTTTACCTTTTCTGATTACATCTACTTTAGTAAAGTCAAACTTCTTGTTTTCATCGTAGACATCTTCAACCTTGCCACGGCCCATTCTTACATAACATGGACCTTCAGTCTTTGCCACATAGTCAATAACTGCTTTTGTCTCGTACTGATCACATGGTACAAATACACGCATGTTAGGAAGTGTTCTCATTAAAGATACATCTTCAATAGCCTGGTGAGATGCTCCATCTTCACCAACAGCCAGACCCGCATGAGTTGCACATACCTTTACATTTAGATGAGGATAGCAGATTGAGTTACGGATAATCTCAAATGCTCTTCCTGCTGCGAATACTGCAAATGAAGAAGCAAATACTGTCTTACCAGATGCAGCAAGACCTGCAGCCATACCCATCATATTGCATTCAGCAATACCAGCATTGAAATGTCTTTCTGGACATGCTTTCTTAGCTTCAATAGTCTTTGTTGATTTTGTAAGGTCAGCGTCAAGTACGACGATATCTTTATTTTCAACGATCAGCTTGGCTAATTCTTCGCCATATGCGTTTCTTGTCTCTTGTGCCATCTTACTTAACCTCCTTTAAATCTTCCATAGCCTGATTGTACTGTTCCTCATTAGGAGCAGAGCCATGCCATGCATAATTGTTTTCCATGAATGATACACCCTTACCTTTAGCAGTATGAGCGATAATTGCAGTTGGTTTTTCTTTTTCTTTATGGAATGCATCGAATGCCTTTGCGATAGATTCAAAGTCATTGCCATCACATTCAACTACATTGAAACCGAAAGCTTCAGCTTTCTTATCAAGTGGAGTAGGGTTCATTACATCTTCGATATTGCCATCAATCTGCAGATGGTTAAGGTCAAAGATTACACAGAAATCAGCAAGTTTATAATGACCGGCAGCCATCATAGCTTCCCATACAAGACCTTCTTCTGATTCGCCATCACCAACCAGTGCATAAACTCTCTTGCCGTTAGCGTCAAGTCTATTAGCAAGCGCCATACCTACGGCAGTAGAGATACCCTGACCAAGTGAACCTGTAGACATATCTACACCCTTAACATAATTCATGTTTGGATGACCCTGAAGATTAGAACCAAGCTGTCTGAATGACTTCAGATCTTCATTGATGATGCCTGCTTCATATAAAGTTGCATATAAAGCTGGAGAAGTGTGTCCTTTTGAAAGAACGAATCTGTCTCTTGAAGCAGATCCGGCATTATCTTTATTGACGTCCATCTCTTCAAAGTAAAGATAAGTAAGAATATCAGCACAACCCAGTGATCCTCCTGGATGACCAGACTGTGCAGTGTAAACCTGTGTAACAATATTTCTTCTGATATTTAAAGCGTGCTGCTTTAATCCATTAACATCCATTGTTTTCAGTCTCCTTTTGTTAACTAAAGTTTAACATATTCTAGGGTATAATTACCTCAATGACAAAGACTAAACTGGCAATATTTGATATGGATGGACTGATGGTAGATTCAGAGACCGTCTATATGAATTGTCTTAAAACTGTAATGCAGGGATGGAATATGTATGTGCCTGATGAAGTGATAATTTCATCGATGGGATCTGACAAAGACCACTGCCGAAAGATATATGAAGATTATCTGAATGTAAAGATCGACGATGAAGAACTCTGGTACCTTGTAAATAAAGTAAGAGAGAAATATTTTATAGAACATCCGCTTAAACCCAAGAAGGGTATTTATGAACTTTTTGATTACCTCGATAGTCACAATATAAATAGAGCCCTGGGGACAAGTGCCCGGCCAGAAAGAACAAAGAAATTTCTTGAACCGCTTAACCTTTATGAAGGATTTGTCTTAAGATATACCGGTGATATGGCACCACATTCCAAACCTCATAAGGACTTCTATACCAAGCTTATTGAAATGGCTCATGTAAAACCGGAAGAAGCAATAATCTTTGAAGACTCCCTGAACGGACTTAATGCAGCACTTAATGCAGGAATAAGATGTGTACTTGTTCCGGATGTTGTAATACTGCCAGAAGAAGACAGAAGAAAAGCTGCTGCCGTAATTGAAGATTTATCTATGGCCATACCGCTCTTTGAGGATAATAAATTATAATTAAAGTATGAAAGAACCACTCGCGTTCCGCATGCGTCCTGAAACCCTTGACGATATCGTGGGACAGACAGGACTCGTAGGAGAAAAAGGCATAATCAGAAAATGTATCAATGAAGATACAATCTTTTCTCTTATTTTCTTTGGCCCTCCAGGTACCGGCAAGACAACTCTTGCCCGTGTTATTGCCAACGAACTTAAAAAACCATACCGTCAGTTCAATGCGGTAACCGGCAACAAGAAAGATCTCGATGCGATATTCCTTGAAGCCAAGATGTCTGGACAGCTTATTCTGATCTGCGATGAAGTTCATAGATTAAACAAAGATAAACAGGACCTTCTTCTTCCGCATGTCGAAGATGGATCAATTATTCTTCTTGGCGCAACTACTGCCAATCCATATCACTCTATTAATCCGGCAATCAGATCAAGATGCCATCTTCTTGAAGTCAAAGCACTTTCAAATGACGACATCAAAAAAGCTCTAAGAAGAGCAATTGAAGATCCAAGAGGCCTGGATAACAAATACACCATTGAAGAAGAAGCGCTTGATGAGATTGCCAACGTCGTAAACGGTGACATCCGTTATGCGATGAATATCCTGGAGATATCTGCTGTTGTATCACCTGATGGAAACATCACACTTGATACCGTAAAAGAACATACCAAGATAACCAACCAGCGCTCATATGGCGACGATGACGGCCATTATGACCTCTTATCCGCTTTACAGAAGTCAATCAGAGGCTCTGATCCAAATGCTGCACTCTATTATCTTGCGCTGTTAGCCCAAAGTGGGGATGTTGAATCAATCGAAAGAAGACTGTTGGTAATTGCCTACGAAGATATCGGTCTTGCAAATCCTGCGCTTATCGCCAGAACCACCTCGGCCTGCGAAGCGGCAGAACATGTCGGTTTCCCTGAAGCCATCATTCCGTTAGGCGTTCACATCATAGACCTGTGTCTATCACCTAAGTCAAGAACCGGTGTCGATGCCGTACATGCTGCTGAAGCATTAGTAAACGAAAGAGCTTTCGATGTTCCTAAATATTTAAGACTTACTCCTGTCGGTTTAGCAAAGGATGAACAGTATGACTATGGAAGATATGACTGCTTCCACAGAATCCAGTATCTTCCTGAAGAAGTCAAGAATGTTGAATTCTTTAAAGACTTCAATCCGAATAAATATGAACAGCAACTTAAAGCTGTCTATGAGGAACTTAAAAAACAGGGCAGAACAAGCGATCTTAAGAAACTGTATTCGAAATTGTAGTGCACCTCCAAAGTTAGAC
>DCHD01000022.1 GCA_002315565.1 Solobacterium sp. UBA1761 | reverse complement strand
CCTTTCTTTTGCTTACCATTGCAGTAAGTTCTTCGTTTACATCCTTATATCCAAGCGGATGCATATCTACGCAATTGTATTTATCTTTTAAAACTGTCATCATCTTTTGAGTAGCACCAATACCAACCTCATCATTATCCAGACGGAAAATGATGGATTTAATGTTTGGATTTCTTTCAAGATATGACTTTAGAGAGATAGGCAAATCAGCTTCCTCTTTATCACTAATCTGATTAGAAGCTCCGGCAAGAGATAGATAATTGCTGCTTAGGTAATCCTCGCCATTCATCTTTCTAATGGACATGTAAGATAGCAGATCAATTGTTGCTTCAAAAACATGTAGTTCATTACTGTCGGGATTGCTGTGAGAAAAACTGAATGCTTTATCACTTCCAAATGCATCTGCTTTGAAATCCTTGAAGGTACTTCGCTTGAATGCATATTTCGGAATATCTCCATCCTTACCAACAAATACAACATTTCTAAATTTCTTAGCCTGATAAATCAGGCCTTTCTTGATGAAATGATTTACCACATCTTTATCGAGCTTTCTTGTATAAACAAGATAAGAAAAAGCTGACTTATTGTTATCGTCAGCTTCAGGTAATCTAAATGTTTTTTCTCTAGGTGGATTATAGAATTTTACAGGTTCACTGACTCCCATCAGATTAAGAAGTTCATCGCATGCTGCAACAAACTCCTTGCCTTCAACCTTAATCAGGTAATCAAGAGCGGTGCTTCCACCAATTCCCTGACTCCACCAGAACCATTTGCCATTAGAGAAGTGAAGGGAATCATGATCAACAAGAATATAATCTGATCTGCTATTCTTGGTCACTTCTTCCGGTCGGTAATTCTGAAAATAGGTTAGGGCATCAAGCGTTCTTACCTTTTCTAGTTCTTCTTTTGTAATGTGTGTCCTCATCTGGTTTTAACCTCCTTTTCTTTTTGGACCATATATCCGATATTGTTCTTTTGACAGAATTCTTTTAATTCTTTTGGATTCTCTTCCATCTGATATTCCTTTTCTTCTGTATAGATTGTTTGTACTTTATATCTGGCATTTTTGATATTCAACAGCCATTCCCTGGCAAAGCTATTCTGATCGTTAGCAATAACTGGGTTGCCGTCAACTCTTTCGTAGAACTGAAGATTGTCCTGTTGATAGCTTTCTGCCATTAATGTTTTTGCTTCGTTATCAACTGTAAACTCCATATCAGGATCAGCCATCAGATCACCATTTAATTCATAATAATGAGCCATAGCAATTCTGCTATCTCCAATGTTTTCCAGAATCAGATCCATATATCCAGGAGAAGAATATTTCATATAAGTAGCATCTCCAGTAAGAACAGGCTTTGCTATTTTTTCTAATGTCAGATAGTTTAAATGAGCCAGATCCATATCAATGGACTGGTTAATCTCAGAAGAAAACTCCTTAAGTTTTTCTTTGAATACCGGTTCAATCTTTTCAATCATTTCATGTGCATTTGATTGAATGTTATTCAGTATTTCTTTCATGTTTTTGAAGTCGCCTTCAGCATAGCTGGCAACATACCCGAAAGAATAATCGCTGGTGTCTATTCCAAAGTAATCACATATAACAAATGCTAGTGATTCGGCTTCAATCTCTTTCTGTTTTCTATCCTTATCTGTTTGCTTATGCAGAAGACTATGGGCGTATTCGTGTATCAGAGTTTTTGCTTTCTGAAGATCTTCAAGTTCACTGCATACGACAATGGAATCTGTAGTAGGGGAGTAATATCCTTTTGCACCACCTTTAAGTGTTGAATCAGATTCCCTTGATTCATATGAAATTGGTATCTGGCATACTTCTTCTATTGATTTAATGATGGCTTTGATCTCTCCGCTTGATCCTTTTAATTCATGAATCAAAGAGGGAAGAGGCTCACCATCAGTTTGAGATACATCAAATACATTGACCGGTCTGAATCTTGTTACCTGAACTTCTTTTGTTTCGGTTTGTTGTTGACCTTGATCGTCATAGATAAATTTGCCTTCAGAATCTCGAATGAACTGTTCCTGTTCGATGGTCACTTTATATGGGGCTAAAATCTGAATTGCTTTCTCTCCTGGACTAACATGACGATGAAAATTGTTTAGCCATGAATTATAACCGGCAACCAATGAGGCTTCAGGATTTTGCATCAAGATCAGTATTGTATTGTTTAATGAATAATCATGAAATTTGGTTAACATTGAAAGATATTGCCTAAAGTTATCTGATTGATAAACCTCTTTGACACCTTGTTCAATCTTTTCAAATGCTTCTTTTGTTTTATCGTTTTGTGGCAAAATATCACCTCCTTTTTGCCAATAAGAAAAGCAGATCCATTTCTGAATCTGCTTCATAAAGTAATAAACAGTAGATTAAATTTTACGGGGGTGTTTTGATGACAACGCTAAGAATAGTTATCACTAAAATATCCAGTTTCTTCCCATACTCGTTTATCAGGGCAATAGTAACTATAACCATCGGATTTATCAGATTGTATAGCAACGCCAAAGTGAAATATTCCTTCTCTAAGTGCATATCTGATGGTTTCTGGCGATTTACCAATTACATTGGCTATTTCGGTGATTGGCACATTGCGTCCAGTAAAGCTTGGGGTATTCATGTAAATGATATTGCTTTTATCTGTCATAGGCAGTTCTCCTTTCACCTCAAATGTAATGTCTCTTTTATCGTCGGTCAATTTTGTAAATTTCAAAAATATCACCTCGATTTGCTATTGAAAAAGTTAGTTCTTAACGTAGAAGGTATTCTTACCATTACCTTCTTTTCTGATTTTTCCTTCATCAAGAAGTTTCTTAATTCCTTTTTCTACTGCGCTGACGGAAATACTAGGACATAGTTCAACAATGTCAGATTTTCTGATCTTACCAATCTTTCTTTCAAATGCCAATTCAACCAGCTCACTTGCGTTTGTTTTCTTTTGTACCAATTCCAAACGGTCTTCAAAGTCTCTGTATGACATATCGATAATTGATAGCAGATACTTGATGAATGGAACTGGATTGTCTCTTTCCTCATGCCATCCATCCTGACTTTCACTCAAGGCATCGTAGTAAGAGTCTTTGATCTTAGCGATCTTAGCTTCTAAGGAAATATATTTTCCAACATAATACCCACTTCGATATAAGAGCAGGGTAGTTAGTAATCTGCTCATTCTACCATTTCCATCTCTGAACGGATGAATACACAGGAAATCGTGCACAAATACCGGAATCAGAATTAATGGATCAACCTTTCCATCCTCTATTGCTTTATTGAATGTTTCACACAAGTTCTCAATAGCTGGTGCAGTTTCATATGGAGCTAAGGGCGTAAAGACTGTATATGAATTGCCGGCACCATCAATTCCCTGAATATAGTTTTGTACATTCTTGAAATGACCACCGAAGTTATTTCCATGAACATGTTTAAACATTATGCCATGTAACTGAAGAATATAATTTGGTGTCAATGCAATATAATCGAAGCTTTCATGAATAATATTTAGCGCATCCCTGTATCCGGAGATTTCTTCTTCATCTCTGTTTTTTGGAGTTGTCTTTTCACTGACTAATTGCTTAAGTCTTGTTTCAGTTGTACGAATGCCTTCAATATCATTACTTGCATCAACACTCTGAATCTTCGCAATTTCTACCAGTCTATTAAGTTCCTCTGGTTGCCTTGC
>DCHD01000024.1 GCA_002315565.1 Solobacterium sp. UBA1761 | reverse complement strand
GGTCTAACTTTGGAGGTGCACTACAGTTGGAAAGCAGTTTTTGTTTACCCTTAAACTAGATAGCAAGGAAGAATTTAGCAAGGAAGATTAAAGAAATAACCCATGTAAGAACAGATACTTCTTTTGATTTTCCTGTGATTGTCATGATGATTGAATAAGCAATCAAGCCTAGGCCGATACCATGTCCGATTGAACCAGAGATTGGCATTGCGATTAACATAATGAATACTGGAGCAGCAGTAGCAACATCGTTTAAGTCAATCTTCGATAGACCCTGTAACATCAGGATACCAACATAGATTAATGCAGATGATGTTGCAGCAGCAGGAATGATTGCAGCGATTGGAGAAATGAACATACAAGCTAAGAACATAACACCAGTTGTAAGAGCTGTTAAACCAGTTCTGCCACCAGCTTCAACGCCAGATGCAGATTCGATGAATGTAGTAACAGTTGAAGTACCAGTGCAAGCACCAGCCAGTGTACCAACAGCATCAGAAATCAGAGCTTCCTTCATGTTAGGCATATTGCCTTTTTCATCAAGCATATTAGCTCTTGAAGCAGTACCAACAAGAGTACCGATTGTATCGAACATATCGATGATGCCGAATGTGATAATCAGTGTAACAACAGTGAATGTACCAAGTGACATTAATGTGTTGAAATCAAATTTAACAAGTGTAAGTGAAGCCATATCAGCAAATGGTGGAAGCCAGCTTGCAGTCTTTAATGAAGCAAATGGATCAACACCAAGGAATGAGAATTCACCGATCCAGTAAACTAAAGAAGCAATAAGCATACCGAATAGCACAGAACCCTTAACACCCTTGTGATTTAAACCGATAATAGCGAAGATACCGACAAAGATTGTAATAACAGTAAGAATCATAACGCCCCATGATCCGCCCATTTCAGCCTTAAGGCTACCAGCAGAAAGAGCACCGAAGAAGTTGGCCATTACATATTTAGCACCATCATAAGCACCATAGATACCAACGTTTGATCCGAAACCGATATTCATCAGCATTAAACCGATAGCAGGAGAGATGCCAAGTCTGATTCCAAGAGGAATAGCTTCAACAATCTTCTGTCTGATGTTTAATACAGAAAGAATTAAGAATACAACACCTTCAATAAGGATAATAACAAGACCAGCCTGGAAACCCTGAACATAAGATACACCAGCTACTGTAGCAATATTAGCAACAATAACAGCGAAGAATGAGTTAAGACCCATACCAGGAGCCATAGCGAATGGCTTGTTGGCTAAGAAAGCCATAAGAATAGTACCAAAACCTGAAGCGATGCAGGTTGCAAGGAATACAGCGTTCCAGATATCCTGACCATAAGCACCAAAACCAGTTAACAGATTTGGATTCAGAGCAATGATGTAAGCCATTGTCATGAAAGTAGTTAAACCGGCAATGATTTCAGTTTTTACATCTGTACCATTTTCCTTTAATTTAAATAACTTTTCTAACATTTTTTGTCCTCCCATTAGTTATTTTTTTCCACACGTCGTAAAAAATAAAAAAAGTTTCTGAGTCTTACACCATCAGAAACAACGATTAAAAAACACTTAATCGTAGTCCCGTAATATAGGTAACGGGGTAGAGACGCTCCCACCAAATTTGGGTGCATATACGATATGTAGGACACATTTATTTTACACTAAAAAAGTCAGCAGAAAAGTATAAAAATAAAGAGAAATAAATGTAAGCGTTTTACTCTGTTTCAAATGTATATAATATAGTAATAAAAGTAATAAAAAGATGTTTTACGGAGGAAAGAAAATGAAACTTCTTCTTAAAGAAAGACTGTTCGCACTGTTCGACAGTTACGATATCTATGATGAAAACAACAATGTTGTATTTGTTGTAAAAGGCAAACTTGCATTCGGCCATAAGTTTGTAATTTACGATGCTCATGGTAACGAACTTGCAATGGTTAATGAAAAGATTCTGACTCTTCTCAAGAAATTTGATTTCTATAAAAACGGCAGTCTTGTCGGAACTTTTTCTAGAGAACTGTCCCTATTAAGACCGAAATATCATATTGATTATAATGGCTGGAAAATCGAAGGCAACCTTTTTGGACTGGATTACGAAATTACTGATGGAACAGGCCAACTTGTCGGTCTGGCGGCCAAGGAACTCTTCAGATTAAGAGATACATACTATCTGGAAATAATCGATGACAGGAACGCTTTGGATGTTCTGATGATTGCGCTGTCAATCGATGCAGAAAAATGTTCTCAGGAACAGGCGAACAACAATGACTGATAACTCAGTCATTTTTTAATGTTGAAGAAAATAAGAAGATTTGGTTGTGATACAATTTATAAGAATATGGTTATCAAATTACTATATTAGGGAGGAATCATGATCTATTCAAAAGAAGTAGAAAATATGTGCACTGTAAAATGTGGCGCAAGTCATGGTTGTGCACCAATTCCTGAAGAAGGTAAATGGGTTTACTCAAGAGAAATCAAAGACATCTCAGGCCTTACTCATGGTGTTGGCTGGTGTGCACCACAACAGGGAGCTTGCAAACTTTCTTTAAACGTTAAAGACGGTATCATCGAAGAAGCTCTTGTAGAAACACTAGGCTGTTCAGGTATGACTCATTCAGCAGCTATGGCTTCTGAAGCTTTAGTAGGTAAAACATTACTTGAAGCATTAAACACTGACTTAGTATGTGATGCTATCAATACTGCAATGAGAGAACTGTTCCTACAGATTGTTTACGGACGTACACAGTCTGCATTCTCTGAAGGCGGTTTAACAATCGGTGCTGGTCTTGAAGACTTAGGTAAAGGCACCAGATCAATGGTTGGTACTTGCTACGCAACTAAATTAAAAGGACCTAGATATCTTGAACTTACTGAAGGATATATCACTAGACTTGCATTAGATGCTGAAAATGAAATTATCGGTTACGAATACGTAAACTTAGGCAAGTTCATTGACAGAGTTAAAAAGGGTGAAAATGCTGATGAAGCACTGAAAGCAGAAACTAAGAACTACGGTAGATTTGCTGAAGCTGCTAAGTATATTGACCCTAGAAAGGAATAGGAGGAAATATCATGGCATTATTTGAAAACTATGAAAGACGTATTGATGGAATCAATGCTGCTTTAAATAAATACGGTATCTCTTCTTGTGAAGAAGCAAAGAAAATCGTTGACGCTACTGGTGTTGATGTATACAACATTGTAAAAGGTGTTCAGCCAATCTGTTTCGAAAACGCTTGTTGGGCATATATCGTAGGTGCTGCTATTGCTATTAAAAAAGGCGACAAGACAGCTAAAGATGTTGCAAAATCAATCGGTGAAGGTTTACAGGCATTCTGTATCCCTGGTTCAGTTGCTGATGATCGTAAAGTTGGTTTAGGTCATGGTAACCTGGCTGCTATGTTACTTGATGATAATACTAAGTGTTTCGCATTCTTAGCAGGACACGAATCATTCGCTGCTGCTGAAGGCGCCATCGGTATTGCAAAGAGTGCTAACAAAGCTCGTAAAGAACCACTAAGAGTTATCTTAAACGGTCTTGGAAAAGATGCTGCTAAGATCATCTCAAGAATCAACGGTTTCACACTTGTTGAAACTCAGTTTGATTACTTCACAGGCAAAGTAAACATTACAAAAGAAACTAAGTACGGAAGCAACCCTGACAGACTGGCAGTTAGATGTTATGGTTCTGATGACGTTAGAGAAGGCGTTGCAATCATGCATTTAGAAGGTGTTGACGTATCAATCACTGGTAAC
>DCHD01000028.1:66727-75940 GCA_002315565.1 Solobacterium sp. UBA1761 | reverse complement strand
AGGAATTTAGAAGTTTTAAGGAAATAACGATATAGAGGGTATAAAGGAGGATACCTGATTAATCTGTACTGTTATTTTGTATCAGTCATCTTGTTTGTTGCTGGATTAGATTATATAATTAAGTAAGAAAATCTTACATTTGGAGGTGTTGTATGGGAAAATATGTTACTGATGTTACATCCATGTCTTCTAAAGGACAGATTGTAATTCCAAAAAGTATAAGAAACAGTTTGAATCTCCCAACTGGAACGAGGTTTGTTGTTATTACAGAAGGCAACAGTATTCTTTTGAAGCCAATTGTAATTCCAGATATGGAAGAGTACGAAAGACTTATGAACGAAGCCCAGAGATTTGCAGAGAGCACTGGATTAAAACAGGAAGACATTGATAAAACGATAAAAGAAGTGCGTAAAAGCAAGTGAAAATGGTCTGCAGAAGCAGACCATTTTAATACAATAATCTATATATTTCAGGATATTCTTTTTCAATAACTTGAAAAATATAATCTGTTTCGTTTTTGTTTTTAGGTAAATCGGTCTTGTTGTATATGAGCAGGATTTCAATGCACATTCTTTTTGCATCAATATGGATTATTGCTCTGTTACCGGATGTTTTGGTTGATTGAGTTGTTCCGGCAATACGAAAGTCGTATTTTGCGATCCAATGGTTATCCTTGTACACCAGCTCATCTATCTGAGAAAGCTGCTGAGTTTTATTGTTTTTAAGGCCTAAACGGCTAAGATCCTGAAAGATAGAATCTTCAGTATATTGCCACTGTTTACCTTTATAGTTTTTTATGAATTTCTTAAGATAATGATTTTTTGCAAATTCCATATAGGAAACGCTGAACAGATCGTCACATAGCAACAGGTGTGTAAACGTGATCGGGGTCCTCCTGTAGGATTAAAGAATAAGGAATTATTTCATTATCTCGACATTCCATCCATGGTTTCTGTTCATGAGTGTAATTGACTATTACTTCCGTTTTAATGTTCTTCCACAGTTTTGAAATCTGAGCAAGTTCTTCTTTTTCTTTTTCAGATAAAAGAGAAAAATCCGGTTTGTATTTCAGACTTCTGATTAAATTCGCACCACCAGAAAGATATGATATGTCTATTTCACCATTTTCTGAGAGTTCATCAGTAAGTTCGAGGAACACATCGGCAAGCGGTCCGTGTTTGGCACATTTATAAAGCACACCTGACATTGGTTCCAGTGTTTCATAGAAGTGTCTGAAATCTGCCAGATAAAGAAGTTTTGCCAGTTTTGTCTTAGGAATGCCGTCCTTATATTCTGAAAGTATGTAGAAGTACATCTGTTTGAATTTTTCTATATTCTGCGGTTCATAAAGGAACTCCTCAATTCTGACTCCATAAAGTTTTGAGAGTATCTGAAGCTGATCTATGGAAACAGAAGTTTCATTGTTTTCGATTTTGATATAGGTCTGTCTTGTTATTCCGAGTTTTTTTGCTACTTCTTCCTGGGAATATTTTCTCTGATTTCTTAGATTCTGTATTGATTTAGATATATTCATAGTGACCTCCTTTATGTAAATATATTTTAACACAATATGTATGTATAATATGACATATACTATTGAATCGCTGATAGAAGATATAATAAAGACATGAATAAAAAAGCGTACTTTCATTTACCTGGTTTATTTGAATTTTATGAACTTTACAGCAGGTTTCTGCCACTGTTTTATAGTCATAGAGAATACTTTTATGACCGGTGTGAAATAGCTTCAATATATGGTTCACCAAAAGATACGATATGGTCCGGTGGAAGAGTATCATCCGAATATGAAGATCCTTTGAAAGTGTTGGAACTTGTCAGAAGATATGGCATTTCACCAAGACTGACTTTTTCAAATTCACTTTTAAAGAAAGAACATCTTAGTGATTCAAAATGCAATAATCTCTGTTCTTTATTTGAAAAGTATGATGGTGGAGTTATTGTTCATTCTGAACTTCTTCTTGAATATCTTATGGAGAATTATCCGGGACTGTATTTTGTATCATCAACTACAAAGGTAATTACCGATTTTAATGAATTTGAAAAAGAACTTGAAAGAAGTGAATTCAGCTATGTGGTTCCTGATTTCAGACTGAATGATAAAACTGATGAACTTAAGGAATTATCTCAAAAGAATAAGGTTGAATTTCTGATGAATGAATGCTGCAGTTATGACTGCATAAACAGAAAAGAATGTTATGAAAGTGTCAGCAGGATAAATCTTGGTATGGACAGTGATTATGTCTGCCCATATGGCAAGGGATACAGATTTTCTGATGCCATGAACAATAAGGGGTTTATTGGTGTTGATGATATAGAAAAGTATCTTAAGATGGGTTTCAGTAACTTCAAGATTGAAGGTAGAGGTTTAGGCAGTGCACTGGTATTTGAATTTCTTCTTTACTATCTTGTTAAGCCTGAGTATCAGCTTAAAGTAAGGGAAGAAATCTATCTTGGCAACATGCTGGACCTATTTTAGTAATAGAAACGATATAATTAAAAAGAAGGCAGGTAATTAAAATGGAAGAAAGAAAGAATTTTATAATCAATGTTGCATTCTGGGCAGTTATAGCAGGTCTTGTTTATCTTTTCTTTAAATATGTATCTGAGCCGGCGCTTCCGTTTGTGTTTGCATTTGTATTTGCCTACATTGCTTTAAAAATAACCAAGAAAGTATTTAAGAAAGACAACAGGCTTATCAGAGTAATCAGTCTGGTTATTGTATATGCACTGATTGCTGTTACGATGACACTTGTTGTTTCTTTTGTATTCAATAAAGTGATTGATTTCTTTGAAGCTGTTCCTGATCTTTATAAGAAGTCAGTTGAACCGTTTATCGCAACAAGTCAGAAAGATCTCAATAATCTGATTGAGGACCTTCCTGAAGAAATCTCTCTTTATCTGACTGATTTTACTGATGATCTGTTCGGGGCAATCAAGTCATTGGTACTTACTTTCTCAAAGACACTGGTAAGTGCTGCTACATCAATTGTGACTGCTGCGCCAGATGTAATAATTTCAGTCATGGTTCTGATTATTTCATCGTTCTATATTCTGTTTGATTATGAGGATATAGAGGAATTCGCTGAAGGTTTCTTCTCAGATAAGATTAAGGGTTATTTTAAAGAAGTAGAATATTTCATAAGCAACAAGCTGATGAAGATTGTTCTGTCCTATGCTGAAATCATGGGTCTGACATTTGCTGAACTGGCTGTTGGCTTGTTGATTTTTGGTGTAGATAATGCACTTGTAATTTCCTTGCTGATAGCATTCCTTGATATACTTCCTGTGCTTGGTGTTGGAACAGTTCTGATTCCTTGGGGCATCATTGATATCATTACCGGCAATACAGTGCTGGGCATTGAGATACTTGTTTTATATGGAGTAATTACTGTTGTCAGAAATATCCTTGAACCAAAGATGGTAGGAGGAGATCTGGGACTTCATCCGCTGGTTACATTGATTGCAATGATTATCGGTTTGGATCTATTTGGAATTGCGGGTCTGTTTGGATTACCGCTTATTATCTCGTTCTTCATGAACAGAAAGAAAACACCAGAAGCTGTCTGAGCAGCTTCTTTTTATGTAATAATTAAGAGGTAAAAACGGAGGTTATTCATGAAACTTAAGTACAATCTGGAATTTATGGAAGTTGGTGATGGCATTGTTGCTGTACCTGTAGGCGATAACGCTGATGAACTGCATGCGATGATTAATCTCAACAACGAAAGCAAGATTATTCTTGAACTTATTAAAGAAAGTGAAACACCTGATGAGGTGCTTAATAAACTGTGCAAAATCTATCCGGAAGATAGTAAAAATGAACTTGGTCAGCAGCTTTGTGATTTCCTTAACCAGCTGATCAGAGAAGGATTATTGATTCCGTGATTTCTTTCAGAATTGAAATAGCTGACACTGTTTTTGAGATTGAGACAAAGTACAGTGACTGTAAAGATATGTGCAAAGATTATCTGTCTTTAAAAGACAGTGATTTTCTTGTACACATCACAGAAGAAGACATTGAATATGAAAGATCAAAGAGTATCAATGAGGCACTCTATGAAGGAAGAGTTCCTGAAGAGTTTCCTGAAGGGTATCTTGAGACAATTGCGGTATACAGAAAGATTGCTGAATATATGGCAGAACATGATGCGACAGTATTTCATGGCTGTCTTGTAAGTCTTGATAACGAAGGTTATCTTTTTACTGGCAGAAGTGGAATCGGTAAAAGCACCCATGTGAACAACTGGCTTAAGATGTATCCTGAATGCGTAATAATCAACGGTGATAAGCCAATACTTAAAATAAGTGATGATGGGGTTATCGGATACGGTACGCCATGGTCTGGCAAAGAAAATCTCAATACCAACGGTTCGGTAAAACTCAAGGCAGTGATAGCTGTAAATAGAGACGCTGAAAATCATATTGAAGAGGTAACGCTCAATGCAATGCTGCCATCCCTGCTTTCAGCAACCTACCGTTCAAATAGACCGGACGGGACAAAAAGGGCTCTTGAACTGGCTGCGGGAATCGGCTCAAAAGTAAAACTCTATAGACTTGGTTGCAATATGGACGCAGAATCAGCAAGAGTAGCCTATGAAGGAATGAACAGATGAACTTTGAAGAATGCATAAAGAAAAACGGATTTCTTGTCTATACGAATGTCGGTGGATCAATGCTGCCGCTGTTAAGAGAAGGCAAGGATATTATGTATATAACTGAAGTCAAAAACAGACTTAAGCTTTTTGATGCTGTACTATTCAGAAGACCTGGTGTAACCGGAAGAGGAGAATATGTGCTTCACAGAATCATCAGATGTTATCCTGACAATAGTTATTACATCATCGGTGATAACTGTTACACCGGTGAAGTTGTCAAAAAAGAAAATATTCTCGGTGTGCTTACAAAAGTCAAAAGAGGAAAAAGAGACATTGACTGTAACAGCATAACTCATAAAATTTATGTATATGGATGGTATCTTACTTATCCTGTAAGATACTGCATTCACATTGCCTGGATGATAGTCAGAAAGATATTCAAGATATGAAATACACAGGACTTAACAGATTCTTTAAACTTGAATCGTTTGAACAACTTAAAGAGAAACTTCGTGACGGTACATTAAGAGAAACAATTGATGACTGGAAGTGGATTTTTACATTCTCTTTAAGGTACAAGTGGATTGTTGTTTTCTATACAGTACTGGGTATTTTTTCTTCGACTTTGACGTTGGGAAGTTCTTATGTATCAGCGATGATCATCAATATCATTACCGGTGCACAGAAAGAAAAACTGTGGTTTATGATTGCGGTAATGCTTGGTACGACAATCTTTTCGCTGGTCTTCAATTCTTTGATGTCACGTGTATCTACGAAGATTGCTATCAGAGTAAACAATGACATTCAGGGAGAGATATTTGACAAGATTATCGATGCCAAATGGAAAGATCTCAACAAGTATAAATATGGAGACCTCTTAAACAGATTCAATTCTGATGTATCCACTATTTCCAAGAATGCGATTTCCTGGATTCCTAACTTTATTATTTCAATCTATACTTTCATATTGACATTTATTGTATTGGTAAAGATGGATTACATCATGGCAATAATTGCTACTGTATCAGCTCCTATTCTTTTACTGCTTTCAAAGGCTATTATGGGCAGATTAAAGAAATACCGTGAAAAAGTTACAAAGATGAATTCCGACATGATGGCATTTGAAGTTGATACTTTCTATAACTTCGATGTGATAAAGTCATTCGGTATTATCAGATATTATTCAAAGGAACTTAGAAACTGGCAGAAGAAATATAAGGACTACAATCTTGAATACAACAGATTTGAGATTACTACCAATATTCTGATGACTCTTTTAGGTACAGCTGTCAGCATGTTGGCATTCTTCTATTGTCTATACAGACTTTGGACAGGACAGATACTGTATGGCGATATGACTTTCTTCTTACAGCAGAGGTCAAGTCTTACTTCAAGATTTGATTCACTTGTAGCTACTTTCCCAGCTATGATGTCAAGTTCGGTATCAGCTCACCGTATCAGAGAAATTGTTGAACTTCCAAAGGAAGAACATGATGAAACTGCCTTAAAGGAAATTGAACAGTACAAAGACAAAGGTTTAAGCATTCAGTTGAATGATGTCACCTATGGTTATGAAGAAGACAAGACTGTCTATGAAAATGTAGAGTTTGTTGCCAAACCTAATGAGATAGTGGCAGTACTTGGTGAATCGGGTGGCGGCAAGACAACACTGTTCAGACTCTTGCTGGGGCTTGTTGATCCGGATAAAGGAAGTGTAACTTTAAAGGATATCAATGACAAAGAAGTTAAAGTGAACGCCGATTTAAGACAGCTTATTTCCTATGTGCCTCAGGGCAACACTGCAGTTATGGGTTCTATTGCCGATAACTTAAGAATGATTAAAGAAGATGCTACTGATGAGGAAATCATCAGTGCCTTAAAGATAGCCTGTGCCTGGGAATTTGTTGAACCAATCGGAATAGATAAAGTACTGGGTGAAAAGGGCAAAGGTTTATCTGAAGGTCAGGTACAAAGACTCTCAATTGCCAGAGCAATGTTAAGAGATGCACCGATTCTTTTCCTTGATGAAGCAACAAGTGCTCTGGATGAAAAAACAGAGAATCAGGTGCTTGATTCCATCATGAAGAACTGTCCTAACAAGACTGTGATTATTTCTACTCACCGTCCTTCAGTTCTTTCAAGAGTCAACAAGATCTATAAGATAAAAGACAAGGATATTGTTTTTGAAAATGAAAAAAGAAGTTAATTTCTATATCAGCATACTCGCTGATTTTCTTAATGAAAGAAAAACTGAACCGGTAAATGAGATTGACTGGAAGCTTTTGTGTGATTATGCACTGTCACAGAATACCAACGGTATAGTCTATTATCAGTGCAAAGATTTTATTATTGAACCATACAGATCAGCACTGATGAAAAACTATATGGCAGAGATCTATGCCTATGGAAACAGAATGAATCTGACCAGGGAAATAGAGAAAGCATTTAATGATAATAATGTCACATACTGTCTTGTTAAAGGACCGGTGGTGGCAGCCAATTATCCTATTCCTGCTTTAAGGACAATGGGCGATTCTGATTTTGTGGTCAACGACAAAACAAAAGAAAAGGCCTACAGTCTGATGGAAGAACTTGGTTATGAACTTAAGTTTTCACTTAATGAAAGAGCATATTTCAAGAATCATCTGGAGTTTGAAGTGCATCACTCATTAACCTATGAGCTTGATGAAGACAATCTGGAAACAAAGTTCTGTCAAAGAGTATGGGATTATGTAAAAGATAATAAACTTGACTCAAGCTACCACTTTATATTCCTGCTTCTGCATCTCAAGAAACATCTTATTACTGAAGGCGTTGGTTTCAGACAGTTTATGGATCTTGCAGTGGAAATAAAAAAGAGTGAACTTGACTGGGACTTCATCAATGAAGAAGTTGAAAAGATGAATCTTACAAAGTTCATGAATGTCTGTCTTTCTCTGACTTACAGATGGTTCGACATAAAAGCTGAAAGAGAAATAATACCAGTTGAAGAAGAATTCTTTAATGAGTCGACACTCAAGATTCTTAACAATGGTGTACATGGCTTTGATGATGAAGATAATATGGCAACGCCTGCCTTCAAAGCTATGAGCAGGGATGGAGATGTAAATACATTTTCAAAAATAAAGTATATGCTGCAGCTGTACTTTCCACCATTTGAGTATTTCCGAAATGACGTCAATTATGAGTTCTTAAGAAAAAGACCGTATCTCTTGCCATGTGCTTGGATATACAGATTCTATCTTTCCCTTAAGAATAACAATGCGATGACAGAAATAAAAAGGTCATTAAAAGGACTGTTTATGTCTAAGAAAGAAATAGACAGAAGAAAATCCAATAACGATAACTGGGGACTATAAGAAAGAAGAGCATTGCTCTTCTTTTGTGTTATTCAACAGTTTTCAACAGATCATCAAACAGATGAATGTTCTCTTTTGCAAGAGGCAGTTCTTTATTCTGTTCCTTCTTTATCACTTCAACAATACGGTCATTGATTGGAGTAGGGACACCACACTTCTTGCCCCAGTAACATACAACGCCGTTGATGGCATCAATTTCACAAGGCTTGCCTTTCTTTAAGTCCTGCAGCATGCTTGGTTCAATAAGACGATGCTTCTTCATGGCGATTGGTAAAAGGAAGATACCGAAAGCACGTTTAAGTTTGTTTGTATAATAGAAAAGTTTTGTGATGTCCTTGCCCTGTACTGGTGCAAATACCGCTCCAGCAGCATGACCTACATCGATACACTCTTTCATACATCTGATGGCAATCTTTTGAGCATCTTTGTCTTCAGATACATCGCCAAACACACCGCCCATAACTGTTCCTAAACCTGAAAAAGTGGCGTTGATCAACAGTTTACTCCATCTGCAACCTAGCAGATTATCTTCAATATAGACAGGACACATCTTTTCCAATAGGTCTTTTGCCAGATTGAATTTTTCTTCACTGACTCCTTCCATTTTGCCCATATGGAATGACAGACTTTCAGGGTCACTGGTCAATGTTGATTCGCCAGGTGCCGATAAAGTTGCACCCCATTCAACAACACAGCCTATTGTATTTTCTGAACCGATGATTTCAGCAATTCCTGGCTCAGGAATACCATTCTGTAAAGTAACAATTACACCATCTTTCTCCAGGTAATCTTTCAGCATGGTTACTACTTCTGTGTTAAGAAGCTGTTTTGTCATTAAGAAGATAACGTCATATTTACCGGTCATCTCATCCGGATATAAGGCATTTACCTTTACATCCATGGTTACGGTACCTCTGATGTGGGCTCCGTCTTTCTTTAAAGCAGCAGTGTGTTCCTTGTTACGGTTGATCAGATCTATTGGGGTACCTGACTTAGTAATATAGGCACCAAGAACTGTTCCTAAAGAACCTGCTCCATATATTGCATATCTCATATTATTCCTCCGTGTTTTTCACTAGTATTATACTGAGAAAAAAAGCACAAAAAAACATCCTTTCGGATGGAATAGTTAATAGATGGTGCCGACCACAGGAATTGAACCCGTAACCTACTGATTACAAATCAGTTGCTCTGCCAATTGAGCTAGGTCGGCAAATAAATGGTGGAGGCTACAGGAC
>DCHD01000028.1:0-66705 GCA_002315565.1 Solobacterium sp. UBA1761 | reverse complement strand
CCAACTGAGCTAAGCCTCCACTTATGCGTTTTATCAGCGCTTATTTAATATACCATGTATTTTCTTTATGTGTCAATAATTGTTATATAATTTTATTATGAATTATTTAAGAAAGACCTATTTAGAGATTAACGAAGATGCAATTCGTTTTAATATTCATTATCTTGAGGAAAAATCAGGCAAGAAGCTGATTGGTATAATCAAGGCCAACGGCTATGGAACTAATGATGTATATCTTGCAAATCTTCTGATTGGTGAAGGCGTTAAGATGCTGGCAGTATCTTCAATTGATGAAGCGATATATTTAAGAAAATGTGGCATTGAATGTGAAATGCTTATTCTTGGTGAAGTTGATATTGATCAGTTTGATTATGTAAGAAAATATGGCTTCAGCATTGTCACTGTTTCAAAGGACTATGTTTTAAACAATATTGAAAACTTTAAAGGTGTTAAGGTTCATCTGAAACTGAATACCGGTATGAACCGTATCGGTATACTGCCAAATGAAACACATGAAGTATTTGATGCGCTTAATGAAAACGGTGCTGTTGTGACCGGTATTATGACACACTATGCATGTTCTGATTCAGATGATGAATTTACTTTAAAACAGTATAAGAAGTTTGAAGAAGTTGTTAAGAGTTTTGACTACGACTTTGAATATATCCATTCATGCAATACGGATGCTACTGTTGCATTCAAGGACAGCGTAAGCAACTGTGTAAGATGTGGTAACGGCACACTTGGCTACAGTGAAAAAGAAAGTGAACTTAAAGAGTCACTTGCACTATATACCGAAGTAGTAAACACTAAGTCGGTACCTGAAGGAGAAGGCGTCAGTTATGGTCAACACTATATTTCTGATGGAAAGGGTTATATTCTGACTCTTCCTGTTGGCTATGCAGATGGTTTTTTAAGAAAGAATACCGGCAAAGAAGTGTACGTGGGCGACGAATATGGTGTGATAGTCGGTTCAGTATGTATGGATCAGCTGATGGTACATACGGAAAACTATCACGCACCTGGTGAAAAGGTTGAATTGTTCGGTGAACATATTTCATTGAAGAAAAGAAGCGAAGAACTGGAAACAATAAACTATGAAATCATTACCGGTATCTCTGACCGTGTTACCCGCATCTTTGTCAAAGACGGTAAGGAAGTCAAAGAAATAAACAATCGTTTCAGATAATAATCACGGTGTCTAAGACACCGTTTTTGTTAGACATAAATGGACTAAAAATGACAGGATATCTTTATTCAATATCTTTAAGATATAACTGTGGAGGGAACATATGGAATGGTTAAGCTGCATCAGAAAAACTGTTGACTATATTGAGGCTAATCTTGCTTCTGATATCGATATCGACTATCTGGCCAAAGAAGTAGGGTATTCAAGATTCTTTCTTGAGAAAGGTTTCAAGGTTATGACCGGTTATTCACTTGGTGAATACATTCGTAACCGTAGACTTTATGAAGCTGGTATTGTCATAAAGAAAACAGACAGAAAGATTATTGAAGTAGCCTTTGATTATGGTTACAGTACTCCGGAGAGCTTTACCAAGGCCTTTACCCGTTTTCATAACGCAACACCAAGTGAGGTTAAAAACGGAAAAGGATTAGTCGTATTCCAGCCACTTAAAATTGACATTAAGGTAATGGGAGGATTTGAAATGGATTATAGTATTACAACATTGTTTCCAATGAAACTGATTGGTTTTGAAAGAATATTTGAAGGTGAAACATCATACAAGGAAATACCTTTATTCTGGGATGAAATCTGTGAGAAGTACTGTACAAATATCTATGCAGGAAATAAACCTGCCAATGACATTGAACAGGCTATTATGGATAACTGCATTGGAGAATATGCAGTATGCATTGATGATCAGCCTGAAGGAAAATTCAGATATATGGTTGCCGGCAAATACTGTGGAGGTAAAGTTCCTGAGGGTATGACTGTCTTTGAGATTCCTCAAAGCAAGTGGGCAATCTTCAACTGTATCGGTGCGCTTCCTGAAGCTATGCAGAAAGTAAATACAAAGATCTGGAAGGAATGGCTTCCTGCCAATCCTGATTATGAGTTAAGCGGAAACTTCAATATTGAATGGTATGACTGTGTAAACGGTGAAAAGTCTGACAGTGATTACCACAGCGCAATCTGGATCCCGGTTAAAGAAAGAAAAGACTAAATGAAAAACAGTCGCAAGACTGTTTTCTATACCCAGTTTTCAACTGTAAGATTGCTGACTCTTAAGAATTCTTTTTCGTTATTGGTTACCAGTATATATCCGAGCGATGATGCGTGTGCTGCAATCATTGTATCCAGTGGTCCGATTGGTGTACCCTTCTTTTCAAGCTCTGCTCTGATTAAACCATAGTTGTCTGATGCTGACATATCGAAGTCAAGTACGTCGATATTTGAAAGAAGAGAAAGAAGGGCAACTCTGTTCTTCTCCTTTTTCTGACTTTTTTCTATTCCATAGACAAGTTCTGCATAGGTAACAGATGAAATGCATATATTTCCAGACTCTATTGTTCTGATTTTGTTCAATATATTCTTGTATTTCTTTTTGATTATGTATATGCAGATATTTGTATCTAACATATATTTCATAGTTGTTCTCTTACCTGCTGAGGGTCTTTTCTTTCTTCTTGGAACACATCATCAGAAAACATGTCTAGCGCCTGTTCAAAACTGGACCATTTGTCATCTTTTGGAATAAGAATAACGATGTTGCCTATTTTGTTTACTCTTACTTCATCTGAATCAAATCGGCATTCTTTTGGAAGCCTTACTGCCTGACTTCTTCCGTTTTCAAAAATTTTAGCTGTCATCATAATTACTGCCCTCTTTAATAGTATATACCAAAATATATATCATAATAAAGTGGGCTTTCTCCTTTACTCATTATTGTCTTGAAGTTTTGAAATTCCTGATTAAAAATAAAAAAACCTGGAATTTTATCCAGGTTCTTGGTTCTTAAAGTATAGAAATAAATGACCGGAAGATATCAGTACCCGATATGAATGTTGCAAGGGCTGAGAATAGACCTGCAAGTAATACTACCAACAGGATTCTTGTTACTTCATTTTTGAAGAAACCTTTGAATGTGTTGGTATCTTCAGAGAGATCTTCAAAGTCTTTTACTTTTGGTTTGCGGATTGTTGCTTCGACGATTCCGGCAAAGAATCCGGCTGACAGTAATGGATTGAGTGAAGTGATTGGAGCAGCGATGAAAGCTGTAAGAATAGTGAGGATATGTCCTCCGGCAATCAGCGCACCGATGGCAGATAAAGTACCATTCCACAGTATCCATGACTTAATCTGTTCAAGGCCTGTATCTCTATTTACAAACAGAGTATAGCCGACCATGAAGATGATAAATGCCGGGATGAACCATTTAAGGAAGGTACCCAGTGAGAAATGTTTTTCTACCTTTTCAAATTCAGTGATGTCATAGTCTTCATTGATGGTTCTTTCAATACCTTTGGCATGTGCTGCACCGATGATGGCTACAATCTTCTTGCCTTGGGCATTCTTTATTTTAGTGGAGAGATACGCATCTCTTTCATCGACCAGTATTTTCTTTACTGTTGGAAATTCTTTGGATACTTCGTTTAATGCTGTTTCAAGGGCATCTGCTTCTTTGAGTTCCTGAAGTTCTTCTTCAGATATTTCTTCATCATCAAAGATTGATGAGATTATTGTGGAAAGCAGTTTTGATTTTTCAATAAGACCAAGTTTTGACCAGATTCTTGAGAAGGTCAGTTTTACAGTACGGTCAGCAAGAACAAGTTCCTTGTTGTTTGTACGGGCATAGGTGAGTCCTTCGATCATTTCACCACCATTGTCGGTATCCATTGATTTGGCCATTCTTCTTTGGAATGAGGCCAGGATGATGTTCACAAGAAGGAATCCAACCTGCTTGTCTTTGATTACTTTGACGATGTCCTGATTACGCCATGAATCTTTATCTTCGATTGATTTGAGTCTTACTTCATCAAGTTCGATGCAGACAGTGTCAGGATTTATCTCGTTGAGGGCATTTTTTGCATCCTCACGGGAGTTTTTGGAGACATGGGCTGTCTTTACCAGATATATTTCTTTGTCTTTGTAGTTAATTTTTACGATGTTTTCTTCCATACCTAACATTATAGCAATTCACACGGATTTAAGGTTGACAAAATATGGGTATGCTATAATATATGATGACAAAAAAGGAGGAAGACTATGCCTGATTACAACATAAATCTTACTATTCAGAACATATGGAAAATCTTCCGTGTAGTTGTGGACATCGGTATTGTATGGTTCATTCTTTACTATGCAATCAAGTTTGTCAGAAACAACAATCGTACTATACAGATTTTTAAGGGTATCCTGGCTATTATTGCCGTAAATGCCTTATCTAAATTACTTGGTTTATCTACTCTTGAATATTTCTCAGATATCTTTATCAACTGGGGATTTCTGGCTGCCATCATTATCTTCCAGCCGGAGATAAGAGGTCTGTTAGAGAAAATCGGTAAATCTAATTCCTTCTCCAAGATCAATTCCCTGCTTGCAAATGAAAAAGAGAAACTGGTTGAAGAAGTATTCCAGGCTACTATTTCATTATCTAAGCAGAGAGTCGGTGCATTAATCTCTATTGAACAGTCTCAGTCTTTACAGGACTATATCAGAACCGGCGTTGAAATCAATGCCTCTGTTTCAAAGGAACTTTTAAGTTCACTGTTTATGACTACTACACCTTTACATGACGGTGCAGTTATTATCCAGGGTGATAGAGTCGTTTGTGCCAGCGCTTACTTCCCTCCAACAAGTGTCAACCTTTCCGCAAGATATGGAGCAAGACACAGAGCTGCGTTAGGTATTGCTGAAGTTACTGATGCACTGACTATTGTTGTATCTGAAGAGACAAGTGCCATCTCAATTGCCGAAAACGGACGTATTTTCTCTGTTGATGAAAAACAGCTCAAAGATTACCTGAGAAGAGTTATCTGCAACGATGAAATTGACATTGAAAGACAGCGTAATTCTTTAATGATTGAAGATAATCCGGAAGTAGTACTTGCCGGTAAAAAAGATGTCAATGAAATGGATGTTGATATGAAGACTCCTTTCAACAACCGTATGAAATATGAAAACAAGACAAGTGAAGTCAATGACGATCTTAATGAATTCATCAAGATCACTGACAACACAGTAAAGGAGGATAACAATGGCCAGAAATAAGACCAATACTCCTGACAGCAAGTTAGAAGCAGCAAAAGAAGCAGCAAACAAGAAGTCATATTCATTCTTTGAAGCTGTTGAATCACTGTTCGTAAGAATATTCCGCTGGTTTTCAGGAATTATCGATAAGATTTTCTTTTCAACTAAATACCTGTATCTCTTTGCCTTGGCACTTGCCGTACTGATGTATTTTTCTGTACAGGCAGGTACTGAAGCAAATCTGATTTCATCGCTTTCAAGTGCCAAGAACATGAATAATCTGCGCGTACAGGCCAGATACAATTCTGAATCATTTGAAGTGAGCGGTTTACCTGATTCATGCAATGTTGTGCTTACCGGTATTGCGGCAAATGTCAATTCGGCAGCTACTAAAGACGGTTACTGTTTGCTGAACCTTGAAGGACTTACTGAAGGTACACATAAAGTATCATTAAGTGCTACAGGTTTCGGTGATTCAGTAACTACTGTTGTAACTCCATCAGAAGCTACTGTCACTTTAAAGAAAAAGACTACCGGTCAGTTTGACCTTTCATATGACTTCATCAATTCCAACAAGATGGATTCAAGATATATTCTTGGTACACCTGTTTTTGCGACTGGCAATTCCAAGATCAATATCCGTGCATCTCAGGATACATTGAATACTATTTCACTTGTTAAGGCACTGATTGATGTCAGCGGTATATCTGGTGATTTTTCAATTGAAGCTCCGATTGTTGCCTATGACAAGAACGGTAAAGTGGTTCAGGCTGAAATCGTACCATCTACAGTTACTGCCGATGTAAAGGTTTCTTCACCTAACAAGTCTGTACCTATTTCACTTAAACTTTCAGGTACTGCTCCTGTAGGATACTCTATTGAATCAGTTTCAATGGATCATCAGTCAGCAAATATCTATGCATCACAGGCTGTACTTGACTCTGTTGAAGAAGTATATGTAAATCTTGATCTTTCTACTATCAACGGTTCTACTGAGCTTTCACTGTCACTGTCATTACCTAATGGTGTATCGGCAGCTGACGTTACAATGGTCAATGTTAAAGTAACTCTGGCTGAAACTGAATCCAAGATTATTACCGGTGTTCCTATTGTTTATCTCAACAATACCAACGGTTATGGTGCAAGTGCTATTGAAACTACTACTGTTGATGTTACTGTCAGCGGTTCTGCTGCTGTCATCAATTCAATTACCAAGGATAACTTTGTCGTATATATCGATGTAGGCGGCATTGAACCTGGTGAATATACTCTGCCTTTACAGATTGCTACTGCTTCTTCAGCAAGCTTTACTGATATTGTGAACAATGCCGGCAGTAAATATGCGGTATTTACACTGTCACAGCCAGAAATCAAGATTACTCTTGTGGAGAGTTAATAATGGGAAAATATTTTGGAACTGATGGTATCCGCGGTGTTGCCAATGAAGGTCTGACACTGGATACTGCCTTTAAAGTTGGTCGTTTTTTAGGTGACTATGTAAAGAAAAACGGTACAGGAAAGATTGTTATCGGTAAGGATACAAGACTTTCAAGTTCATCTTTAGAGAATATGCTGTCAGCAGGTATTTCCGCAAGTGGAGCTGATGCTTTTCAGATCGGTTACTGTTCTACACCATGTCTGGCATATGTTGCTGAACATGATGAGTTTGATCTGGGAATCATGATTTCTGCCAGCCATAATCCTTATTATGACAACGGCATCAAAGTTTTCTCCAACAACGGGGTAAAACTTAAGGAAGATGTTGAGAAGCTGGTTGAAGAATACATTGATAATCCAATTGGTATTGAAATGTGCACAAGAGATGAAATAGGTCAGATCTGGCACTATGAAGAAGGTCTTAATCACTATAAGGAGTGGCTTAAGAAACTTTATCCCAATGAACTTGATGAATATAAGATACTGATGGATTGTGCCAACGGCTCAAACAGTCATATTGCCTATCCGGTGATGCTGGATCTTGGATGTGATCCTGATGTGATTCACTGTAACCCAAACGGAAGAAATATCAATAATAACTGTGGTTCAACCCATCTTGAATCTTTAATGGAAGAGATTAAGAAAGATGAATATGACATTGGATTTGCGTTTGATGGGGATGCTGATAGACTCCAGATAGTAAATAAAGACGGAATGAACATGAATGGTGATTTCATCATGTATGTTCTGGCCAAATACCTGAAGGCAACCGGTGAACTTAAAAATGATACTGTTGTTGTAACAGGATATTCAAATATCGGACTGCACAAAGCTTTAAATAGACTTGGAATTAAGACTGATGTCGTAGAAAACGGTGACAAGTATGTGCTTGAATCAATGCTGAAGAATGACTATACACTGGGTGGAGAACAGTCGGGACATATCATTGTAAAGAAAGACTGCAATTTCGGTGATGGTTTAAAGACTGCACTATGTGTACTTGCTGCCATGAAGTATTTTAATCAGTCAATTGATGAACTGTGTGCTGATTTGAAGATTTATCCTCAGTTACTGATCAATCAGAAAGTAAAGGACAAGAAGATTGTCCTTGAAGATAAAGAGATTTCAGATAAGATTTCAGAAATCAGAAACATCTTGGGAAACAACGGACAGATTCTGGTAAGACCAAGCGGCACTGAACCTTTGATCAGAGTAATGGTTGAAGCTGAGAGCGATGAGTTGTGTCAGAAGTATGTCGGTGAGGTTATCTCTTTAATCGAATCTAAGGGTTATTAAGGCGTTATACGCCTTTTTTAGTGCTATGGTAAAATGAAACTATGAAGAAAATTATCAATGTTGTAGAAGATGAAAAAGACCTTAATGAACTGGTAAAAAGGTATCTGGAAAAAGAAGGATACATGGTTAATTCTTACCTGACTTTTGATGAGGCCTGCTCACATCTTGATGATGAATGCGATTTGTGGATTCTTGACATTATGCTTGATGACAAATCAGGATTTGACCTGATTGAAGAGATAAAAGAACGCAATCAGAATATGCCGGTAGTTTTCATGTCGGCCAGAGATAAAGAGTTTGATCGAATCATCGGTTTAGAGAAAGGCTCAGATGACTATATCACCAAACCGTTCTCACCAAAAGAACTGGTACTCAGAGTCAACAACATCATCAAGCGTGTCTACAAAGATGATGATCGTATTGAAATTGACGGTTATGTCGTTGATGAACATCAGCGTGCAGTCTATAAAAACGGAGAAGCCATTGAACTTACTACCAAAGAGTTTGATCTTCTGATGCTTTTTATCAGAAACAAAGGTACAGCTTTCCTTCGTGAACAGATACTTGAAAGAGTATGGAATGACAATTTCTATGGATCCGACCGCGTTGTTGATGACACGATGAGAAGATTAAGAAAGAAGTTACCGGATATTTCCATCCAGACAATCTACGGTTTCGGATACCGTTTAGGCTAAATGAAAAAACTTAGAATATGGGTCAACAGTCTTAATCTTTTCCAGCAGTTTCTGGGAATTGCTTTTTTGACTGTTGCCTTTTTTATTGTCTTCTTCTCAAGTTTTGTTGACATCGAAATTGACAACTTCGTCAACAGTCAGATGTACTCTGAAATCCATGAGGCACAGGAGTTATATATTGCTTCTGACGGGACATATCTGAATGAGAATATTGAACACTATGTATATTCTCCTTCTTTAAAAAAATATGAAGGAAATATCACTGCTGAAGAAAAGACAATGCTTGAAAATGTTGATCTTGAAAAGGAAGATTCAAGTTTTATCTACAACAGTGCAACTGTATCCTGTTCAGTAAGAAAACTTGATTCAGAAAAAATGCTGATATCAATCTATTCCTCTATAAAAAGAGAAGCATTCAAGAATTCATTGACTTCTACTGTAATCAATACGGCTTTAAGATTTATTGTTGGACTGTTCCTTCTTTTTCTGGTGTGGATTGTCTATCTGATCAGGCCGCTTAATTCCATCAAGGTCTATCTGGAAAAGAAGAAGAACGGGGAAATTGCTGAGCTGAAGATTGAAAGACACGATGAGATAGGTGAGGTTGCTGAAGCACTTATCTCAATGAATGATGAACTGGAAAAACAGAACAGAATCAAGGAAGAAATGATTCAGAATATCTCTCATGACCTAAAGACACCTATCGCCACCATCAAATCCTATTCGGAATCGATAAAGGATGGCATCTATCCTTATGGAACACTAGAGAAAAGTGTTGACGTTATAACCGAACACGCAGACAGACTCGAAAAGAAGGTATATTCGCTGATTACTTTCAATAAGATCGGTTATCTGCAGGATGTTGATGAAGACAAGACTGTAAATATGGCGGTTGTCATCGGCAAGGCCATTATGTCTTGTGCTGTATTGAGAGATGATATAGAAATAGACACCAATGTCAATGAATCTGTTGTCTTCCATGGGGAAGAAGAGCCATGGCGTGTTGTAGTTGAAAATCTTCTCGACAATGCCTTAAGATATGCCAAGAGTAAGGTAACCATCAATCTTGAAGAGAATCTGCTGGAAGTAATCAATGACGGATCACAGATTGAAAAGGACAGACTTGATAAACTGTTTAAGCCATATGAAAAAGGTACAAAGGGTAAATTCGGTCTAGGTTTATCAATTGTCAAAAGAGTTACTGAAACCTATGGCTATAAAGTAACCGGTGAAAATACGGATGATGGTGTTGTATTCAGAGTATGGCGTGTACAGCAGCCTAAAAAGAACAAAAAAGAAAAACACAATAAGATAGTATAATTAAACGGGTATGAATATTGTAATCAGAGGTATCTCTATCCACTACGAAGAATATACAGGACATACAAAAGATGTCATTCTTTTGCATGGCTGGGGACAGAATACTGAAATGATGGAACCGATTGCTGAATTCCTAAAGAATCATTTCAATGTCTACAATATTGACTGTCCTGGCTTCGGTAAATCTGAAGAACCAAAAGAAGTCATCGGTGTAGAAGACTATATGGAAATCATCCATGACTTTGTACTTGAAAAGGGAATCAAAGATCCAATCTTTGTCTGTCATTCATTCGGCTGCCGTATCGCACTTAGATATGCTTATAAATATGGTGCCCATAAACTGGCTTTGACCGGTCCGGCCGGTGTCAGAGATTCAAGAAGTCTTGAATGGTACATTAAGACATACAGTTATAAGGCAGGCAAGAAACTTGCCAATATGCTTGGTAAAGATACAACGGCACTTGCCAATAAGGCAGGAAGCGAAGATTACCGCAATTCATCAGGTATTATGAGAGGAACATTCGTCAAAGTAGTAAATGACGATGTTAAACCGCTGTTAAAAGATATCAGTACCGAAACACTGCTGATTATTGGTGAAAATGATACTGCAACGCCTGTAAGTAAAGGCAGAATCATGGAAAAACTGATGCCTGACTGTACGATGGTTGTATTTGAAGGCGATGATCATTATGCGTATTGGCACCAGATAGTAAGATTCAACAACGTGCTCGATGCTTTCTTGAGGAGTGACTATGATTAAATTTGTATTTATACTGGTATTCTTGAGTCTCAGCTTTGTCTATACAAAGAATGCCTTGCATATGTTCCAGCAGAACCGATATGAAACATACCGCTATACAAAGTGGCTTTTCAATAAGAACAATCTGCATTTTTCACTTGCTCCACTGTTCCCGATAGTTCTTTTACTTGTCAGAATCATTCTGAAAAAGGGCAGTATTTATGAACTTGCTGTTCTTATTGTGACTGTTCTTTATTCAATATATGCAATAAATAAAGAATCAAAGAAAGAATACATCAAAGACCTTAATGTAACTGCCAGAGTAAAAAGGCAGATTGCGGTTATGGTGATACTGGAAGCAGCAATTGCCTATCTGCTTTATAAGAAGTTTGTCGTTCTTTCTCTTGTGATGATTTTTGGTCCATATCTTCTGATTTATGTAATGCATCTGTTGACTAACCCGATTGAAAATGCGGTCAAGAAGAAATACGAAAATGAAGCCAGAAATATACTTGATAAGATGGATGATCTGATCAAGGTCGGCATCACCGGATCATTTGGCAAGACTACTACCAAAAATATTGTTACCGATATTATTTCAGAATCTTACTACACACTGATGACTCCTGCTTCCTATAACACACCTATGGGAATCACAAGAACCATAAGGGAAATGCTGAAACCGATTCATGAGGTATTTGTGTGCGAAATGGGAGCTGACCATGTCGGTGAAATCACTTATCTGATGAATTTTGTCAAACCTAAATACGGTATCATCACTTCTATCGGTCCTCAGCATCTCAATACTTTCAAGTCAATGGACAACATCATCCGCGAAAAGATGGAGATGATTGAAAGACTGCCATATAACGGTGTCGGTATCATCAACTGTGACAATGAATATATAAATGCCTACCACATTCACAACAACTGTAAAGTGGTAAAGGTGGGTATCGAGAATAAGGAAGCCGATTATTTTGCCTATGACATTGAATATACAAAAGATGGCTCAAAGTTTACTTTGAAGCTTGATGACAAAGAGTACCGTTTTGAAACTGTGCTGCTTGGAAAACACAATATCGTCAATCTGCTTTCAGCAATCGCACTTGCTAAAGAACTCAAGGTTCCAAATGAAGAAATTGTAAAGAATGTAAAAGAAGTTAAACGTGTTGAACACAGACTTGAACTCAAGAAAATCAACGGTTATACCTTCATTGACAATGCGTTCAATTCCAATCCGGTAAGTTCAAAGCTGTCTCTTGATGTATTACAGATGATGCCAGGAAGAAGAGTAATCGTTACCCCAGGTCTAATTGACCTTGGTGATAAACAGGATGGCTACAATTATCAGTTCGGTCAGTATATGCCTGGTAAAGCTGATCTTGTAATTCTTGTTGGTGAAAGAACGTCAAGACCAATCAAGGAAGGTTTAAAAGAAGCAGGCTTCAATATGGATGACTGTCTGGTATTTGCAAGTGTCAAAGAGGCTTTCGCCTATATCTATACGCATCTTTCACAAGAAGATACAATCCTTCTGGAAAATGATCTGCCGGATGCTTTCCTTTATTAAGAAATGTTAAAATAACTAATGAGGCAAAACATATGAAAATAAATGTTGGTGTATTTTTTGGCGGAGTATCCTGTGAACATGAAATCTCATGTCTTAGTGCAAATCAGGTTATGAACGCCCTTAACAGAGATAAGTACAATGTTATCCCTGTCTATATCTCAAAGAATTCTGATTTCTATACCGGTGAGGCTTTATTTGACCTTGCCAATTATGCTGATTTGGATAAGCTTTGTACAACATGTGAAAAGATTGTTCTGTATAAAGACGGAAATACCGTATATCTTAAAGCGGTTAACGGTATGTTCAAGAAGGCTCAGAATATCGATGTGGCATATCTTTCAATGCATGGAACAAATGGTGAAGACGGTGCTATCCAGGGCATGATGGAAATGCTGAAACTGCCTTATACATCTTCTGATGTGCTTGGCTCTGCTGTAGGACAGGACAAAGCTGTCATGAAACAGATATTCGAGTGTGAAGGTATTCCGATGGTTGATCACTTCTACTTCTACTGCCATGACTTTGACAAAGATGTTGAAGGCTACAAGAAGAAAGCCAAGAAGATCGGTTATCCGCTTATCTGTAAACCGGCAAACTTAGGGTCTTCTGTCGGTATTGAAATCATCCACAATGAAGATGAATTCGTCGACAAGATTCATGAAGCTATGCAGTATGACTTCAAACTGGTTATTGAAAGAATGATCACTAACCTTAAGGAAGTAAACATCTCGGTAATGGGTTCAATCTTTGAGGCCAGAACAAGTGCTATTGAAGAAGTTATGAAGAATGATGAACTTCTTTCATATAAGGACAAATATCTTGGCGGTTCCAAGTCAGGTAAAACCAAGATGCCATCTAAACCTGTCAAAGGTTCCAAGGGTATGGCATCTACAAGCCGTAAGGTACCTGCTGATATAACCGAAAAGCAGCAGAAGCTGATTGAAGAAACTGCTCTTAAAATCTTCAAGGTGCTCAATGCTTCAGGCGTTGTAAGAATCGACTTTATGATCGATAAGGATACTGAAGAAGTCTACGCCAATGAAATCAACTCCATTCCTGGATCACTTGCTTTCTACTTATGGAAAGAAAAGGGTATCGAGTTTGATGAAGAGTGTGACATCATGATTGATGAAGCACTGAAGAGATACAGAAAGAAAGAAAAAAAGACGTATTCTTTTGATACAAATATACTTAAAAACTATGGGAGGAAATAATCAATGAGTACACCACACAATCGTGCCGAAATGGGCGAAATCGCTAAGACAGTCTTAATGCCTGGAGATCCACTCCGTGCAAAGTTTATTGCTGAAACATTCTTAAAGGATCCTGTACAGTTCAACAACGTTAGAGGCATGCTTGGCTTCACTGGTACCTACAACGGAAAGAAAGTTTCTGTTATGGGTTCAGGTATGGGCATCCCATCTATTTCTATTTATGCTTATGAACTTTATAAGTTCTATGGTGTAGAAACAATCGTACGTATCGGTTCTGCCGGTGCCTACACAAAAGAACTTGCTATCTATGATGTAGTAAACGTATCAGGTGCTTATTCTGAATCATCATTCGCCAAATTCCAGTCAGGTGATGAAGAAAAGACCCAGTTACCTACTCCAGAAGTACGTGAACAGCTTTCCCGTGCTGCTGAAAAACTCGGCATCCCTCTAAGAGAAGGTAAAGTATTCTCTTCTGATACATTCTATTTTGAAGAAAACATGCTTCCTCAGAACATGAAGATTGCTCAGGAAAACAACCTGCTTGCTGCTGAAATGGAATCATTTGGTCTGTTCCATACTGCTAAAGTATGTGGAAAGAAAGCCGGATGTCTGTTAACTATCTCTGATAATCTTGTAACTCATGAAGAAACAACTCATGAAGAAAGACAGAAGAAACTGGTTGACATGATGAAGATCGCTTTAGAAGCTGCTTGTGAATAATGTTTAAGAAGATTGTTGTTATTATAATTATTGCGTTTATGGTAGTTCTGACTATTCTGCCATTTGCAATGTATATTAAAGGTTAAGATGAAAAAACAGAAAAGACTGATTGTTATAGTACTGGCTTTGTTATTGCTTGCAACAGCAGGTCTTTTCTATGTCAGATCACTTGTTTCTAACAAAGAAGAAGAGCCTGTCATTGTAGAACCGGTTAAAGAGATAGAGCCTGAAGTTGATGAATATGCCGAAAAGAAGGAACTCTGGAAAACCAACAAGGCAAAGAACAGCGACTATGTAGGACAGATTTATTTTGAATCAGGACTGATTGATCTTCCATTTGTTCAGGGAGATACAAATGATACTTACTTCCGTACCAATTGGGAAACAAAGAGTTATGACGAAGAAGGTTCCATCTTCCTTGACTATCGAAACTCACTTTATTACGACCAGAATCTGATTATCTATGGACACAATGTGGAACGTTCCTATGAAGCAAGCGGAACACACATGTTTACACCACTGCATGTTCTTGAAGATCCTGAGAAGTATGAAGAAAACAAGTATATCGATATACTTCTTGAAGACTCTGTATGCCGCTATATGATAGCCGCTGTCTACAGATGCGGAATCTATGAAGAGAATGGTGCTCAGTACATCAAGGATGGCGAGCCTTCCTATTATCTGACAGATTTCACTGATGGAGAATTCAATGATTTCTATAAGAAAGTTAAACAGAATCAGTATTATGACACCGGAGTTGATGTGTTCTTGTCTGATAAACTGCTTACTTTGCAGACCTGCATATCCGGAAGTATCGATAAATTCCTGGTGCTGGCAAAACTTGTAGAAACAACTTATTTCGATTAGATACAAAAGACCCGAAAGGGTCTTTTAATTATTACAAACTTCTTACAAATACTCTATAATAGTATTAAGGAAAAATACTGGTGTTTTTATATCGGTATGGGAAAATCTTATGGATGAGAATAATAGTGTATTCAGACAAAAATCATTGGACAGGATATCTTCTCCTGAAGATCTTGACAAATATATCAAGACAACAACCCCATCATTATGGTTACTGTTACTTGCAGTGATTGTTTTTCTTGGAGGCATAATCGTCTGGGGCGTTGTAGGAAAACTTGAAACATCATCTCCTATAGGCTGCAAAGTAAGCAGCAATGGTGCTGTATGCTACATCAAAGAAGAAGATGTTGAGCTTATAACAGAAGGCTCATATGTTGAAATCGATGGTGAAAAATATGAAATCAGCAATGTAGGTGATGCTAAAGAAGCGGATGAGAACACTGATTCATATATGCTGCATAATTCTGAGATTTCAGATGGCGGCTGGTATGCAGAAGTAAAATTCAAAGCCAATATTACAAACGGAAATTATAAAGCAAAGATTGTATACGAACTGATCAGTCCTATCAAGTTCGTTTTAAACTGACATGAAAAAGAAAGAACCTATCGTAAAAGGTATAGCCAAAGTACCTGTTGTTATGCAGCTGGAGGCACTGGAATGCGGTGCTGCTGCTTTAACAATGATTCTGGCTTACTACAATAAATGGATTCCGCTTGAACAGGTAAGAAAAGACTGTGGTGTATCGCGTGATGGATCAAGTGCAAAGAACGTACTTAAGGCAGCACGTAACTATGGACTGGAAGCACACGGCTACCGCTTTGAACTGGAATCGTTAATGGAAGAGGCAACTTTCCCATGTATCATTCACTGGAATTTCAATCACTTTGTTGTGCTTGACGGATTTAAAGGCAAGTATGCCTACATCAATGATCCGGCACGTGGTGAAGTGAAAGTTCCTTTAAAGGAATTTGATGAAGCCTTTACCGGTGTTGCAATTCTTTTTGAACCTACTGAAGAATTTGTTGCAAGCGGACATAAAAAGACAACATTTGAATACATCAAAGAAAGAAGCAAGGGTCTTGGTGCGCTTGTGGCCTTTGTTGTACTTACAAGTATTATTTCTTCTTTAATGGGAGTAATAAGTCCGGGATTCAACAGAATCTTCTATGACCGTTTCCTTGTCGGAAAGAATATGGAATGGGTTCCTTACTTCCTGGGCGGATTTATCGTTTTCTCAATAGTTCAGGTTTTTGTGAACTGGCTTGTTACAATAAACAATCTCAAAATAAACGGAAAGCTCTCGGTAGTCGGTACTACTTCCTTTATGTGGAAGGTATTAAGACTTCCTATGGAATTCTTCTCACAGCGTATGGTTGGTGATGTACTTACAAGACAGACAAGTAACACCAATATTGCCAATACAATAGTCAATACTTTTGCGCCGCTGATTCTTAATTTCGGTATGATGGCATTCTATCTGATTGTCATGATCAGATATAATCCATTACTTACAGCGATTGCTTTAGTATCTACTGTTACCAATATTGTCATTTCCCGTGTTGTATCCAAAAAGAGAATGAATGCAACAAGAATTCAGATGCGTGATTCAGGTAAACTGGCAGCAACTACTGTTGCCGGTATTGAAATGATTGAAACCATCAAGGCCAGCGGATCTGAAGACGGTTTCTTTGAAAGATGGGCCGGTTATCAGGCTGGTGCCAATAACGGTTCGGTACAGTTCCAGTCAGAAACAAATCTCTGGTCTTTGATCCCTTCAGTTGTATCTACAATTACTTCAGAAGTGATTCTTTTCATCGGTATGTATCTGACGATGAAAGGTGAATTTACCCTTGGTATGATTACGGCATTCCAGGGATATCTGGCAGGCTTCCTGGCACCGGCTGGAACACTGATAAGTGCATCTCAGACTATCCAGGAAATGGAAACAGAAATAGAAAGAATTGACGATGTCATGAACTATCCGAATGACTTCGTGTTTGATGCCAAGAAGGCTGAAAATGATGAAGAATTCACAAAACTGAGTGGCAACGTTGAAATAAAGAATATTACTTTCGGTTATTCAAGACTCTCAGAACCTTTGATCAAGGATTTCTCTTTGACACTTAAACCTGGTTCTAGAGTTGCGTTTGTCGGAACATCAGGATGCGGCAAATCAACACTTTCAAAACTTATATCAGGTCTAGAAGAACCATGGAGTGGTGAGATACTGTTTGACGGCAAACCTATTAAGGATATCGACAGAGCAGTATTTACCGGATCACTGGCTGTAGTTGACCAGGACATCATCATGTTTGAAGACTCCATCAAGAACAACATCAAGATGTGGGATAAATCAATCGAAGACTTTGAAGTGGTTTTAGCCTGCCGTGATGCTCAGATTCATGAAGACATTATGCAGCGAGAGGGCGGTTATGATTATCAGCTGACTGAAGGTGGAAAAGATTTCTCCGGTGGTCAGAAACAGCGTCTCGAAATTGCGAGAGTCTTATCACAGGATCCGACTATCTGTATCCTCGATGAAGCTACAAGTGCCCTTGATGCCAAGACTGAATATGAGACTATTGAAGCCATCAAGGCCAGAGGCATTACCTGCATTGTTGTTGCCCATCGTTTAAGTACCATCAAGGACTGTGATGAGATTATTGTTCTTGATAATGGCGTGGTTGTAGAACGCGGCACACACAGTGAACTTTTGAAACTGAACGGCTATTATAAACAGCTGATCAGTTCTGATTAGGAGATTTATTATGGGATGGTTTTCAGAACAGTTAAAACAGCGAAGACTTAATGATGAAGAATTGTTTGATGAATCTTTTAATCTGATTGCTTCAGCAGTTACCGGCAAAAAGAGAACTGACAGAGATATGTCAGAGATCTCCAAAGATGCCATTACGACAATTCTTAAATTCTATGGATTCAGATCGGTAAGAGAAATACCAGAAGGTATGGAAGATTTCTCGGATCAGCTGAATTATCTTTTACGTCCATACGGAATGATGTACCGCCGTATCAGGCTGACTGAAGGCTGGTATAAAGACTGCATCGGTGCGATTCTGGCTTTCGATAAAGAAAGTGATAAAGCCTATGCACTTCTTCCTGATTTTGACGGCTATAAATTCGCTGATGGCTCAGGCCGAAAAGTAAACAGAAAAACAGCAGAAACACTCGATATGGATGGCTTCTGTTTCTATAAGCCTCTTCCTAACAAGAAGCTCAACAATGTTGACCTTATCAGATTTGCGATTGAGACCAGATCTGTTAAGGATATAGTTTTGACATTTGTGTTTATGGGTGTTGCTACACTCATCGGATTACTGACACCTAAACTGTCATATTTCCTGTATGGAACAGTTATGGATTCAAAGTCAGTAACACTGCTATTGACGACAATTATATTCCTGTCATGTGTAAGCATTTCTACATTGTTATTCAATTCATATAAGACAATGTATAACGGCATTATAACTACCAAAATGCAGATAGGTGTATCAGCAGCTACGATGATGAGAATATTATCTCTTCCTGCAAGTTTCTTCAGAAAGTATTCAAGTGGTGAACTTTCTTCGAGAAGTCAGTATCTGAGTTCTCTTTGTTCAACTCTGATGTCTATTATTTTTGATACTGGATTTACATCTTTGTTCTCACTGGTTTATATCGGATCAATCTTTGTCTATGCCAGAAGCCTGGTTGTTCCTTCATTGGTCATCATTCTTATAACTGTTTCATTCTCAATTGTTACAACACTGGTACAGCAGAAAATCACTAAAGAGAATATGGAGAATGCTACCAAGGAATCAGGTATTTCCTATGCGATGATTTCCGGTATCCGTAAGATCAGACTTGCTGGTGCTGAAAAAAGAGCATTCGCAAGATGGGCAAATCTTTATGCCAAATCAGTAAAGAATCAGTACAATCCACCACTGTTCATCAAGATCAATGGTGTTATCACTATGACTATTTCTTTGGTTGGCACAATCGTCATGTACTATGTCACATTAAAAGAAGGAGTTTCACTTGCTGAATACTCAGCATTTACAGCAGCCTATGGTATGGTCTATGGCGCTTTCTCATCTCTGGCTTCTATTGCGCTTACTGCCAGCAATCTTAAACCGATTGTTGAAATGGCCAAGCCATTAATGGAAGTTGAACCGGAAATAAGTGAAGACAAGGAAATTGTCACAAGACTATCGGGTGCTATTGAACTTAACAATGTCTACTTCAGATATCGTGAAAATATGCCATATGTCGTAGATGATATGACATTAAAGATAAAACCAGGTCAGTATATTGCCATTGTCGGTAAGACAGGATGTGGAAAATCAACACTGATAAGACTGTTACTTGGCTTTGAAAAACCGGAAAAGGGTTCTATCTACTTTGATGGAAAAGACATCAATTCACTTGACCTAAAGTCATTAAGAAGAAAAATCGGTACAGTTATGCAGGATGGTAAACTGTTCCAGGGTGAAATCTTCTCCAATATTACAATTGTTGCTCCTCAGCTTACTCTCGATGATGCCTGGAAGGCTGCAGATATGGCCGGTATTGGTGATGACATCAGAAAGATGCCTATGGGTATGAATACGCTGATTACTGAAGGTGGTGGCGGTATATCGGGCGGTCAAAGACAAAGACTGCTGATTGCCAGAGCCATAGCTCCTAAACCAAAGATTCTGATCTTTGATGAAGCTACAAGTGCGCTTGACAATATTACTCAGAAGAAAGTATCTGAAGCACTCGATTCTTTACATTGCACAAGAATTGTCATTGCCCACAGACTTTCTACTATCAGACACTGTGACCGTATCCTTTATCTTGAAGATGGAAAGATTAAAGAAGATGGTACATATGAAGAACTTATCAAAAAGAACGGTCTTTTTGCTGAACTGGTAGAAAGACAGAGACTCGATATTGATGAGATTGAAAAAGGTGGTAAAGAATAATGAAAATCCTTATTGCCGATAATGATATAAATGCTGTAGCAGCATTAAAAGAAAATCTTGAGAAGATATCTGCCAGATCAAATATCACTTCTGTGGATACATCTCTAGAACTCAGATCTCTGATAAAGAAGAACCGTTTTGATGTACTTTTTATTGAAACTGTTTTTGATGATGAAAAAGGTATTGATATTGTAAAAGAAGTTAAAGAAAAACTTCCTAGAATCAATATAATATTTGTATCAGCTGATATGTCATACAAGGCTGATGCGCTTGACCTTAAGGTATCTGGTTACATTGTAAAACCGGTTGATTATGAAGTACTGAAAAAAGAAATGAAGGAACTGCGCTATGAAGTAAAAGAAGAAGGTGCACTTTTAAAGGTTCAGTGTTTCGGTAACTTTACAGTATTTACGACAAACGGCAAACTGGTTAAATTCTCAAGAAGCAAGGAGAAAGAACTTTTTGCCTATCTTATCTATAAAAGAGGAACGGCAGTTACAACTAAGGAACTGGCTGCCGTACTGTTTGAAGATGACAGCTACGATACAAAGAAGCAGGGTTACCTGCAACAATTGTTCCACTCTTTAATCAAAGATTTAAGAGCAGTATCAGCAGATGAAGTTGTTAAAAGAGACTATAATTCAACAAGTGTCGACATAAGTCTTGTTGACTGTGACTATTTCCGCTTCGGTAATAATGAAGCGATTGCCAAAAGACTTTATGCCGGTGAATTTATGATGCAGTATGAATGGGCAGATTATGTTGCCAGTTATCTTGACAGAAAGGTGAATGACTGATGCCAAACAAATATGATTTCGCACTTGAAAAAAGACTGAAAGAACTTAATCCTGATCTTTCCAAGAGATATGCGAGCTGTATGTCTCTGTTTGAGAATATGCTCAAGAAGTATATAGTGCAGTTCCCTGATTTTACCGATCATACACTGCTTCATTCAATGAATGTTGCAAACTATTCAAACCTTCTGCTTGGCAAAGATGTCAATAAACTTAATGAGGATGAAATCTACTGCTATCTGATGGCTGTTGCCGTACATGATGTAGGCATGGGTGTATCTGAAAGCAACTTCAAAGAATTTAAGGATTTTTATAATATTCAGAAATTTATGGCTGAAAATCCTTTTATGCCACATTCATCGATTATTCGTGACTTTCATAATGACCTTTCTGAAGCGTTTGTGCATAAGTATTATCAGATTCTGGATATTCCTGATGAAACCTATGCCAATGCGATTGGTCTGATTGCCAAGGGCCACAGAAAGACTAATCTATTTGATGAGACACAATATCCAAATGACTTTAAAGTATCAAGCGGTAATATAATCCATTTGCCTTCATTAAGTGCACTTATCAGACTGGCTGATGAAATGGATACCTGTTCAGATCGTAATCCGGATATTATCTATGGTAACTATTTGAATGAAAAACACAGTGACTACAGCCGTATTCACAATAAGAAACACCGTTCTCTTGAACACTATGAGATTGATTCTGATGAGATAGAATTATTCTCAAACAACAAATATCCTGAAGTCTACAGTTTTATTCTCGATACAGTTAATGATATCTATAAGAAACTCAATTATGCCAGAGATGTTACTCTCAAATATGGACCATTTGAGATTAGACAGACTAAACTGATACTTCATTATGAAGGAAACAATGACCTTGTGGCAATTACCAGAAACTAGAATAAATATGATTGACATTGAAGCAAATTTAAGTAAAACAGCAAAAGAAATGGCGTCAGTTGGAATTACTGACAATATCAGACTTGGAGATGATGACAGTTATGTCAGAATCATCAACCAGGTTCTTTTACCAAATGAACTGGTCTACAAGAACATCTATGAGCTTGAAGATGCCTGGTGGGCAGTTAAGAAACTGGAAATCAGAGGTGCTCCGGCAATCGGTATTTTTGCCGGCTATATGATGTATGTTCAGGCCAGAAAATATGCCGAATTTGAATATGAGTCATTTAAAGAGGCCTTCAGAAAAGATAAGGAATATCTCAATTCCTGCCGACCTACTGCAGTCAATCTTTCCTGGGCGCTTAACAGAGTCTTTAAGATTGTTGAAGAACATAGTGATGTAAAAGAAATAATAGGACTTCTGAAAGAAGAAGCCTTCAGAATACATATGGAAGATATTGAGATGTGTGCCAATATCTGTGAGTACGGCCTTTCTTTATTGGAAGAAGGAGACGGTGTACTGACACACTGCAATTCAGGACCGTTGGCAACTTCATTTGGAACGGCACAGGGTCCATTCCTTTTGGCTAAGGCCAGAGGCATAAATGTTCATGTATTTGCCGATGAAACAAGGCCTCTGCTGCAGGGCGCAAGATTAACCTCATTTGAGCTTGACAGAGCTGGTGTTGATGTGACACTGATCTGTGATAATATGGCATCTATCGTCATGAAAAACGGCTGGATTCAGAAGTGTTTTGTCGGCTGTGACCGAATTGCCGCAAACGGTGATGTCTGCAACAAGATCGGTACATCAGCAGTTGCCATCCTTGCCAAGCACTATGGCATCCCGGTGTATTCTTTAGGTCCTACTTCAACCATTGATATGAACCGTCCTGATGGGGATCACATCAAGATTGAACTTAGAGATCCGGAAGAGATAAAGACTATGTGGTATGAAAAACCAATGGCACCTGAAACTGTAAAGTGTTATAACCCGTGTTTCGATGTTACCGACCATACAATGATTTCCGGCATCGTTACGGAAAAAGGTATAGTATATCCGCCTTTTGACATCAATCTCAAGAAACTTTTTGAGTAGTGTAACAGAGTTGTCATAGATAGTGAGTAAAATAGAATTGAGGCATGAAGAATAAAGCTATTGATTATTATGTATCTACCTTTCCTCAACTGACTTTAGGAGTTGGCGAAGGAATTATGGAAAGTGAAGCCTATAAGGATATTGTCTTAAGGGGCAATATTCCTGATGTTCTTGAGCTTCCTTTTGAATATGAATCAAAAGCGGAGATAATTCATGTTGATACGCCACTTGGAAGAAAAGATGTGCTTTATCTTCCGGAAAGAGAACTGTTTGAATATTTTTACAGGGTACTTGGAAACAGATGCGAAAATGTAGAAATTCCAAAGACTACCGGAGCAGTATTTATTCAGGGACTCAACAACTGGCGTAAAATTGAAAAGCATGAAGAAGAGTTTCTCAAAGATAATCCTGATGGAAACTGGGATGAGGAATTTGAAAGATTCACTTCAATCAGGGAGAACTACCGGGATTCTGTACTGTTGATTTCCAAAGGCTGTTATTCAAATGTGGAAGCGGATGAAGTTGGTTTTGAAAAAGATAAGTGGCTTCTTATCTCAAAGAAGATCCGTATCTATCATGAACTGACACATTACATTTCCAGAACACTTTATCCTGAACATAAAGAAGCCATCAGAGATGAAGTCATAGCCGATTGTATCGGTTGTATTTATGCAACAGGTAAATATGACAGAAAGCTTGTATTAAGAGTACTTGGCATAAAAGATGGAAAGTATATAGAAGGTTCAAGACTTGAAAACTACACTGACGACAAAGAAAACGCAGTAAACTATGTAATTGAGTTTACAAAGAAACTTGAAGAGTTTATCTCAGACAGAAAAGAAGAACCATTTGAAATACTGATAGATATAGAGAATGAATATATCAGATAAGGAGTGCATTATGAAAGAAGAAAAGAAAAAAGAACTTGATTTAGAAGAACTTGATGAAGTCACTGGCGGTGTTGGTGGCGATAAATGTGAACTGTTTATTCCAAGCAACGGCATAAGCACTACTGGAATGTGCAAAGACTGCTGGTATATGAATGATGGAGTGTGCACTACACCGGATCATGGAAATAAGGTAAGGTAATACTTATCTTTTTTTGTGACCTTGGTAGTTTCATTGAAGACTATATATTGTAAAATATTGAAGTGAGGTATTTGTATGGCAGAAAAAGATTTTTTAGGGCAGTTCTCTAACGCAAATAAAAAACCGGACAGTTTCAAAGAAGAAGAGAGAATCCCTGTACATAAAGAAAAAAAGCCTGTTAATGTTAAGGCTGTAATTATAGCTGCAGTAAGTTTAGTAATTGTGCTTGCAGCATGTTATTTCATATTCCTGGCACCAAAGATTGAAATGCCAGACTTTGCGGGTAAGACAAAGAAAGATGTTACTGCCTGGGTAAAACAGCAGGGTATTGAAACATCAGGCATAATCTTCAATGAAGAATATGACTTTGAAACAGAAGCTGAAACAATTCTTGAACAGGATGTTACAGCAGGAAAGAAAGTAAAGGAAAATGTAAAGATTACCTTCACTGTTTCAAAGGGAGCAGATCCTGATGAACTGATTAAAGTTCCGGATTTAAAGACTATGGAAAAAACTGATATTCAGGAATGGGTATCAAAAAATAAACTGACAAAGACTAAAGTTTCAACTGCATATTCTGAAACAGTTGAAGAAAACAAAGTTATCTCTGTTGAGTTCTCCGGATGTGATGAAGATACATTCACAAGATCTTCTACATTAAAGATTCAGATATCCAAAGGTTCGGCACCTGCCGGTACTGTGGCAATGGAAGACTTCAAAGATAAGACATATGCATACGTTGAAACATGGGCTAAGTCAAAGAAGATTGAACTTAAGAAAGTTGAACAGTTCTCCAAAACTGTAGCAGCAGATCTGATTATCGCCCAGTCAGTTGAATCAGGCAAGACACTTAAAGAAGGCGAAACACTGACAGTTACTGTATCTTTAGGTGAAGGTGTTGTAATTCCTGACTTCAATTCAATGTCCAGAAGTGATGTTGATGAATGGTTGAATAAATATGGCATATCACCTAAATCAAAGTACTCCAACAGCAGTTCATATATTGTTGAACAGAGTATTGCTTCTGGAAAGACTGTATCTGTTGCAGATCTTGCGGATATGAAGGTTACAAAGAATCTTGGAAGTTCATTCTACCTGAATGAATTCCTTGGACAGAACAGTGCTGTAGGTCTGTACATTAATGAATTGAATGATATCTGTAACGCAAAACGTTCTACTGGTATTGATGCCTATGCAGGTTCATGGGGCAACGAAAAAGAAGAATATTCATACAAGTATTCAAAAGGACAGATTGTATCTGTAACCTATTCTTCTCACTCGACCGGAAAGAAGTATTCTGAATCTGACAGAATGCCACTGGACTTAAGATTCAATGTAACTCTTTCAAAGGGTCTTATTACAAAACTTGATCTGGCAGATGCGAAAGTGTCTCCAGCTACATCGGTTGATGTATTCATGAAGACAAAGATTATTGATGTTCTGGCATCTAAAGGTATTTCATTCAGCAATGAAACAGACAGTAACGCCAATTGTTCACTGGAAATTGGTGGGTATATTGTTACTCAGGATGAGTTTGAATACTATGAAGGACAGTCAGTAAGACTGATAAACGAATAAAGACAGTTAACACTGTCTTTTGTCATTAAGGGAAATATATGAAGGACACAATAAAGAGATATATAACATTTATAGTTGGCTTATTGTTCTTTGGGGTTGGAATTGCGTTTGGCTACAAGTCTCTTTTGGGTTCAGATCCAATGGGAGTATTTGTCGGTGGGCTGGCAAACGTGATAAAACTTGAAGTATGGCTTGCCAATATCGTTGTCGGACTTGTTGAAATAGCGATTGGTTTTGTACTTGAAAGAAAGAATGTTACATTGGCTACGCTTATTGGCTTAACCTGTGGATCATTTGCGATTAATCTTGGCATGACTATCATTCCTGACAGCAATGTCTTATTCATCAGAATAATCTATATGTGTCTTGCGGTACTGAGTTATACCTTTGGTATTGCGGTGCAGCAGTATGCGAATTGTGGTTTAAGCAATCTTGACTGTCTGATATTCGGACTTAAAAGATTATTCAGAGTAAATGAGTATTACAGAATAAGATGGGCTGTTGATGCATTCTTCCTTATTGGCGGATTTCTTTTGGGTGGAGTCATCAATGTCGGAAGTGCACTGTTTATCTTCTTCAGTGGAATTCTGATTCAGTTCTTTAAGAAACAGTTGGATAAGACAGGAATTCTATAGAGTATTACAAAAGTGTTAGAGTGACAAATGGTTGTCGTTTCTATAATTAGGGTGTGCTAAGATTTTAAGCGCATTATAAAGGAGTAAGTATGTTAAAAATTGAACATCTGACTAAAGTTTATGGCGATAAAAAAGCTGTAGATGATTTATCACTACATATTGAGCCAAAAGAAATTTATGGATTTATCGGACATAACGGTGCAGGTAAAACAACTACATTAAAGTCTGTAACCGGAATTCTTGACTTTGATGAAGGAACAATTACAATTGACGGAATTAATGTAAAAGAGAATCCGCTTGAGGCTAAGAAAAGAATTGCCTATATTCCTGATAATCCAGATCTTTATGAATACATGACTGGAATTCAGTATCTTAACTTTATTGCTGACGTATTTGAAATTGACAGCGATACAAGAAGCGAAAGAATCAACAGGTATGCTGAAATGCTGGAACTGAAGAATGATCTGGGTGAACAGGTAAGCTCTTATTCACATGGCATGAAACAGAAGCTGGCAATCATCTCTGCTCTGATTCATAATCCAAAACTTATCATAATGGATGAACCTTTTGTAGGCCTTGACCCTAAGGCTGCATTTGAATTAAAAGAACTGATGAAACAGATGTGTGATGAAGGCGCATCAATCTTCTTCTCTACACATGTACTTGATGTTGCTGAGAAACTGTGTGACAAGGTTGCAATTATCTCGCATGGTAAACTTGTCAAAGCCGGAACAATGGAAGAAGTAAAGGGTGATGATTCACTTGAATCGGCATTCCTTGAATTAGAGGAAAAATAATGTTGAAGGCACTGATAAAAAAACAGTTCCTTGAACTGAAGTATACTTTTCTGCGTGACAAAAAGACCGGAAAGATAAAGACCGGTAAAGCTGCCATCGGATTTGTTCTGCTGTTTCTTCTTGTTGGCTTTTCATTTGCCATGATGTTTTATGAAAATGCTGCAGCATTTGGAGAAGTAATACTGGCTGCTCATAATGACTGGCTGTTATTTGCGCTTAACGGTATGACGGCTTTAGCTGCAGTAAGTTTTATGACTATGTTCATGACTACTGCATCAGTTTATTCGGCAAAGGATAATGAATTATTGCTGGCGATGCCAATCAGACCGTCATATATTGTCTTTGCAAGACTTCTTACTGTTTATGTGCTTGCTTTGGCATACAGCACTGTATGTTATGGACCGGCAATTCTTTATTATGGTTTAGAGGGCAAACTTACAGTACTTGGATTTATCTATTCTTTTATTGAGATTGCTCTGATTGCTTTGGTGGGACTTGTTGTATCCTGCGTGCTGGCTTTCTTTATGTCGCTTCTTAATAAGGTGTTCAAAAAGAGAGCTTATCTGTCACTTGTTTTTACACTGCTGTTTTTAGGGGTTTATTATTACTTTACTTTCAATATGAATAAGTTCCTTACAGCACTTGCACTTAACATGGAAAGAGTGACAAAGACTGTCGCAAGGAAAGTGTGGATATTCTGGCAGTTTGGTAAAGCTGCTACTGGGGATACAAAAGCGTTTCTGATTATTCTTGCAATATGTCTTGCCTTCTTTGCGTTAAGTTATTACATTATTTCGAGAACTTTCATCAAGTCAGTAACTATGACTTTCGATACAAAGAAGAAAGCCTATAAGGAAAAGAAAGTTGCTAAGGCAGGAATCAGAAAGGCGCTATTGCTGAAAGAATTCAGAAGATGGTCAACCTGTTCATCATATCTGACCAATACTTTCTTCGGCTCTGTACTACTTATTGCGGCTTCAGTATTCCTTATCGTCAAGAAGAATATGGTTGGAGAATATCTTGATGTGATACTTGGTGAAGTACCTGTACTTAAGACAATGTTGCCGGTAATTATCATCGGTGTACTTGCTTATATGACCGTACTTGATGCTGTATCTACTCCATCAGTATCTTTGGAAGGAAAGAGTTTCTGGGTATTAAGGTCTCTTCCGATCAAGACAATGGATATCATCAATGCCAAACGCAACTTTGAACTTTTATTAAGTTCAATACCGGCATTTATCTTTACTGTTACTGCTATATTCGTATTTGAATTTGATTTAGTTGGAACGCTTGAAACATTGGCGCTTTCAGTAATTCTTATTGCCTTTGTAACTTATTTCCATCTGAGTATGGGCATCAGATTTGCTAATCTTATCTGGACAAGTGAAATTGTTCCGGTAAAACAGGGAACAGCTATGATGATAGTGGTGTTTGCCGGCATGGCTATTGCCGTGGCAATACCTGGAATATATTTCTTACTTATTAATGTTTTGAATCCTCATCTTTATATAGCCATTCTTGCAGTAGTATTGATTGCTGCAACAGTGATTATGGACAGATGGATAAAGAGAAAAGGTGTTGAAATCTTCGAACATCTTTAATGGTTAATACTCCTGTACATCAAGTACGGGAGTTTTTTAGAGGTTAAATTATTCAGCAAATTATTATAAAATTAATAAAGTATAAGATTTTCAGGTAGGTAAAAGTATATGAGAAAAGTATTAAAGAGTCTATTGGCGGCTGTTCTGTTAGTTACCTGTTTATGTGTAAACACAAACAGAGTAAACGCAGAAACGGAATTGTTATATTTCGGAAACAATCCTTCACTATGCGGTTTCTGGCTTTATAAGGCTAGCAATCTGACTAATCCATATAATGGTGGAGTAAAGGAAACTACCTGGGATGTCAATGGGTAGATGGTGTTGGTGTTGTCCTGGAACTGAAAAACGGTTTCAATTTATCAAACGACATCAAGTTTGTTGCAGCTACAACAGTCAGTGTTGAAGGGACGACACAATTTTATAATCTGTATGTTGCCCAAGACTGTCCTGTAACATTAACTGGTACAGGAACTTTGTATCTCAATGAAATAATTGCAGAAGATAAACTTAATTTCAACGGCCCTATTGTAAACTGCAAATCAGACGGGGAAATAGGTGCATATTTTGAAAATGGAAGCTTTCTGAATCTTACAGCAGGAAGGTTTGCGTCTAAAGGACAGGTAGCGGCAATTTGTTTTGGTAATGACTATAAACCTGTTTTCAATAAAGATATTATCGAGTCTGGCGGTGCTACGAATTATGATTATCAGATACGTCCATTATTGACGTCATTCAGTTCAACGCAAGAAGGCAAAACAGTTTATACCTATGCCTATGGTGATGACTGCAGTATATGCATGAGTACAGAAATAGTAAAAGGATATAAAGTAGACTTTACAGGTGAAAGTACATCAGCCGGATCTGTTTATGTAAAACCAGGTGCAAAAGCTGAAAATCCTGATAGTGTTCAGGCACTTTATACAAACTGGTATTCAGATGCAGAAAGAAACAATGTTTACTCATTTGAAACAATAATTAACAGTGACACTGTAATTTACGGAAAAGAAAAAGAGTATTCTGACGTTTACCTTCTGAAGAAGAATAATGATACAGCTTATGACCTTTATGCAGATGCTGATGGCAAATTCCTTTATACAGCTTCTAAAGGTACTGCGTGGGATGTTGTTGAGTCAAATGTTGGAGCAGATTATTACGCCGGGCTTAATGTTACTGGAAAACTTGGTAAAAATATCAATTTTGTTCAGTATGCAGCTAAGACACATATTCCAGTAATTCAGGTTATTGGAAGTAATGGTGAAATCGGTGGATTCAATGCCGGTGAAAATACCCTTTCATTTCAGCCTAATGGAGAAGATTCTGCAATCAGCGTAAAAGGCAACATCAAGGCAAACAATATTTATATTGGTGCACTGGATGTAACGGTAGAGAATGGAAGTATTTCAGAGGTTGGAAGCAGCGCTTCAAATTTACTTTCAATAGGTCCAAATGCCAACGTGATAATAATGAATGGCGGTATTGATTTCAAGAATGGAACAGTTACTGTAAACAATAATTCAGAAGTAGTAATCAAAAAGAATTCATTGAATAATGCCAGTGAAGTTGGCATTAAAGCTCATACAATAAATGTAAGTAATTCAACTTTGACAATAAAGGATGTCAATACAGGTATTCTGCTGTATGATCCAACCGCACATGATGCTGACGGAGCAGTTCTTGCTCTTGATAACAAAGCGGGTGTACTTGTAAAAGCCAAAGAGATCGGTATTCTGGGAACTTCTGGTCCTGGCGGATATTTCTACAACAATGTTACGGTTTCTGATACTGAAAGTTCATTTGAAGTTACCGGAGGAACTAAAGCGGTTGAGTCAGTTGCTGTTACGCCAATTCCTGATTCAAAAGTATTAAAAGGTTCAGAAGGAAAGAGTGTTGAGTTCAAAGTAAACAGTGATAACAACTGTACTACTGATTATTACTACACTGGAACAAAAACTCCTTCAACTTCTTTAACATTGGTATTAAAGAAAACAGATACGTATCAGGTAGTTAATACCTGCACACGTTAGTTAAGGGCTACAAAATAACTCCTGTGAAGCACACGGGAGTTTTTGATTAAAACAGATAAATATATGAATAAAGAAATACGAAAAACAGAAGAAGAGATTACATTGCTGTACGCAAAGAAATTTGTTTTTTCTGAGCATCTGACAAAATATGAAGATGACAAACTGAAGAACAAATACGACCATAATTATTTTGCCTACAGTGATGATTTTACAAAAGAAGAATTTGAAAAGGCTTTGTCTTACCAACTTGATAAGGGAGCAGATTTTCTTAAATTCATCGGCAGAATTTCACTTAACGAAAAATACGGAATGGAAGAGGGAGTAGTGCTTACGATGCTGCTTGAGAATAACGATACTTCTTTGTGGAAATCAAACAGCAGACTAGAATTCAAGAAACCGGATAAAGAAGAACTGAAGAAACATGAACTTAAGGAATATGGGAATATCTATGGCGAGGAATTTACTCTTGCCAATATAGACCGTCTGTATGACAAACAGGATTATGTGGCTGCTTACCCGAATGGACAACTTGCAGGTTCATGTATTACTTATGTCAATGATGAATATGTGGCAATTGATAATATGCTTGTAGATGAAAATATGCGTAATCAGTACGTATGTACATCGCTTCTTAAAAAGATTGTCGATGAGAACAGTGACAAGAAAATATATCTTCATGCTGATGAAGATGATACCCCAAGATATCTCTATGAAAGACTCGGTTTCAGAATTGCAGACAGGGGTTATGAATATCACTTATTAAATATCAAAAAATAAGAAAAGGTCTGACCAGGTTTATAGTGTCAGACCTTTATTTTGTAATTTTACTCAAATGACATGAATTTAAGTTTCTGTATTTCAGGAATTTTTTCTAGCAGGTTTCTGAATTCATCAATAGTCAGATTCAGTGAGCTGATGTCCAGTGACAGCATAACCGGACACGCATTCCCGATTGGAGCGGACTGTGAAATGGTGATGATAGAAACATTATACTTTGAAAGGATTTCGCATACTGTATTCAGAGCTCCTGTTCTGTGTGCAAGCATGAATGATACGACAAGCTTTCTGATGTTCTTCTCTTCGTGGTAGGCAAAGACATCTTCCTGGTACTTATAGAAAGTGGAACGGGAGATACCGGTCAGTTGGCAGGCTGCTGAGACGTTTTCAGCTTTGCCTGATTCCAGAAGCTGTTTGGCATCGAGGACTTTCTCAAAATATTTAGGCAGAAGATTCTTGTTGACGATAATTAACTCTTTAGGCATTTTACTCCTTCATAGTCGATTTCTACGTTTCTGAATTCGATATCTTTTATTCTTATATCCAGTTTTTCTTTTGAGATTGCCAGCATTGTTGAACCACTTCCGGAAATGATGAAGGCATCGGCACCTTTGTCCATTGCTATCTTCTTGCACAGTTCATAATCTTTAATCAATGGTTTACGGTATGGCTCATGTATTCTGTCATTCATGATTACTTTGATATTGTCTGTGTTGAAGTTTTCTAAGGCGTCAACCGCAATTAAAGCAGCAGAGATGTTGTTTACACATTCGCTTGTTTCATATTCGTTTTTTAATACTTTTCTTGCTTCAGAAGTTTTTACTTCATAGTCAGGAATAAAGATGGCAAAGTGCCATTTATCAGATATATTCTTTCTTAGTGTTATGTCATTGTGATTGATACACAGACCGCCTAAGATGGCAGGAGCCACATTGTCAGGATGTCCTTCAATCTCGGTTGCCAGCTTCAGCATATCTCTGTCAGACATATCAATGTCATAGAGCATCTTTGCTGCATATATACCGCCGACAATCATGGCACTCGATGAACCCAATCCTCTTGAACAAGGGATATCATCGTGAAGTATTGCCTTGATTGGTTTAGGTTCAATTTCATAAGTACGGCAGGCTTTCTTGTAGGAAGCCAGAAACAGATTATGTACAGGATTCATGTCATCCATGAAACCAGAAAGGCTATATTCAGGTGAAAAATCCACTTCAAAAGTGTCATAGATATTTAGGGCAATACCCAGTGTGTCAAACCCTATTCCGAGGTTGGCGCTTGTTGCAGGTACCTGATATCTGATCATAAAGCCTCCAGTTTATTGACGATGGTATTTTCGTCATCTTTTTCAATTACTTCATTGAATCTTACTTCGAGATCTTTCAATTCTTTTATATTTTTAGGAATTTCAATATTTGTAAGTTCATAAAGTTTTTCCATGGCGTTAAGGTCGTCAGGAATCTCTTTATTGGTTATAGACTTATAGACATCTTTGGAGAATTTATAGGCACTGGCAGTTGAAAGAACAATCTTTTTGTATGGACTGCCATATTCTTTTAAAGCACATGCTGCAATTGCAGTATGGGTATCAATGAGATAGCCGAATTCATTGAAATATTCTTTTATTGTCGCTGCACATTCATCTTCATTAAAGGAGAATGCTGTAAAGTCATCCTGAATTGATTTTTTAAGTTCAGCTGGGACTTCATATTTTCTGGTCTTTTTTAAAGAATCCATCATTTCTTTGACGAGTCTGTCATCATTGGATTTAAGATAAAGCAGTCTTTCCAGATTTGAAGATATCAGGATATCAATAGATGGTGATGCAGTATTGTATAACTGTCTGTTGGCATCGTAGATACCGGTATTGATGAAGTCTTTAAGTACATCGTTCCTGTTTGCAGCCAGAACAAGCTTGTTAATTGGTAGACCCATAACTTTGGCAAAGTAGCCGGCAAGGATATCACCGAAGTTTCCGGTTGGTACGATAAAGTCTACTGGTTCATCCTTTTTGATTTCTTCGTTATTCAAAAGTTCAAAGTAGGCTTTGAAATAGTAGACAATCTGAGGAATGAGCCTTGCGATATTTATGGAGTTGGCACTTGTCAGATGAATATTGTCAAAGTGTCTGTTTTCAAGTATTTCTTTTACCAGTGACTGGCAGTTGTCAAAGTTTCCTCTTACGGCGATTACTTCCGTATTGTTTCCTTTGGTGGTAGTCATCTGTCTTTCCTGGACTTTGGAAACCATATTATAAGGATATAGTACTTTTATGGATGTGCCTTTGACGTCTTTGAATCCTTCAAGGGCAGCTTTGCCGGTGTCACCTGATGTAGCTGAAAGGATAACAATATCTTTGTTATCTTTATTTATCTTTGTCAGAATTCTTGGAAGGAACTGTAATGCCACATCTTTAAAGGCCAGAGTCGGTCCGTGATAGAGTTCAAGGAAATAGTCATTTCCGACTTTTGAGAGTGGAGTTATTTCTTCAGTGTCAAAGTTAGTGGAGTAGGCATCTTTGCATACTTCTTCTATTATCTTTATATCGATGTCATCAAAGATGGCACTGATTACTTCTTTGGCAAGTTTGGGATATTCAAGATCTTTAAGTGCGTAGATATCGCTGATTCTGTTTATTGTTTCAGGCACATAAAGACCGCCATCAGATGATAGGCCTTTGATTATTGCTGATACAGAATTGCATCTATTTGTCTTGTCTCTTGTTGAAATGAAATATGCCATAAAATCTCCTTGTTAAAACACAATTAAAATGATACTATGTTTTTATGTGATATACAAGTGTATGTGTATCACGGACAGAGGTAATTATGAATATTGCGATATTAGGTTATGGAACTATCGGCAAAGGTGTCGAAAAACTAGCAGGTGAAAATGGTATTGAAGTCAGATATATTCTGATGAGAGATATTGATGAACTGACCAAACCAAATATGACCCGTTCAATCGATGAGATTGTTGAAGATAAGAATACGGACCTGGTACTTGAATGTATCGGTGGCGATGAACCGGCTTTTACTTTTGCAAAGAAAGCAATAGAACATGGTAAGCATTTCATTTCTTCGAATAAGAAAATGATTGCCAAGCATTATGAAGAACTTGTACAGTTGGCTGATAAATATAAAGTGCACTTCCTTTATTCAAGTGCCTGTGGTGGAGGAATACCTTGGCTTAAGGAACTTGCATGCATCAGAAACTCTGATGAACTATATTCATATAAAGGCATAATGAACGGTACCAGCAATTATATCCTTCATAAGATGTATTATGAAAATCTTGGTTTTGAAGAAGCACTTAAGAAAGCTCAGGAACTTGGCTATGCGGAAGCTGATCCGTCTGATGACATCGATGGTGTTGATACCGCAAACAAGTCACTTCTTTCTTTAGGTGTAGGATATGAAATGCATATGAATCTTTCTGATATCTTTGTAAAGGGTATCAGATATTACAGTAAAGAAGATATGGAATATGCCAAAAACAATGATAAGAAAGTAGTTCTTCTTGGAAAAGGAATAAAGACAGATAAGGGTATTGCCGTATATGTTATTCCGACATTTGTGGGTTCAGACAGTATATTCTATTCAATAAAGGAAAACTATAACTGTTTTATTGCTGATGTGAAAAATCTTGGTCAGTTATCACTGATCGGTCAGGGCGCAGGCTCGTTACCTACCGCATCTTCAGTAATCAGAGATATTCAGATGATTGATACTCCTTATCGTGTTGATTTTAAAGGTGATATCAAACCTGATTATGAAACGCTGAAGTCATGTTTCTACATCAGAAGCAGAAATACGATAGAAGATAAATATATTAAAGAAAGAATTGGTAATGCGGTAATCACGAAGAAGATGAGCATTGCTGAACTTAAGAATATAATTTCTAAAGAAGACTTTGTAGGAGAAATTGAATGTTAAAGGTATGTAAATTTGGTGGTTCATCTGTTGCCAATGCGGCACAGTTTGAAAAGATAAAGAATATTGTTTCAGAAGAAAAAGAAAGAAAGATTATTGTAGCTTCAGCTTTGGGTAAAGCTGATAAGGAAGATCATAAAGTTACTGATCTTTTATATCTGTGTCTGGCGCATAAGAAATATGGTATGAGCTATGATGAAATTCTTGAAGAAATTGAAAAGAAACATCAGGCAGTTATTGATGAATTGAAACTGTCTTTTGATCTTAAACCGGAAATAGAAAATCTGAGAGAACTTCTTGAAAGAAAGGGCAATCCAGATGAGATTATCTCAAGAGGTGAATATCTTTCATGCAGGCTCTTAGCAGAATATCTAGGCGCAGAATTTGTTGATGCCAAGAACATTGTGTGTTTCAACTATGATGGAACTTTAAATATTGATTTGACCAAAGAGAAATTTACTCCATATCTGGAAACAAAGAAGAAGATTGTTGTGCCTGGTTTCTATGGTGTACTTCCAAACGGCATAATCAAGACTATGTCAAGAGGCGGATCAGATATTACTGGTTCCTTACTTGCCAGCATTGTTGATGCCGATGTTTATGAAAACTGGACTGATGTATCGGGAATCTACGTTGCTGATCCAAGATTCATCAAGAATCCGGCAAAGATTGAAACTATCACCTATGCCGAATTAAGAGAAATGTCATACATGGGTGCAAGTGTACTCCATGATGAATCAATCTTCCCGGTAAAGGAAAAACATATTCCAATCAATATCCGCAACACCAATAAACCATCTGATAAAGGTACAATGATTGTCTCAAGTGTTGATGATGAAAAAGACAACAGCGCCATCACCGGAATAACCGGAAGGAAAGATTTCTCAGTTGTATCGCTTGCCAAGAACAATGCGACAAGTGAAGTTGGATTCCTTTCTAAAGTATTGGCCGTATTTGACAGCTATAAGGTTCCGGTTGTCTTACTTACAACATCGATTGACTCTTATTCAATTGTTGTAGATAAGAATGATGTCAAAAACAGCATCTACGAGATTGCCAATGACATCAGAACAAAACTGGAATGTGAAGATGTTTCCGTATATGACAGACTTTCACTGCTATGTGCTGTAGGACGCAATATGAAACAGCGTAAAGGTATGGCTGGAAAACTGTTCTCTTTACTTGGAGAGAACGACATCAATATCAAGACTATCGCTCAGGGCGCTGATGAAATCTCAATTATTGTCGGTGTCGATGATGAAGACTTCAATAGAGCATTGGAGTGTATTTACAGGGGGTTTGTAAAATGAGAAATATCGCAGTAATGGGCGCAACTGGAGCTGTCGGCAGACAGATGATAGAGTGCCTTGAAGAAGAAAATATTGAAGTAGGAGAACTGAGACTTTTGGCAAGTGCCAGATCAGTCGGTCAGAAAATAAAATTCAAAGACAGAGAAATAGCTGTCGAAGAATTAAGCAAAGATTCATTCAAAGGCATGGACATTGTGCTTGGTGCCGTAAGTAATGCTTTAGCTAAAGAATATGCTCCATATATTAAAGAAGCTGGTGCAGTGTTTATTGATAACTCAAGTGCTTTCAGAATGAATGATGATGTACCGCTGGTAATTCCTGAGATAAACGGGGAAGATGCCAAGAAACATAATGGTATTATTTCCAATCCCAACTGTTCAACAATCATTACATTAATGGCAGTTAACGCGATCAATAAGTTAAGTCCAATCAAGAAGATGGTTGCCTCAACATTCCAGGCAGTATCAGGTGCCGGTAAAGGCGGTATTGATGAGCTTGAAGGTGAACTTAAAGATGACTCATACGAGCCTAAAGTATTCCCATATCAGATTGCCTATAACTGTATTCCATATATCGGCTCACCAGTAGACAATCTCTACACAACTGAAGAGATGAAGATGGAAAATGAAGGAAGAAAGATTATGCATCTTCCGGAAATGAAATGTACCTGTACCTGTGTACGTGTACCGGTAATGAGATCTCATTCAATTTCTGTATCAGTACAGTGTGAAAGAGAACTGAGTGTTGAAGAAGTAAGAAAGGCTGTAGCAAACGAAAAGGGTGTAGTTCTCTATGATGAACTTGATGAAAAGAAATTCCCTATGCCACTTATTACAACCGATCAGAATCTGGTCTATGTAGGAAGAATAAGAGAGGACAGAGTACTGGATGGCGGCATTGCCTTATTCTGTTCCGGTGATCAGATCAGAAAAGGTGCTGCAAGTAATGCGGTAGATATAATCAAGTGCCTGTAGATACCAAAAAAGATATTTTATTTTTAAAAACAGTCAGATATGCGACAGTAGTGCGACACATAGTGCATAGAATTAATATGAGGAAAATACTATGCAATTAAAAATTGAAATTATTAAACTATCCAATGATGATGTAATTGCCACTTCATCAAATGAATGTGAATTTCTGGATGCAGAACATTTCAGAATTCATGGAACACAGGAATATCCTGATGAAGCTTTCAGCGGAACCATTTACCGAACAGACACAACTACAAAAACCGATATGAATTATCTTAAGGGACAATTCAGTGATCAGTCCGGGAAAGAAGGCTGGTACCATATGGACAGTGTATCTGGTGCATTTGTGTGGTGCAATCACCAGGGACATGACGACTTCGAAAACAGCCGCAATTGGACTAACTGATAGCAGGTAAAAGACAATTGAAAAGCACAGTCAAATGATGAACTGTGCTTTTATAATCTTGGAGTGAATGTGAATCCTTCACCGTTGACATCCTTGGTTTCGGTCATGATGACAAAGGCTTTAGGATCGTGTTTATCGATGATGGCTTTTACATCCATATACTGTTCTTCAGGAACGATGCAGACAAGCATCTTTCTTTCTGCATTGGTATATCCACCCTGTGCAGTTATGACTGTTGTGCCTCTTTCCAAAACTGTGTGGATATCTTCAGCTATTTCTTTATATTTGTCAGAGATGATTTCAAACTTCTTGGCAACTATGCCGTTATAGAAAGAGATAGTTCTTTCCATAGCGAAGGTTGTAAGATATACCGATATCAGTCCGATAAGTACACCGTTTAAATCGTAGATAATAAGGCCCGCCAGAACAGACAGTGCATCAAGTACCATGATGCCGGTAGAAGCTTTTACCTTGAAGAATTTCTGAACAATAAGCGGAGGTACATCCATGCCTCCAGTTGAACCGCCCTGTCTGAAGATGATGCCGATACCGATACCGCCGATGATTCCGCCATATAGTGCTGCCAGAATCGGTTCTACTTCATAGGCAGGAATTACTCTTGTAACAAACAAAAGAATAAACGGATAAGTCAAAGAGTGAACAGCCGTAGTTACCAGAAACTCTTTCCCTAAAACCAGAGATCCAATCGCGAACAGTGATGAAGAGATAATAACGGTAAGAATATCCTCATCAATTGTGATAAATGGTCTAAGCAGAGTTGTAACACCCGCTACGCCACCGGTCAGTATTTCTCCTGGAAGAAGAAACATGCCGACTGCTATCGCGAAGAGAAATGTTCCTATTTCAATAAAAATAATTTTCTTTAGTGTTTTCACGTAATTCATTTTACAATAATATACATAAGATATGGAAACTAAACTGATTGATGGACACATGCATCTTGAATATGGACCTTTAAGTAAGGAGTATGTTCTTGAGTTTGTTGATGCTGCACATAAAAAAGGAATAAGTGAGATTCAGATACTTGACCATACTCACCGTTTTAAAGAGTTTGAAAAGATGTATGAACCGCTTAAAAAAATAGAAGTACAGAAGAACTGGTTAGAAAATAAAGAAATGAAATTCCATAACACTCTGGACGAATATACAGAAGTAATGGAAGAAGTAAAAAAGATGGATCTTCCTGTTAAAGTAAAGTATGGCCTTGAAGTGTGCTATACCGAAGATTCAGAAGAACTTATCAGGAATGTATTAAAAAAATATAACTTTGACTTTGTGGTGGGTTCAGTTCATTCGATTGATGGAATACTCTACGATATGCCTTTCTCAAAAGAACTTTTATGGGAAAGATATGATACAGATGAAATATACCGCCACTATTATATAAGGATTATGCATCTTGTGGATTCGGGCTTATTTACACAGCTTGGCCATCCTGATACGGTGAAGATGTTTGACTATTATCCGACATATGAACTAATAGAAACCTATAATGCATTGGCGGATAAGCTTATAGAAAAGAAGATGAAAGCTGAAAACAATGTCCGCTGTCATTATAAGTATCACCATAATGATCTGGGTCTATCTGATGAACTCTTAAAAGTTTTTAAAGAAAAGGGTGTTGAAATCATCACCTGTTCTGATGGACATCATCCTGAAGAGGTTGGATTATTCATTAAAGAAGCGGATGAAAGAATAAGAAAAGTTAAGATCTGATTCTGAATTTATCAGATGAAGCGGACTATGTCTGCTTTTTCTTTTGTAGTTCATCAACTATTCAATATAAAATGTAATATAATGCTTGATAAATATATAATAAATATATAAAACACAATAAAATACATATTAAAATGTTGATATGTTATAATAAAGCCAGTGAAAGGAGTCCGGTTATGAAGATTGATGAAACAGTTTCAACAAAACAGATTCTTGGTGAACTAGGTAGCCGTATAAAAAAACAGAGAATTGAATTAGGATTAACCCAAAGTGAATTGGCGAAAAAATCCGGAGTACATGTAAGAACAATTTCAAATTTAGAAAATGGATTTGATGTTACTTTGTCGGTGCTGTTCGAAGTTCTTCGTGCGGAAATGGCAATCAACGCTGTTGATAACCTGCTCCCTGAAAAGATAATCAGACCGACATCATATATTAATAATGAAACGACAGTATTACGTGTTCGAAAGAAAAAACAGGAAACAGAAAGTCAATGGAAGTGGGGTGATGAAAAATGATTCATACTACCGAAATTTATATGTGGGGCACAAGAATTGGCATTGCTTCATTTGATGATGATGATGCAGCAGCTTTATTTGAATATGACAGTAAATTTCAGAACAGTGGAATTGAATTATCACCAATCTGTATGCCATTAAGCAATCGTGTATACAGTTTCCCTTCATTAAACAGAGATACATTTAAAGGGCTTCCAGGTTTGTTGGCTGATTCTTTGCCGGATTCGTTCGGAAATGCGGTTATTGATTCATGGCTTGAATCAAATGGCCGTACACGTGAAAGTTTTACACCTATTGAAAGACTTTGCTACATGGGAAAACGTGGTATGGGGGCTTTGGAATATGTTCCAGCCAATGGGCCAGTAACAGATGAAAATGATACAGTAGATATTGATGAAATGGCCGAATTGGCCTCAATGGTTCTGACCAACAGGGAAAAACTTGTTATAAAGGACAAAGAAATGGCTTATGCTTCATTACTGAAATTTGGTACATCAGCAGGTGGAGCAAGGGCGAAAGCAATCGTTGCCTGGAATCCTGTTACTGGTGAAATCCGTTCTGGACAAATCGCAAAGCAGAAAGGATATGACTATTGGATTGTAAAATTTGATGAGGTTGAAGGGAATGGAGACCATGGTGAACTTGATTCAAAAGGATTCACACGTGTTGAATATGCTTATTATTTAATGGCTAAAGATGCTGGAATCAACATTAATGAATGTCGTCTTTTAGAAGATAATAACAAATATCATTTTATGACAAAGCGCTTTGATCGAGATGAGAATACCGGTGATAAAATTCATATGCAGACATTGGGTGCGCTTGCCCATCTTGACTATAAAACACCTGGATGCTGCAGCTATGAAAAAGCAGCACAAATCTGTCGGACAATCCACTTAGGTATGGATGAGATAGAACAGTTTTATCGTCAGATGGTTTTCAATGTATTGGCTTTGAACTGTGATGACCATGTTAAAAACTTCTCTTTTCTAATGAAACGTGATGGAACTTGGCATTTGGCGCCAGCTTATGATCTGTGTTTTTCTTATCGTCCAGACAGTATCTGGGTAAGCAAACATCAGATGACAATTAATGGAAAAGCAAAAGACATTAACAGAAATGACCTTCTTAAGTGTGCTGAAGCTATGAGTATTAATCACCTGAAGGCAGAGAAAATAATCGCTGAAGTTGAGATGTCTGTCAAAAGATGGCCAGAGTTTGCCAGAGAGGCAAAAGTAAAAAAACAGCAGTGTAATGAAATAGAAGTTCTGTTGGCGGAAATTCGTAAAAATATAAAATAGAGATTCTTAAATACAGCAAAAAATTTACAAATAGAAAAGCAGACTAAGTCTGCTTTCGTTTTAGTTCATATTATCTTCTGAATGCGAGCCCTATTACCATTCCAACAACACCACCGATGATGTGAGTCAGATGAGAGATGTTGTCGACTGTAAATAGACCGTTATATATTTCCCCGCCTATCCATAATACTGCCACCAGAATCAAAGTTATTGGTATGCCTTTGTTTCCGGTGATTGGAGCAAGAAGGATAAAGGCAAATACGACACCGCTTGCTCCTAGAAGAACTGTAGAAGGGAAGAAGATGTTATGGATTAGTCCTGTTACAACTGCGGTAGCCAATATTACGGTAATCAGACCATCATGGTATTTCTCTTCGAGCATCGGTCCAAGAAGCAGGATGTAAAGAAGATTTGAGATAAGATGACTTACATCGCTGTGCCCGAATACATGACCGATGAGTCTTACATAGGTCATCGGATTCAAAAATGAGGATGAGTAAGTTGAGAATACCAGATTATTGGATACTCCACCTGTAAGCCAGTTAAGTACCAGAGCCATAATACAGATGAGCGAGAAAGTTAAGGTAATTGGTGCATTGAAATATATCGTCAGTTTTCTTTTCATAGGATTATTATAGAACAGTTATATTAAAATGATTATATGAACACAAACACACACTGCCAGTTATGCCAGCTTAGCAAGCATCTTAAATCCATAGAAAAATATGATGAAGAAGACAGAAAAGTCTTTATTAAGGGTTTTATGGAAATTCTTCTTGAATATTCTGATACAAAGCCATCACCATGGATAGGTGCCAGAGCCAATGAGCTGAAGAAAAAGATATTCAATATCAGTGATTTTTATGCCGGTGATAAAGAGCATTATAATAATCTGATTCTTTCAATAGAAAAAAGGATCTCTGATGAGATTGATAAGTCAGCTGATCCGCTTAAGAAGGCTATAAGTTATGCCCTTATCGGTAACTATATAGATTTTGATGCGGTAAAAGATGTCAACGAGGACAAACTGTTTGAACTGATAAATGATGAAAAGATGTCGTGTGTTGATGAAAAGACATATTCATCATTTGTGTCAGATTTAAAGAAAACAAGAAAACTTGTCTATCTTACAGACAACTGTGGAGAAATAGTATTTGACAGAATGCTCATTGAAAGAATCCCTATATATAATAAGGATATAGAAACAACAGTTATTGTAAGAGGAGACAATGTCATAAACGATGCAACAGTTAAAGATGCCAGATATGTTGGTTTAGATAAGCTGTGCAAAGTTATCGGCAACGGTACACCATACGCTTCTACAATATTTGATGAAATAAGTGATGAAGCAAAAGATGCAATAAGAAACGCCGATTTGATCATTTCCAAAGGTCAGGGTAATCTCGAAGGATTTCTGGGCAATGGATTCAATACATACTATATGTTTCTGGTGAAATGTGATTTCTTCGTAAAGAAATTCAATCTTCCTCGGTTCACACCTGTATTCAGAAACGAAAAAGATTTTTAAGTTCAGGCCATTCGGTGGCCTTTTTCTTTTGAATTTAAACTGACAGCGAATTGGTACACAGAAAATATGAAAACGCTCTCATTTTCTATTGACTCTAATGTGTAAGTTGTGTGAAAATATTTAAGGACGAAAGTCCTGTTAAGGAGAAAAAAATGAAAAAATTACTAACTGTGTTAGTAGCTCTTCTTATGGTTCTTTGCTTAGCTGGTTGTGGCCAGAAGGAAGAAACAGTTGAAGAAGCTAAAAAGACTGTGTATGTAATGGGCCCTACTCCAGACCATGGTTGGACTGCTCAGGCTGGTACATACGCTGAAAAGAAAGTTGAAGAAATCAAGGCTGCTGGCGTTTACAATGCAGAATACAAAGCTGCATCTTCAGGCGAACAGCAGAATGACCAGATCAAGGAAATCATCGCTAATGGCGACGCTGCTGTTGTTGTTATGATGGCTCTTGATGATACTGCTGCTTCTGGACAGGAAGAACTTGCTCAGAACAACATTCCTTTCATCTCATTCGACAGAATTATTGAAGCTACTGAAAAATATGCTATCTTAAACGCTTCTGGTGATAACTGGCAGTGTGGTGCTGGTATTGCTTACTGGCTACAGAAGAACGGCATGACTAAGGGCGATACAGCTGTTATCCTTTACGGTGACAACGGTACTGTATGTTCTAGACGTGAAGAAGGTTTCCGTCAGTTCTTAAAGGGCGAAATCAAATACTCTGATGCTAAAGCTGGTGAATTCGAAACTGCTGAAGTTTGGACTGATGAAGAATTAGACGCTTTATTCGGACAGTATTCAACTGTTTGTAACTGGTCTAAAGATGGCGCTCAGACTTACTTAGAGCCAATCTGGAAAGACATCGTTGCTGCTGCTGCTGCAAACAATGGCAAATTATACATCTACTCAATGGATGATGAAATGACATTCGGTGTTCTTAACGTATTAGAAGCTATCAAGGGTACTGATGAAGCTACTGCTAAAGCTACTGCTGACTTAGAATTATACATCTCAGCTATCGGTGGTATGCAGGAACTTTATGATGTAATGAACGGTTCTGATAAGACTTTAGCAGCTCTTGCTGATGAATTCTTTGATGACGTTATGTCAGTTTACTTCTCACCTAAGATGATGCAGGACGTTATCGAAAGAGGTATGGATTACCTTTCTGGTGATTGGAACGTTGAAGTTGGTTCAGGCGAATACCAGCCAGTATTCATCGTTGACAAAGCTCTTGCAGCTGAAGTTGAAGGTTTCACTGGTCACTAATCTCATGACTATCTAAAACGGATGTGGGTTAGCCCGCATCCGTTTTTTTGCTTATTTATAACTAGTAGAAGAAGGAGTAACTTATGGCACTTCTAGAAATGAACAATATTTATAAAACGTTTGGTGAGACTACAGTTCTGCATGGCGTTCATCTTGACCTGAATGAAGGTGAAGTACATGCTCTGTTAGGAGAGAATGGAGCCGGTAAATCAACGTTAATGAACATCCTTACTGGTGTACTTCCTGCAGATAAGGGAAGCATCGTATTCGATGGTAAATCATATGCAGATCCAACCATTCAGGAAATGGAAAAAGCAGGTATTGCTTTTGTACATCAGGAACTGAATGTAATCAATGACCTGACTGTTCAGGAAAATATCTTCCTGTGCCGTGAAATAAGAAACAAAGCAGGTTTATTAAATAAAAAAGAAATGATCGCCAAGACAAAACAACTGTTTGATGATCTGGGCGTTGATATGAATCCTACTGTAATGGTTTCAGAACTTAAAACCGCTGAAAAGCAGTTACTTGAAATCTGCAGAGCTTTATATACAAATGCCAAACTGCTGATTCTTGATGAACCAACAACAGCATTGTCAAATGACGAAATCGATCATTTATTCTCAATTATCAATAATTTGAAAGCTCAGGGGAAATCATTCATCTTTATTTCTCATAAGATGCCTGAAATCTTTGCGATTGCAGACAGATACACTGTATTCAGAAATGGTGAATTTATTTCCTCAGGAAATATAAAAGATACAAATGCCCGTGATATCACTTCAGATATGGTTGGTGCCAAGTATGAAGAAACTGATACCTATAAAGAAAGAGAACTTGGTGAAGTTGTTCTTGAACTGAAGAATGCTACAGGTATCGGCTTTGAGAATATCAATCTGACCGCAAGAAAGGGTGAGATAATCGCCTTTACCGGCCTGGCTGGTTCTGGAGCAAGTGAATGTATGCAGACAATCTTCGGTGCTCAGCATTTGGACAATGGAGAAATCGTTGTCAATGGTAAGAAACTTGAAGGTTCAATACTTAAACATATGAAGAATTCCGTTGGTCTTCTTCCAGCAAACAGAAGAGAAAATTCAGTAATTCCTGACTTAACAATTCTTGAAAACTACTCAATTGCTGAAAACTCACTATCAGGAAACAGACCATTCATTATAAAGAAGAGTGAAATAAAGAAATACCTTGAAGATAAGAAACGTCTTAATATCAAGGCTGAAAATCACGACGATCTGATTGATGCGCTCTCAGGCGGAAATAAGCAGAAAGTATTCTTAGGAAGATGGCTGAACACTGGTGTTGATGTATTGCTGTTTGACAATCCTACCCAGGGTGTAGACGTAGGCGCAAAAGCTGAAATTTATAAACTGATTCTGGAATTTGCTAAACAGGGCAAGACAATCATTATCAATACACTGGAGATTCCAGAGATTCAGAAAGTTGCTGACAGATGTCTGGTATTCTACGATGGTCACATCGTTAAAGAATTCAAACATTCTGAGGTTAATGAAAAAGATGTAATGCTTTATTCAACTAACGCAATAAACAGTTAAGGGGTTAAATGTATGAAAAAAGGAAATAATATTTTAAAAACAATTGGAGCATTATGGTCTAAGTACAGTTACATCTTTGTTGCTGTAATTATCTTCTTAGGCTATGCGTATGTAATCGGTGCCAATGGACGTCAGTTCAACTGGGGACATATTTCTGGTATCCTAGGTTCACAGAATACCTGTATCGTAGGTGTTATGGCTTTAGGTATGGCACTGGTAATTATTACTGGTGGTATCGACCTTTCACTTGGTGCTAATCTGGTACTTGCTACAGGTTGTTCAATCATGGTTTATAACATCACTAATTCTATTCCATTGATGTTCATCACTGCTGTAGCAGCCGGTGCTGCCGGTGGCTTGGTAAACGGTTTACTTGTTGGTTACATCAAGATGCCTCCGTTCATCGCAACTCTTGGTACACAGCTTATCTATCGTTCTTACATGCTGTCAATCGTTAGAGAAATCGATGTCAATATTGCCGGTTCATCTTCATCACAGTTCATGCTGTTATCGGATTCTAAATACTATGAATTCCTGAAGTTCAATATCGGTAACGGTAAAATCAACCTTGGCGCTATTGATTTCCCAATCATCACTTTAATTCTTATTGCATTTGTTGCTTTACTGATGGTTGTTTCTAAATGCACTAAATTCGGTAAGAAAGTATATGCTGTAGGTTCAAACGACAAGTCTGCAAGACTTGCCGGTATCAATGTCGAACTTACAAAGTGTCTTGTATATGTATGTGCTGGTGCTCTTGTTGGTGTAGGTGCTTTCTTACAGGCTTGTAAAGTAGGTTCAGTTACTCCAGCATCATCAGGTGTATCTTATGAAATGTATGCTGTTATCGCCTGTGTATTAGGCGGTATCAATATGTCAGGCGGCCGTGGTAACCTTCTTGGTGTTGCATTCGGTGCCATGTCATATTCAGCAGTATCTATGATTATCGTTAATATCCCAGGTCTGACAGTTGATATTCAGAATGCCTTCCAGGGTCTGGTATTAATTACTGTTATTCTGATTCAGTTGGTTGGACCAATGATCAAAGAAAAGATCAGACAGTATAAAAAACATAGAGAAGGAGCAAAAGCTTAATGGTAAACATCGGTGTTATCGGTTGCGGTAAAATCGCACAGGTCAGACATATTCCTGAATACGCTGACAACAAAGACGTTAAATTAACAGGTTTCTATGACATCAATCTTGAAAGAACCAAAGAGATTGCTGCCAAATACAATGGTATTGCTTATGAATCAGTAGATGAACTGCTGGCAAACAAAGACATTGATGCTGTAAGTATCTGTACAGCAAATGCTACTCATGCTGAACTGACTATCAAGGCTTTAAAGGCCGGTAAACACGTTCTTTGTGAAAAGCCAATGGCTATCAATATTGAAGAATGCGAAGAGATGGTCAAGACTTCAAAAGAAACAGGCAAGTTCCTGATGATCGGTCAGAACCAGAGATTCGCTAAAGCTCATACAGTTGCCAAAGAACTTATTGCCAACGGTACGGTTGGTAAAGTTATCACTTTCCATACTTCATTCGGACATGGCGGACCAGAAACATGGTCAGTTGATCCAGGTAAGAACACATGGTTCTTCGACAAGAAGAAAGCTGCCATGGGTGCTATGGCTGACTTAGGTATTCATAAGACTGATGCACTATGCTATATGACTGGTGCAAAAGTAGTATCTACAAGCGCTACTCTTACTACACTTGACAAGAAGGGTGCGGATGACAAGCTTATCGGTGTTGATGACAATGCTATCTGTGTATACACATTATCAAATGGTGCTATCGGTACTATGACTGCTTCATGGACTTATTATGGTCAGGAAGATAACTCTACTGTATTCTATTGCACAAAGGGTATTCTTAAGGTTTATGATGATCCTGAACATTCAGTTAAATTCATCCATGCTGATGGAACTGTAGAATACTTTGAAGCAGATCAGATTCAGACTAATGACAATCAGACAAAATCAGGTATTATTGATGCCTGGGTTGAATGTCTGGTAAACAATAAGGCTCCAGAGATTTCTGGTGAAGAAGTTCTTCCATCAATGAGAGCAGTATTTGCTTCTATCGAATCAAGTGAAAAGAAGGAAACTGTAATCATTAAGGAAAACATGTAAGGAGGGTACTATGAAACTAGGTTTAGTAAGTGCTATTCTTGATGGCTGGTCATTCGAGGAAATGATTGACACCTGCTCAGAAATGGGCTTCAAGTGTGTAGAAGTTGCCTGCTGGCCAAATGCTAAAGCTGAAAGAAGATATGCCGGCGTATCTCATATTGATGTAGATAATACATCAGATGAATATGTAAAGTATGTTAAAGATTACTGTGCAAAGAAGAATGTTGAAATTTCTTCTCTGGCATTCTATCCAAATACTATGGACGGCAATCTTGAAAAGAGAAATGCAGCTATTGAGCATTTAAGAAAAGTAATCAATATGTCAAGTCTTCTTGGCGTTAATATGGTTACTACATTCATCGGAAGAGACCAGACCAAGACGGTTGAAGAAAATATTGAAATCTTCAAAGAAGTATGGCCTCCAATCATTAAATATGCTGAAGAAAAAGGTGTTAAGGTTGGTATTGAAAACTGTCCAATGCTGTTTGGTAAAGACCAGTGGCCAGGCGGACAGAATCTGATGACTTCACCAGTTATCTTCCGTAAGTTATTTGAAATAATCCCATCTAAGAATTTTGGTATCAACTTTGATCCGTCACACTTTATCTGGCAACAGATGGATTATATTGCTCCATTGTATGAATTCAAAGACAGAATTTTCCATATTCACTGCAAGGATATCAAGGTATTCCCTGATAAACTGAAGGAATGTGGAATTATGGCTTTCCCTCTTGACTATATGTCACCGGTTATTCCTGGACATGGTGATGTCAACTGGAGCAAATATATCTCTGCTCTTGCAGATATCCAGTATGATTCATTCGTATGTATCGAAGTTGAAGACTGGAACTACGAATCAAGCAAGGAAAAGATTCTTGATTCTATCAGACTATCCAAGAAATATCTTGAACAGTATGTAATCTAAAAACTAAAGCTCTTACTTTTTATGGTAAGAGCTTTATAATCATATTTTATAAATGTAATATTCTTGTAATTGCTGATATGTAAAAATATAGGTGTATGAAGAAAACCAGAACTATCGTATCGCTGCTGTTTATTATTGCTGTACTTGTACTGCAGTTTTTTGGACTGCTTGATGTATTTGAAAATCCAGTTGAAGATAAACTGTATCAGACAGGCAGCAAAATCAACAATAACATTTATGTAATAGGCATTGATGAAGAGACTCTGAATGAACTTGGATCATTCGATAAGTTTTCAAGAGACAGAATGGCTGATCTCATCAATAAACTGATGGAAGATCCTGAGAGTTCTCCTGCAGTAATCGCACTGGATATTGCATACTATGCTGAAAAAGATGAAGAAACAGATGACAAACTGATTGAAGCGTGCAGAAATGCCGGCAATGTTGTAATGGTTGATACTGTAATGTTCGGCAGTGTTGTTGAAGAAGGAAATCAGGCAATCATGGTTGAAAAACCGTTTGATGAACTTGCTGATGCGATTGTCGGTTCAGGCCATTCGAACTATCAGCTTGATTCGGATGGTGTGGTAAGACATAAAATCGGAACGCTGAATGTCGACGGCAAAAAAGAGAAGTCATTCGCAACTGTAGTCTACGAGAATTACATCAAAAAGATGGGTCTTGAAGATAACACAAATGAAAGACTTAAAGAAGATACAGCATATATTGTTTATGCAGGTGAACCCAGAACCTTCTATGGTTCAGTAGGTGCCGGATGTTCATTTGTAAAGGTGCTCAATGGTACATACTCTACAAAGTCTTTCAAGGACAGCATTGTATTTGTCGGAGCATATGCGACAGGAATGCAGGATAACTACTATACATCTATTGATAAACAGACACAGATGTACGGAGTAGAAATTCATGCGAACATCGTTAACCAGTATCTCAACAACAGTTATAAACTTGAACTTGCTGACTGGGCGCTGCTTGTTCCGACATTCATCATGGCCTTACTTGCGGTGCTGATTATAAATATCACCCCAACAAAATGGACCATTATCATCAACCTTGCTTTATGTGCAATCTACGTTAGTATGACCCAACTTTTCTATAGACTTCTGGGTGTAATTATGCCGATACTTGCGCCCGTAGTTGCGATGGCACTTACAGTAATTGTCGATGTTGTCGGTGAATATGCAAGTTATGCAAAACAGAAGAAAGCAATTATTGAGAAATACTCCAAATTCCTTCCAAAGGCGGTTGCAGAGCAGATTGCTGATGAAGGTGAAGAAAAACTTAAGCTTGGTGGTGTAAAGAAAAATATCGCCGTACTGTTTGTAGACATTAGAGGATTTACAACTCTGTCTGAGTCTTTGACTCCAGAAGAAGTCGTAAACTTCCTGAATCAGTACTATATTATTACTACCGAGGCCGTATTTAAAAACGGCGGTATGGTCGATAAATTTGTCGGTGACGAAACAATGGCATTGTTTAATGCTCCACTTGATCTTGATGATTATATTGATAAAGCAGTAATGGCCGGACTTGATATGATCAATGCTCATGACAGGTTCAATGATATGCTGCCAGATTCACTTAAAGACAAGGTCTGGTATGGTGTAGGTGTACACTATGGCGATGCTGTTGTAGGTAATCTTGGTACTACAGAACGTATGGATTATACGGCAATTGGTGATACAATTAATACAGGTGCAAGATTGCAAGGACAAGCAAAAGCAAATGAACTTGTAATTTCTAGTGATGTTTATGATATAATAAAATCCCGCTTCCTTTGTGAGCATGCTGGCGCTGTTCATCTGAAGGGTAAAGCTAAGGACATGGAAATCTATAAAGTGATTTCAAGGTTGTGAAAATGAAAAAAAGGAAAAGAAGAATTACAAAACTGTTTCTTGCATTAATGGTTTTTATGATGCTTCTTTCTGGTTGCAACAGCACAAAAGCAGAAAACAACCCAGAACTTGAAGAAACTGTTGAGGCAAGAACTGCTATTATCTTCAAAGTAATTGAAGGTGATGGCATTAAGGTAACAAGAGAAAATGCTGATGAGAATGTATTCGAAGGAATGAGAATACTCGCAGGAGATGAAATTGTCACCGATGAAAACTCAAGAGTTTATCTGAGAGTCGATGACGATAAAAACATTCTGCTTAATAAAGATTCAAAACTTAAAATCACTGAATGCAAGTCAGGTTCTTTGTTGATTGAACTTGAATATGGTGATTTCTTCTTCGATGTAGAAAAGAAACTTTCTGCTGAAGAACAGATGATTTTCAAGATTGGCGCCACTTCAATGTCTATCAGAGGTACTTCAGGTGCCGGAATGTATGAAGACGGAATTATCAGTTTTTCTATCTATACCGGTAAAGGTGATATCAGCAATGGCGTTAAAGAAGGTATTGTTTGTTCTCTGATTCCAAATACATGTGTTGTATTTGACTCAGCTGACGAACTCATGAAATACAGTTTAGAAGAAATAACTGGTGATAATGTTTCTAGACTTGTTGGCGATTACCTTGAATATGAACCAGAATACAGAGAAAAGGTTTCTGACTGGGATTTTGAAATAACCGAGGAAGAAGAAACTGTAATCAAACCGGTTGCTGCAACAAACACTGAAAAAGAGGTTGAAGCATATATTGAAGAAGTTCAGATAATGATTGAGGAAAACAAACAGATTATTTCTCATAAATCTGAAGCAAAGAAAAGCGATACTCTGAAAGCCGACAATCTTGTACCAGAAAAAGAAATCAAGATTGAAAAAATGGAAAAAGAAGAAAAACTGATATACAAAGACTATTGTGAAATGGTTGAAGAGCCTAAATATGAATCAAATTACAACTATATAGAAGCTCCTGTGAAAGCAGAAAAGGTTAGGTATACGGCTAAGATAGAAGAGCCAGAAGAAGTTGAAGATCCAAACTGCACTACTACTAAAGACCCTGTTACAGGCGAAGTAAAGAAAGTCTGCCGAATTATAGAAAAAGAAGAAGAAGAGGTTAAAGACTACGAAAAGAACGCCTATGTTCCAGTTGAAAAGGCAAACGAAACTATCAACAGACCTTCACTTTCAGTTGGTGAATTCGTGTTTGATGGCAGTGCACACTGGGCAGTGATTGATGGCGTTGACTGGAATGTTATGGAATCCAGTGATGCTACAGTAGAAAGCAATCCTGGTGTATATACTTTGCATATCTCACCTAAATCCGGATATTGTTGGCCAGGCGGTTCTACTGAGTCAATTGAATTTACCTGGTGCATTGTTGAAAAATAAAAAGACAGTCCTCAGTAATGGGGACTTTTTTAAATTATGAAAACAAACGCAATGCGTATGCTTGACAGCGCAAAAATCAAATATGATGTTATGGAGTATTCCATTGATAAGGACAAGTTTTCCGGTGTTGCCGTATCAGATCTTCTGAATATGGAATATTCTCAGTGCTATAAAACGCTCGGTCTGATCAGCGGACATGGTATATATATTGCAGTAATTCCGGTAAACAAAGAACTGGACCTGAAAAAAGCTGCCAGAGCGATGAATGTGAAGAGTGTTGATATGATTCACGTCAGAGACCTTTTGAAGCTTGTAGGCTATGAAAGGGGTTCTGTATCTCCTGTTGGAGTAAAGAAGAACAACGGGATCTATTTTGACAGCGAAGTTAACAATCACGAAGTAATTGAGATATCCGGGGGAATGTATGGAACCGGAATCAAAGTAAAGCGTGATGAACTTCTGAAATATCTTGGAGCTAAAGTTGATGAAATCTGTATTCAATAGAATCAAAGAGCTTTTGAGCAATACTGAACTGAAGAAAATTGATATCTATGCTGCAGCAAGCAGTTTTGGTTTTATTATTTCCGTTATTCCTTTTCTGCTTATTCTTCTGATGCTGGTGCCGTATACACCGCTCACTGAAGAAGGACTTCTTGCGGTTGCGAATACCATTGTGCCAAACGGAGTAAATGAATTCACGAGGAATCTGATTGAAAGTCTTTATGACGGTTCAAAACTTCTGCCGGTTACGGTTATTGTCATGTTGTGGTCATCTTCATGGATGATGATATATATTAGACATGCATTGAATGATATCTTTGGCTGTAAAGAAAAACAGAATTATGTTTATCTGAGAATTTTCGGAACGCTGTTTCTTGTTGCTGCAGCAGCGGTAATTGTTCTGACAAGTGCTGTCGGCCTGGCCGGCGGATATATCAGAGAGTTTCTTATTGCGAAGAAACTTATCAGTTCGGGATTTGTCAGTTTTATTCTGAAGTATCGTTTCATTCTGGTCATCGGTATACAGACACTGATATTTGTGTTTATGTACTGTCTGGTACCGACAGAGAAAAACAGTTTTATCAGACAGCTTCCCGGTGCATTCTTTACGAGTATTGCCAATTATCTCTATCTGCTGATTTTCAATATTCTGATGGACAGCTATCTTGATTTTTCTATGTACGGGTCACTTGCAGCCATCATTATTATAATGTTCTATTTTTATTTCATTTTCTATTTCTTCTATCTCGGAGCATTAATCAACAGGAAGATTTCAAGCCTATAAGGTAAAATATAATAGGAACAGGTTAACATAATAGGACCTGAAAAAGTTATGAGTAAAGACATCTCTTCTAAGAACATCTACAATCTGTATATGAAACTGCTGCCGGCTCAGATTTTTGTGGTTATTACCGGAGCTTTGTCAGGTATTGTCAATGGTATTCTGGTCGGAAACAATCTGTCACAGGAGGCAATGGTTGCTTTAGGATTTGTTGGTCCGTTAAGTGCTCTTGTCACGGCATGTGCATCGATAGTTGCAGGCGGTTCAGGCGTTATTGTTGGCCACTATATGGGTTCTGGTGAAACTGAAAGGATCAATAAAACATTTACCGTTTCAATGATTACAGCATCATTTATCGGTGTGCTTCTGTTTGTTGCATGTTTTGCCGGTGCAGATCCTATTGCCATGCTGCTTGGTGCAAAAGATGCAAATATTACGGTAACCGCTTCATATATCAGGGGACTGAGTTTTGGCTTTATTGGCCAGTGTATTACTTCATCAGTTATGGCTTATCTGAATCTGTGCAACAAGGCTAAAGTATCTCTTCTGCTGACGGCTTTGCTTGCATGTCTGAATCTTGGATTCGGTGTTGTTGCCGTTATGGTAATTAAGGGCGGAGTATTTGCAGTAGCTTCTGCAGCAGCACTTGCTCAGATCTGTACAGCTGCTGTCGGATTAATCTATATTCTGAATGCAAAAAATACCGTAAGACTTGAAAAAGGCGCATTTGACATTAAAGTTGTCGGAAGAATTATTGCGCTTGGTTCTCCTGCTGCAGTTGCCAATATTCTTTATCCTACAAGAAATATCTTTATAAATTCATTTGCATTAAAAGTCGGTGGCGCTGTAGCAATGAATGCTCTGGCTATTATGTCGAGTATCGGCGGTATTCTTGATTCGTTCAATATCGGTATCGGTTCTGCTACGCTGATGTTGGCATCTTTATACAGTGGAGAAAAAGACCGTTCTTCTTTGGTTAGACTGGCAAAGACAGCAATCAGAGTCGGACTTATTACCGCTTTTGCAAGAATGGTGATTCTATATTTCTTCTCTGATGATATCGCTTATATATTCGGTGCTGATCAGCTGGTTGCTTATGAGACTTTTAGACTGTTATTTGCATATTCGTTCTCTATGCCGATCAATATCTTTACAGTAGTGTTTATGAATTTCTATCAGACACAGGGAAGAACTATGCTTTGTGATGGTATCTATCTTGTCAACTGTATTCTTGTACCGCTGGCATGCTGTCTGTTCCTGACTGATATATTCGGTACTCTGGGTATCTATTCATGTTATGCGCTTGCTGAAGTTGTGACGATGATAGTTGTGTTTGCGATGCTGTTTATCAGAAAGAAAAGACCTGTATTCAGACTTGATGAAATACTGATGATTGATGATGAATTGAAAAATGTTGAATCTATGTCTGTTTCGGTAAATGAAATAAATGAAGTATCCGGCGTATCTGAAAATATTATCGAATTCCTTGAAAAACACGGTATCGATTCCAGAAGGGCTAAGATGAGCGGCCTTTGTGCCGAAGAAATGGCAGGCAATATTGTTGAACACGGTTTTACAAAAGACAACAAGAAACACGTTATTGATATCTATGCCTCTGTTACTGGTGATGATATATATCTCAGAATCAAAGATGACTGTGTTCCGTTTGATCCGCATTCGAAACTGAGTCAGTACAACCCTGATGATCCATGCAAGAACATAGGTATCAGGATGGTCTCAAAGATTGCTAAGGAAATGAACTATCAGGTCAATTTCGGAATGAATGTCCTGACGGTTAAAATGTAAATATTCAAAAGAAGTCGAAAGACTTCTTTTAATATGTTGGTAAAAATGTATTAAAATATACGAGCAAAGGTGTTTATTATGAAAAAGATTTTCTGTCGTATTCTGCATTTCTGTTTTTCAAGGGTAACAAGGCTATTTAAGAATGTACAACCGGTTATAATCAATGAACCGGGTGTTCTTGTAAAGGCAGCAGATATTCTTAAGGAAAGAAATGTCAGAAGCGTATTGATAGTAGCTTCACACAATCTTCTGAAGAACGGACAGTTTACTAAACTGCTGGACAGATTTGATGAACTTGAGATTGAATACTCATTCTATACTGACATAAGTTCAGAACCGACTGTTGAAGATGTTGAATATGGACTTGAGATGTATAAAGAGAATAACTGTACGGCAATTATTGCCGTTGGAGGCGGATCAAAAATAGATGCTGCCAAACTGATTGGTGCAAGGGCAGTCAGGCCGGATGTTCCAGTCAGCAGGATGAAGGGCTATGTCAAGGTACTGAAGAAAACGCCGCTCTTTATTGCTGTTCCTACTACTGCAGGTTCGGGAAGTGAAGTTACGATTGCGGCAGTTGTATCCGGTACAAAAAACGGAACACATTACAAATATGTGGTAAGTGATTACCGTATTATTCCGGATTATGCTCTGCTTGATGCCAATCTGACTTTGTCTTTGCCTGATAAGGTTACTGTTACGACAGGGATGGATGCTTTGACTCATGCGGTTGAGGCTTATACCAATCTGTTTGCGTCAAAGTTCGTCAAAGAAAAGGCACTTGAGTCAGTCAGACTTATTCTTGCCAATCTTCCGGTTGTTCATAACAATCCGGGGAATGTTGTTGCCAGAAGCAACATGCTGATTGCTTCTACTTATGCCGGTCAGGCTTTCACCAATAACTTTGTCGGCAATGTTCATGCTCTGGCTCATGCACTGGGTGGAGTATATGGCGTATCTCATGGCCTTGCCAATGCAGTAATACTTGTTCCGGTATTGAAGTACTATGGTGAAGCTGTCTATAAACCACTTTCTGAGATTGCCGATTATTGCGGCATTGAAGGAAGAGACGAAAAAGAAAAAGCTCTGAATGTCATTGAAAGAATTGATTCAATGAGAAAAGAACTTGACATACAGGATAAATTTGACTGTATCAAAGATGAGGATATAGAAGAAATGGTAAACAGATGCTACATGGAAGCTGTTCCGATGTATCCATGTCCTGTAATATTTGATAAAAAGGATTTTGAGACCATTTACAGGTCAATACAGGCTTAAGAAGGAGTTATATGTATAAGATTAGTGAATTATATGATTTGTCGCATACAGAGGCAAAAGAGTACCTTGAGAAGTTTGAATATCCCTATGAAGCTTTACCGGGCATAAGTGATCTGATTGTTGAGCTGATCAGCAGTATTGACAAGAGTGAATACAGACAGATCAAAGAAAATGTCTATGTACATAAGACATGTAAAGTCTATGACACTGCCTATTTTGATGGACCATGTCTGATTGGTGCCAATTCCGAAGTAAGACCAGGTGCTTTCATCAGAGGAAGTGCTCTTGTTGGCGAAAACTGTGTCATCGGCAATTCTACAGAGCTCAAGAATGTCATCATCTTCGATAACTGTCAGGTACCTCATTATAACTATGTTGGTGATTCAATACTCGGTTATAAGGCTCATATGGGAGCAGGTGCCATCACTTCCAATTTCAAGGCCGACCACAAAGAAATCAATATTCATGACGGTGATAAGACTATAGAAACAGGACTTAGAAAAATCGGTGCTTTTATCGGTGATGAAGTGGAAGTAGGCTGTAACTCGGTACTCAATCCCGGTACAGTTGTGGGCAGACACAGCATTATTTATCCGCTCAGTTCGGTAAGAGGGGTTGTTAAAGAAAACTCCATCTATAAATCAAAAACAGAAATAACTGAAAGGCAATAAGAAAAGAAGACGTAAGTCTTCTTTTAGTTTCTTTTGGCTGCTTCAATTACATGTCTTACCAGTATTGAAGTAGTTACGGCTCCAACTCCTCCAGGAACAGGAGTGATGTTTTCAACAATCGGTTCAACTTCTTCAAACAGAGCATCACCACAGAGTTTACCTTTTGACTCATTCCAGGAAATGCCGACATCAATTACTGTCTGGTTGTTTGAAACATAGCCTTTGGTTACTGATTCCATCTGACCTGTTGCCAGAATCAGAATATCTGCTTTTTTGGTGATATCCTGGACATTGACTGTTTTGGTATGGCAGATTGTTACGGTGGCGTTTCTGTTCAGCAACAGCATTGAAACAGGCTTGCCGATAACAAGCGATCTGCCAAGGACAACAACATTCTTTCCGCTTACATCGATATTGTAGTAATCAAGAATGGCTACGGCAGCTTCGGCAGTACATGGGGCAAAGCCCATTTTTCTGTTTGTAAATACACCGGCTAAAGAACCATCAGTACAGCCATCGACATCCTTATCGGGATTGATGGATATTCTTGCCAGTTCTGAATCAAGCTGTTTAGGCAAAGGTCTGAACATCAGTATGCCATGTACGGAAGAATCATTATTCAGTTTGTCAAGTTCATTGAAGAAGGTATCGGAATCAACATCGGCAGGCAGAATGATGTTTCTTGTTTCTACACCTGCTTCGCCACATCTTTTCATCGCTCCTTTTTCATAGGAAATATCGGAATCGTTTTCACCGACTCTCATGATTGCCAGAGTTGGTACGATGCCTTTTTCTTTAAGGGCATCAGCTTCTTTTCTGTTGTTTTCATTTATGGCAAGAGCCACATCTTTTCCTTTAAGCAGATTAGCCATTTAGTCTCTCCGTTATTGATTCGTAGCATCTTACAGCTCTTGGACAGTATTCGTTTATCAGATCCTGCGCCTTGTTTTCAAGAGCTGATGCATATTCTTTATCTTTCATCAGACGGGTATTTACTCTGATGTTGATCAGTGCTCCATACATTGCACCATGTGCCAGCATTACAGAAGTTGCCGCATCGCTTACTGCAAGCTTGCTGCCGATGGTTGCAAGTCTTTCATCAAGCTTTACTATTGAAGTACAGAGTTCAAGTATTTCATATGGTGAAGCAGCTGCGCTTCTTAGACAGTTTTCAAGTGTTTCTTCATAGCCCGGTGTTTCCTTATCCATTGAATAGGCTTTTGAAAGGGGATAGAAGGCTTCAGCGTCTTTGTTGATGGACTCAAGAAGCTTTACTCTGAGTTCATCGGCATTTTTCATAATCAGCTGGATTTCGGTTTCATATTCGGCATATTTTTTCTTACCGGTTGTAAGTGAAGTTACCATTTCACAAAGTGCAGCAGCAAGTGCACCAACAGCGCCAGAGATTCCTCCGCCACCAGGTACCGGATCTTTGGAAGCAGTAAGAATACTGAGTTCTTCAAGTGATTTCTTATGCATCAGAACAGTCCTGTAATTACGCCGTTTTCATCGACGTCAATCTTTTCGGCAGCCGGAATTTTTGGAAGACCTGGCATGGTCATTATTTCACCGGTCAAAGCTACGATGAATCCCGCACCGGCTGATACTTTAAGGTTACGTACAGAGATACGGAAGTTCTTTGGTGCACCGAGTTTTGTCTGGTCATCAGAGAATGAATACTGAGTTTTTGCCATACAGATAGGCATATGTCCAAAGCCCAGTTCTTCAAGCTGTTTAAGCTGTTTTGGAGCATTGCCGATCAGGTCAACACCATCGGCATGATAGATCTTGGTAGCGATTGCGTTGATTTTTTCAAGTATTGTCATTTCATCGGTATATGAGAATGTGAAGTCATTGTCTTTTTCACATAGTCTGATTACTTCATTGGCTAAAGCGATTCCGCCTTCGCCGCCTTTTGCCCATACTTCGGAAAGCGCTACATTGACACCGAGTTTTCTGCACTCTGCTTCAACGAGGTCAAGCTCAGCCTTTGTATCAGTCGGGAAAGCATTGATCGCAACAACGCATGGAAGTTTGTATACATCAGTGATATTTGAAACGTGCTGCAGAAGGTTAGGCATACCTTTCAATAAAGCATCGAGGTTTTCTTTGTTCAGATCTTCTTTTGCTACACCGCCGTGATGTTTAAGTGCTCTGACGGTTGCAACTACGACAACGGCATTAGGTTTTAGTTTTGCCATACGGCATTTGATGTCAAGGAATTTCTCGGCACCAAGGTCAGCACCGAAACCGGCCTCTGTAACGCAATAGTCACCAAGTTTCATTGCCAGTTTTGTAGCTGTTACAGAGTTACAGCCATGGGCGATATTGGCGAATGGTCCGCCGTGTACAAATGCCGGAGTTCCTTCAAGAGTCTGTACCAGGTTAGGTTTAAGGGCATCTTTAAGCAGTGCTGCCATTGCACCCTGAGCCTTAAGTTCTCTGGCGGTAACCGGCTTATTGTCATAAGTGTAACCGACAACGATGTTTGCCAGTCTTTCTTTTAAGTCAATTATGTCAGAAGCAAGACATAAAACGGCCATGATTTCTGATGCGACAGTGATGTCGAAACCATCCTGTCTTGGTGTGCCGTCAGCTCTTTGACCTAAACCGTCAATGATGTTTCTTAACTGTCTGTCATTCATGTCGACAGCTCTTCTCCAGGTGATTCTTCTTGGGTCAATGTTGAGTGAATTTCCCTGCTGAATGTGATTGTCCAGCATGGCTGCCAGCAGATTGTTTGCTGCACCTATCGCATGAAAGTCACCGGTGAAATGCAGGTTGATATCTTCCATTGGTACAACCTGGGCATAACCGCCTCCTGCTGCTCCGCCTTTGACACCGAATACCGGACCTAAAGATGGTTCGCGAAGTGCAACTACGACATTCTTGCCGATCTTGGAAAGTCCGTCTGCCAGTCCGACAGTAGTAGTGGTTTTTCCTTCTCCGGCAGGAGTAGGGTTGATGGCGGTAACCAGAATCAGTTTGCCGTCTTTTCTGTCCTTAAGGTCTTTTAACAGATTATAATCAACTTTGGCTTTATAGTTACCATATAGTTCCAGATAGTCATCAGGAATATTTAGTTTCCCGGCTATACTGGTTATTTTCTCTTTTTTGCACGCCTGAGCGATTTGGATGTCTGTAAGCATTATTATTTCCTCCTTACAATAAGATAATTATACTTATAAAAAATATTAAATATATTAAAAAGAGTAATTATTTCCAAAATGTTATAATAAATGTATGAAATATGTTGGCTTAGATCTTGGAAGTGTGACATGTGGGATAGCAGAGAGTTCAGGCTATCTTGCACATGCGGTCAAAACACTGAGATTCAAGCCTGATGATTATGATAATTGCCTGGACATGCTTCTTGAAATGTACAGTGAAAATAAACCCGATCTTTTTGTGCTTGGCTATCCGCTATTGGAAAATGGCGATGCCGGTCCAAGAGCTCAGCTGTGTGAAGAGTTTGGCAAATATCTTGAAGAAGAATCGGGAGTTAAAGTAGCCCTTCAGGATGAAAGGTATACGACTAAAGATTCAACTGATTTCCTGATAAGTGTAGACATGTCAAGAAAGAAAAGAAAAAAGATTATTGATCAGCAGGCAGCAGTTAGAATCCTGCAATATTACATAGATGGACATAAGGAGGAAAAGAAATGAAATATCTGGTTGCATCTGATATCCATGGTTCTGCTTATTACACCTTGAAGATTGAGGAAATATTTAAGAAGGGTGAATTTGATCGAATTATCCTTTTGGGAGACATTCTTTATCACGGTCCAAGAAACCCCCTGCCTGAAGGACATGATCCGATGAAGGTGGTTGAAATCCTGAACAGATATAAAGACAGTATTCTCTGTGTAAGAGGCAACTGCGATGCCGAGATAGACAGAGAAATACTTGAATTCCCGCTTGCTGCCGACTATCAGAAGATAAAACTCGGCAAAAGAACTGTCCTGATATCGCATGGACACGTTCAGACCCCTGACAAGCATCTTCCTTTAAGGAAGGGAGATATCTTCTTATATGGCCATTACCATGTACCAAGATGTGAACTGGTAGGTACCTCCTACTATCTGAATCCCGGTTCATGTTCATTACCGAAAGAAAACTATCCGCAGTCATATGCAATACTCGATGAAGACAGGTTCACAGCATATGACTTTAACGGAAAGGTCATAAAAGAAATCATATTTGAAATCTAAAAAGAAGCCGTGAGGCTTCTTTTAATAACCGATATACATTGCGCCAATCAGCAAGAGTGAAGTAACAAGCAGATTGATGAGCTGGAAAGGCAGTGAATATTTTACCCAGTCTTTATAGCTGCATTTTGATAAACTCAAAGAAATAAGCAGGGCAGGGTTTGTCGCATAGAAGACATTGGAGAATCCATCACCGAACGCATAGGCCAGAATGCATAACTGCGTAGAGATGCCGAAGGCATTTGCCAGAGGCACAATCAGCGGTATCAGCATAAAGGCTTTGGCGCTTCCTGATGCGATGAAGAAATTCATAATCAGCACAATCAGATAGATGAACAGTACAACTATCCATTTATCCAGGCCTTTGGCAATGTTTATTGCGAAATAGAGAATTGTATCAAGTACTTTGGCTTCTTCAAGAATGAAACGGACACTTGAAGCCATCAGAATCATTGCCGCTGCCGGAATGATGGAGATTATTCCATCAAGGAAATGTTTTCCGAGTTTTTCACTTCTTCCAGCGACAATCGGAGAGAAGATACCGGCAGAAAGGAATACCAGGGCAACAATAATTGTTGTATAGTCCTGAAGGAATGTAATGAATGAACTTGAAAGAATAACGGCAACACCGATGGAAATTGACCAGATGAAGAAACTGAGCCCTTTTTCAAGTTTCATATCCATAAAAAACGGATGATCGTATTGAGACAGATGCCTTTCATTTTTACGTGCATAGCTGATTACAAAAGCCGTAAGAATCAGATAGATGACCACAAATGAAACGGCACGCATTGAAACACCTGAGAAAAGCGGAACCTGGGCAATACTTTGAGCAACGCCTACCGTAAACGGATTGAATACGCCAGTAGCAAAACCGCATCCTACCGCAAGCAGAGACATTGAGATGCCGGTGAATTTGTTCCAGCCGAATTTCTCAGCCAGAGCTACACAGATTGGAACCATCGGTACAACTTCTTCAAATGAACCGATGAGTGCACCCATTGCCATAAACATCAGAATGATTGCCTTGAGGAAAGTGTATTTGTGCATTTCATAGCGGTCAGTGATTTTATCGAGCATGTACTGCATGATTCCTGATTTGTCCAGGGCATTGAATGCTCCACCGATTGCCAAAATGAAGACAATGACACCGATCAGAGTGATGTTTCCTTCAGAACCGAGCACCAGGAACGGTGCCAGGATAAACTTGACGAAGGTCAGGTTTCCTTCGGCAGGTGTATAGCTGCCGCCGGTATTGATGATGGTATTGCCTGATTCATTGACTATCCTTTCAAATGAACCGGAAGGGATGATGAAACTTAAGAGATAGCAGAAAACCATCAGTATGGCGATTACCAGCAGTGATCTTAAATACAGTCTTTTGTTGATATTCTGTTTGTTCATGTGTCCTCCAATTAAAAAACGGGAAAATGAGTTACCATATCCCGTAAAAAGCAGGAATAACGATAGCTCTCCGCATATAGCGACAGTCAAACAGATATTTTCTGTCTGACCAGGCAGAAGAACTTGTCAGGTTCTTCTCCTTCGGCAGTTATTCCTTTCGACAGCTAAAATGACGTTACGGCTGCTTACTGATAATGACTGCGCCTCTATCTATATTAAAAATAATACACCAATTACTAAATGAAGAAAATCGAAAAGGCGATGAACAGCTGTCCGATATAGTAAAGGGAAAGATTGGTTATTCGAAGTGAGAATTTTGTAGTGCCGGAGAAAGTATTGAAAATAAGTACGATATCACTGACCGTAAAAAGAATTGCACCCACAGCATACATCAGTGATCTGGTATCGCCGATTGAAGAAGCTGTTCCGATGGCGATGCAGGTCATGATTATGACGGCACCAAGATAGACAACTCCGAAAATTTTGAAGGCCGTTTTTACTTCCATGGTTCTGAAGATATAGATAAGCAGGGAAGCTGCAACAACTGTGCCGATTGCTGTGCATAAAAGAGTATTTACACCATAAGGGACAATGGCGGCCAGGTAGATGATATGTCCAATCAAAAAAGCCAGTATTCCAACCAGGAATATCTTCTGACCGTTCTTTTTGAAAATGAAGCGCATATTCAGAAGAATATCTCCAAGCATGCCCATGACAAGACCGATAAAAATCAGTCTGGCCAGTTTTGAATCAGGGTTCTGTCTAAAGGCGATGAGTCCGATAAGTACAAAGCACAGTGAAGCCGATCCTTTAAGAATATCAGCAGGAATATATTTTTCATCGTGTTCTGTTTTGATGAATAAAGACTGGATTACTGTTCCCAGAAAAGCAAAGATTAATGCAGTTTTCATTTTATTTTCCTTCTTTCAAAATAATTATATTAAAAAGAATATTTTGTTAAAATAGTAGTATGTTCAGAAACGGAGAGAATAGTATAAAGTTCTATAACGGATCAGATATAATCAGTGCCAGCGACCTTGAAGACAGTGAGCTTTTTATTGCCAATAGGAAACCTGCTGAAAGCAGGGTTTCAAGAGCACAGTCAGAAGGAAGGTATTCCTATACGCGTTTTAATAACATGCAGCCTGATTCATATGCTGAAAGCCAGCCTGTAAACTATTCTTATGCTCATCCAGAAAGACAGTATGAAGAAAACAGTTTTCCTGAAAACAATGCTCGGTTTTCGGGATTTGTTCCCGAGCCTGTTCCTTCATACGAGAACAGAAAAGTCTATTACACAGTAAATCCTGTCGATCTTCTTTCTGAAGATAAATCGTTTGTCCGTGTCAAAGAAGAACCGGAGTTTTCTTTGAATGATGAAATGATTAAAGAACTTGATGATATTTTCAGCAGTTTCGTTAATGAAACAGAAACTCCAAGATATTCCACTGAAGAAGAAATAAACGCGGCATTCAGTCAGATTACGGTTGAGGATGCCATATATAAGGAAGAGCCGGCAGCAAAAGAAGAAATCGTGCCTGAAGAGATTAAGACAGAGCCTGAGCATCTGTCGCTCAATGATCTGATTGACAGGTTCAATTCGGAATTCTCTGACTTCTACAAGAGCGTTTCCGCTGAAGATGAGAAACCTGCATTTTCTAAAGAAACAGTGTCACCGGTAAAAACAGCCAGCTTTGATGTCACGAATAAAGATGTGATGTCCAAATCGCAGGAAAGATACATTGAACCACAGATTTTCAATAACCCGGTTGACTTTATGTCAAAACTGGTAAAAGTAGTCAAAAAGTAAAAAAAGAAGAGTTTGTTACAGCTCTTCTTTGTTTTCATTCAGCATATTGTAGATATCGGTTATCTTTTCCAGGAAGTCTTCCTGCTTCAACATTGTCATTTTCTTGTAGATTGGATTGACCTTGATGTTTTCCACAAGAGCATCAAAATCTTTCAGATACAGTACTTCAAGCATGGAGTTGACTTCATTTTCCAGAACGGATTTTTTGACGATTGCCGAATTGTTCTTGATTATTTCTAAAATCGGTTCATTCTTTTCAATATCGTCAACAACATTCTGAATCAGTTCTTCGATGAATATTACATCTTTATTTTCAAATATGTCATTGTATACGTGGTTTACAAGCTGAAGACAACCGATGGTTTTTTCAAGGAAAACCACAGGAGCACAGATCATTGACTTGGTTACAAACCCGGTTTTGCCGTCTGCTTTGCTGGACCAGTTGGCATTGTTTTCAACGTTGTCGACAAGAACAGAAGTGTTTGTCGCAATACATTTGCCGGCTACACCTTCATTCGGTCTCAATACTACACCCTTAAGCTCTTTGCCATCCGCACATGCATATGGGACGATAAAGTCTGTTTCTTCTTTGTAAAGCCAGAATGTTCCGGCCTGAGCCTGGGCGGCCTTTGTTACTTTGTCTACTACTGTTGCTACGATTGTATGAATATCTTTTTCATTGGCAATTTCACGGCGAATATCTTCAATGGTATTCTTGTATACAGTGTTTTTCATTGCTGATCGTAGATCACTGAATTCAAAATTCATATTACATATCCCTCTTTTTTTAAATTGTATCATTTAGTTTGGAAATAGCAAAAAAATACCACCTATTTGCACGTTGGTGCTATTTGATACAATTATATTGTCACTAATGTGACTAATAATAACTGTTTAAGCAGCTCACAACGATATTGTGATTGGTAGTCCTCTTCGTTGCCGGCTGCTTAAACAGCTGAGGACTACCAATCCATGAAAAATAATAAATATAGTTCTAGAAGGAAGACTCCCTGGGATGGGAAGTCTGTTTTAACGCCTACTCAATCTTTCATTAAGGACAAATATCTTAATCGTTATGATTACAGACATCCTAAGCTGAGCGAAACCAATGAGTCTTTGCTGATTAACTCGTTTAAACCTGACTGCTGCCCGAAATGCGGATCAGTATCTTTTCATAAAGATGGCTTTGACTCCAATAACATACAAAAATACAGGTGCAATGACTGTGGCAAACGTTTTACCGTAATTACCGGTACAATCTTTGATAACCATAAGATATCAATCAGCGAATGGATTGACTATCTTCTTGAACTGTTTGGCTTTGTATCGTTTTCTGCCATATCGAAAGGAGAAAGAATAGCTGATTCCACCACTAAATACTGGCTTATAAAGCTTTTTGACATTCTTGAACATTATCAGGACGACATCATGCTTAAAGATAAAGTGTATCTTGACGAAACATTCTACAGAGTCATAAAGAAAGATATCGGTGATAAACTGGCTAAAGGCGAAAATGTTTACTGTATTGGCATGGCAACTGATAGCCAATACATTTATGGAAAAGTTGAATGCAGAAACAGAAACACAACAATTGAAAAGACATATATGGCATTTAAAGATCACATCTTAGAAGGTTCAACACTTATACATGACAAGGCATTAACACATTCCAGGCTTATTGAAGAACTTGATCTGATATCTGAGACTCATTACTCAAAAGAGAAAGGAGATCCATTAAAACCGATAAATGATGTGCATTCACTTTACAAGCAGTTCTTAAACTCTCACAGAGGGTTTAACAGGTCAAATCTACAGGATTATACAAATCTCTTCTGCTTCATTTATAATCCACCATACAATAAGCTTGAAAAGATAGAACTGTTACTGAATATGGCAATCACCCATAAGAAATGTCTAAGATATAGGGATGTATTCTCTAAAAACTCCGATAAACAATAAGCTCAACTGCACCAACGTGCAAATGGGTGGTC
>DCHD01000029.1:15583-20907 GCA_002315565.1 Solobacterium sp. UBA1761 | reverse complement strand
CATAGTACGATATTTTAGTTTTGTAGTCTGATCAAATTGGTCAAACTAGTTAAGAACATTTCAGTTTTTATACATTTCCCGTTTGTGAAAGACTTTTTAGTTTTTGCGACATTAGTGCGACACTTGTGTGGGAAAATAGTTCAGGTTATAGGAGATAACAAGATGAAAGAATTAAAGTTAGAAGTAACAAAATTATGTAATGAAGATGTAATTGCAACTTCTTCAAAAAACTTAACTCCAAAAGGAAATTATGTATTTTGTATTTACATGTCTGATTTTGACGAAAATATAACGAAGGATTTTATATCTTTTGACGGTACTACCAGCATTCCGCAGGGGGTAAATCCAGGTCCCACTTCGTTGGTTGGGCTAAAGAACGTTTATGGGCAGAATGCAGAATTTCAAACTGGAGTGTGGTATGCGCAGTATAGTGATGGAAATAATAGCTATATTTATAAATGCTCTGATGTTGATGGACTTAATCATACTCACCCAGCAAACTAGTCTTCAATAATAAAAACTTACTGAAATGAATTTGTTATGTATATTTAATAAGTTAAGAATCTTTTAGTTTTTATACCTTCCTAAATCAATTGGGAAGGTTTTTGTTTGAACATCTATTTCATCGTGTTTTACTTCTTGTATTGAAAAAATCAAACACATTTCGATGCTGTTAATAATTTAGATAATCAAATAATTATAGAATTTGTAATGAATTTGTAATTATTGATATGTAATAATATAAACAATTAAGGAGAACGGTTATGGCAGGAAATAAAGAGTTAAAAAAAGAACAGTTAGAAAAAGTTGTTGGCGGATCTAACAATGTATCAGAAAACACTGATATCAAATGCAGTATCACATATAAGTATTTAGGAGTGGAAAAAACAGAAGAAGTAGTATTAAAAGTTACAGATGAGAATGACGTTTTAGAAGCTGTTCATGATTGGTGTGATAATCATTCATATGAATATGTATCTCACAGTATTATTTGTGGTTATGATGCCCGTTATCGTTTTTAGTCTAAAAACAACGACAGAAATCGGCAATCTAAGGCAATGTAGACATTGAAAAGGGAGTAGAAATATGTCTGAAAAGAAACAATTAAATCAAGAAGATTTAGAAAAAGTAACTGGTGGTTTTATCGGGTACCAAAAAGGAAAATATTATGTCGATTTGAGTTTTATGAAATCTGGCAATCTGTGCAATATGGAATTTGGACCTTATAATTCTGAACAGGAAGCAAAAACAGTTGCTGAAAACAAAGCCAATGAGTTTAAAGGACGTGGATATACCGACTTTAAAATTCAGACAAAATATAGAAATGAAAATGGCAAATGGGATTATGGCACCCCATATTCTTATTAGTTTCATTTGATTTATCACTATCGTGTTTAAACATCAGGAAACATTATCGCCAGAATAAAAACAGTAATTCAATGAATTACTGTTTTTTTGTTATTTTTGTTAAGGCAAGAAGGATTGAGAGCTTGCCATATTCATATGACAGTCCGCCCTGCATATAAAGAGTATATGGTTCAATGACCGGGGCATCCGCACTCAGTTCAATGGTTGAGCCCTGAGTGAATCCACCACAGGCCATTACTTCATCAAACGGATAGCCTGGCATTGGTGCTGGAAGCACATGGACAAATGAGTCTACAGGACTTGACTCCTGAATGCCCTGAGTGAATTTGACAAGATTGTCTTTATTTCCAAGTTCTACTGTCTGAATGATGTCAGTACGATAGTCATCATATTTTGGTGATACATTCCTGTATCCAAGTTTTTCTAGCATATAGGCAGAGAATACTGCAGTCTTCAGTGCTGATTTTACGGCATTTGGTGCCATAAAGAGACCCTTGAAGAATGAATTGTTAAGGTTGAAGTTTGCTCCCTGTTCTTTACCGATACCAGGAGCAGTCAGCCTGTCGGCAACCATTTCAATCAGGTCATTTCTTCCTGCAACATAACCTCCGGTGCTGGCTACACCACCACCGAGATTCTTCATTAAAGAGCCGACAACAATATCAGCGCCAATATGACCTGGTTCTTTTCTTTCCACCAGTTCGCCATAGCAGTTATCAACCATGATGATGACGTCTTTGTTTACTTTACGTATTTCTTTAATCAGCGCTTCAATCTTATCAAGTTTTAATGAAAGTCTTGATGAATAGCCTCTTGAACGCTGTATTTCTACAAGTTTTACGTTGTTTTCTTTTAATCTTTTAACTATTGCATCAGTGTCAAACTCATTATTTATGAGGTCAAACTGTTCGTATTTGACACCGTGTTTACTTAGTGACTGTGAAGAGTCTCCACACAGACCGATCATTTCCTGTAAAGAATCATATGGGGTACCGGTCAGAGAAATCATGGTATCACCATATTTAAGAAGTGAAGAGAAGGCCAGCCATAAAGCATTGGTGCCAGACATGATCTGTGGTCTTACAAGGGCATCTTCGCATCCAAGAATTGATGCAAACATACTTTCTAGTTTGTCTCTTCCTGTATCGTAGTTTCCATAGCCGTTGATGTCGGCGAAGTCGGAATAACTTACTTTGTTTTCAATAAAAGCCGTAAGAATTCTGTTTGAATTATACAGACAGATATCATCTATTTCTTCATATATATCTTTTAAAGCAACATCTGCTTCTTTGGACATTTCAAGAAGTTTTGAGTCTATTTCTTCAATAATCATAAAGCACCTCTGTTTACCTATTAATCATAGCAAATTCCTGTCCGTGCTAAAATAAATCCATGGAAGAAAAAAACAGTGTCTCCTTTGAAGAGCGTAACAGATATCGCGAAATAATAAAGGCAAGAGAGCCGGAAGTAAATATCTATGTAGCCAAGTCTATCATAAAGATCATTCTGGCTATATATGCTATCTTTATTGCTTTTGTAATGTTTGGTGGTTATGAACTGCAGAATAAGTTTCTGATTGTAACTTTCCTTGTCATGCCGCTTTTGACGATTGTTTTCTGTTTCCTTTGTATAAAGAAAAATGGGGTTGGAAATCATATAAAATATGATCTGTTTATCTGTATGACGATGATGCTGTTTTTTGCTGATATGCTTTCAGGAATAAACTCAAAGCTGGTTATTACTATTCCGCTTATTCTGACCATGCGCTATTACGACAAGAAGGTAATGTACAGGTGTGCGGCAGTTACAATAGCATTCCTGTTACTTGGATGTTATCTCAATTCGTACCATTATAATCTGACAGAAACATTGGATCTGAATGCTTTCTGGCTTGAAGAAAGTACCATAATCAATACTAAGGAAGCTCTTTTTGACAATCTTATTGCTACTCAGCCTGATTCTTGGACACTTTTCAGAAGGGACATCTTCATTAACTTTATACCTGATACATTCTTTGTTTATTTCGTAGTGAAGATTATGATCAGAATCATGGAGAAAAACCTGATAATCATTTCCGATCTCAATGAATCAGTTAAAGAACTGACCGAGGCACAGACAAAGATTGTTCTCTCTCAGGTAAAACCGCATTTTATCTATAATACACTGACTTCAATTGCCAGACTGTGTGACAAGGATCCAGCTAAAGCCAAGTCACTGACTATGGATTTTTCAGGTTATCTAAGGGGCAATCTTGACAACCTTGGTTCTGAAGAGGCGCTGTGTACATTTGACAGCGAACTTGAACATATCAGAAGTTATCTGAATATTGAACTGGTAAGGTTTGAAGATACGCTGAAAGTTGAATATGACATAAAAGAAAAAGACTTCATCGTTCCGACTCTTTCTGTGCAGCCACTTGTGGAAAATGCCGTAAAGCATGGTATCAGAAAGAAAGAAGATGGAGGAACAGTAAAGATTTCTACTGAGCTTATAAATGAAGAATATGTCATAACTGTTGAAGATGATGGAGCAGGTTATGATGTTACAAAGAAACCGGATGATACAAGAAACCATGTGGGAATTGAGAATACCAGAAAGCGTCTTATGATGCATGGCAACAGAATGACAATTGATTCAGCACCTGGAAAAGGTACAACAGTGAAAATATATATCTTAAAGGAGGAGGAGAAGACATGTTAGTATATGCTGCCGATGATGAAAAGCTTGCCCTTGAGATGCTGGAAGAAGCGATAAAAGAGGCTATACCGGACGTGGAACTATACTGTTTCAATAAATCGCGTGAACTTCTTGAAAAGATGGAAAAGAAAGCTGCCGATATCGTCTTCCTGGATATTGAAATGCCAGGATTAAGCGGTATTGAACTGGCAAAGGCTTTGCAGGAAATCAAGAAGGATGTCAATATTATCTTCTGTACCGGCTATTCAGAATATCTTCTTGATGCCATGGATATGTTTGCATCCGGCTATATTCTCAAACCTGTTGATTCAGGACAGATTGAAAAACAGCTTAAACATCTGCGTTACAGAATAAATACCGCCAAACCTGTATACATTAAGACTTTCGGTAATTTCTCTGTTACCAACAATGGTTCACCAGTCAATTTCAGATATTACAAGTCCAAGGAACTGTTGGCATATCTTGTGGACAGAGAAGGCGCACTTGTCTCAAGAAAACAGATTGAAGCCGTAATCAATGAAGAGGGTTCATATTCAAGAAGCGACCAGAAAAAACTGTCACGCTGGATTAAAGAACTTGAAGATGACCTGAAGGAAGCAGGAATTGAAAGAATCCTGAATCATGAGAAAACAGGGCTTTCTGTCAATAAAGAAGAGTTTGACTGTGATCTTTATGAATACCTTCATAAACACAAAAAGAGTCTTTACCATGGGGAATATATGGAAGATTATTCCTGGGGTGAAAACTTCAAATCAATGCACGATTAAGAACTTGAAAAAGTTCTTTTTTATGTTTCGGTGCGACAGTAGTGCGACACTGCATATGTAGAATAGAAAATGTAATCGGAAGTACATATATGATTTACGCCTTAACATCAGAGACTGATACCCAGAATGTGATTAAGGATTACGCCCTGATGTTAAGCAGTGACGTATGTTTTTTAAAGGAATATAACCAGCTTAAAAACATGCTGAAAAAAGAGGACGTAATCATTGTGGATGCCGATGATTCCAAAGGCATGATAAACGCCAGAAGAATCAAGGATATTGAATCTGATGCCAATGTGATTATTGTGGCAAAAGATTCAAAAGGAGTAGCCGAAGCTAATGAAATACTTGTCTCAGGCTATCTTATTAAACCTCTCACATTTGAAAAACTGAACCGTCAGTTTGCAAATCTGAGAAATCAGTAACGCTTCAAATCATTTGACCGTATTGAACCCCTATAACATTTATTCTCTTTAGTGGTCAAATGATTAG
>DCHD01000029.1:0-15503 GCA_002315565.1 Solobacterium sp. UBA1761 | reverse complement strand
AGTAGTTATTATTTATTCTCTTTCAAAACGTTGTTGTATTATCCCCCAAATAAGTACAGCAACAAATTCCCAAACTAAAAGGTCAGTACCCCAAGCTGACCTTTTAGTTTGTTTTCTTCAGTTCAATTATTTCTTTGTATATGCTGTTTCTGTCTAATGCACTGTAACTGTTGAGATTTGTTTCAAGCAGTCTGTCATACAGAGCCGAAAGTGATGGATCAGGTTTATAGATTTTTCTTATCTTCACCATCTTTTCGGCGGCTTCTTTTTCATCTTTGAAGATGTTTGCTCCGATACCGGCAATAATTACGGCACCCATGGCTGCACACTGTCTGTTTTCAAGTACCGTTATATCAATTTTCAGTACATCGGCGATAATCTGCATCCAGATATCTGAGTTTACTGCTCCACCCGATACAACGGCTTTAGTAACTTTTGTGCCAAGTTTTTCCATGAGGTCAAGATTCTTTCTGATCTCAATGGCAATTCCTTCGTATACAGCTCTTGCGATATCGCCCCTTGAAGTACTCAATGTCAATCCAAGACAGATGCCTCTTGCCTCTTCGTTCCAGTGAGGTGATGCTGAACCTTCAAAGTGTGGTGTAATTATAAGACCGTTTGCGCCGGGCTTTGAAATGCTGACATCTTTATTGAGAAGATTAAGTGCTTCTTTTCTTTCAATTCCCTGATAGAAAGTATCCAGAAGCCATTCAACAAGTTTACCTGTTGAAAGCATTGCTCCTTCAACCATATAGCCGTTTTTGACCAAAGATCTGTGACATATCAGTTTCATATCAGGATCAAGTATCGGCTTATCAACAACCGCCATAATATTGGCTGCTGTTCCGATGGATATTTCACCATCACCATTATTTATTGAACCTGTTCCCAGCATTGCACACTGCTGATCACCACCCCCGGCAACAAGTTTTACATCATCTGACATATTAAATTCAGCAGATAGTTTTTTAGAGAGTGTTCCAATAACACTTCCTGAAGTTACAAGACGTGGAAGTCTATCAGAATCGATATTCAGATAATTAAGAATTTTTGTATCCCAGCAGTCATTGATGAAATCGTACATCATTGTCTGACAGGCGTTTGTTGTATCAAGATAATGACTCTCTGCGCCAAGATAACACATGACATAATCATGGACAAGGCCGAAACAGTAAGCATCTTTGAATAACTGAGGCATGTGATCTTTGATCCACATGATGAATGCGCCTGTCCAGATGGTGCTGACCGGTACACCTGTTGATTCATAGACGGCTTTTTCACTCAGATTGGTTTTCATTTCTTCACATTCTTTTTTGGAACGTGAATCCATCCAGGTAATGGCATTATATATTGCCTTATTGTCTTTATCGGTTATGACCATTGTGTCTCTTTGCGTAGATAAAGAGATGGCTTTGATAAATTTGGCTTTTTCTTTGAGTCTTGAAGTGACTTCTTTCATCGTATCGTGTACGGCATCAATCAGATCTAATGGATTCTGTTCTGCAAAACCGACTTCAGGAAAAATAAGTGAATATGATTTTTCAGCCTGTTCAATGATATTTCCGTTTGTGTCTGATACCAGAATTTTTGTTGAAGTGGTACCGATATCGATTCCCATCAGTAATGTGTTCATATAATTATTGAAACATATAGTTTGTTATAATCAAAGAGATGAAAAAGGTATTGCTGATCGCAACCGGAGGAACAATTGCTTCTGTTAACACAGATGATGGACTTGCTCCAGGACTTACAGGAGAAATGCTGGTTGAACTGATTCCTGAAATTAAAGATATTGCTGAAGTTACATGTCTTCAGCTTTTCAATATGGATTCAACAAATATCCGTCCGGCTCACTGGCTTTTGATTGGTGAATGTATTAAAGAGAACTATCTCAAATATGATGGTTTTGTCATTACCCATGGAACAGATACGATGGCCTATACGGCAGCTGGACTTTCATATATTGTTCAAAACAGTAAAAAACCGGTTGTTCTGACTGGCTCCCAGGTTCCGATTTCTTCTTTAAGTTCAGATGGCAGAATCAATATGACAGACGCGATAAGATATGCAGCAGATGAAAACAGCCACAATGTAAATGTTGTCTTTGCCGGTAGAGTAATTAAAGGTACAAGAGCAAGGAAAAACTATACGAGATCTCTGGCAGCATTTGGTTCAATCAATTACCCGGAAATTGCCAGAATTCAGGGCAATACGATTATCAGATATATAAATGAAGATGTTAAAGGTGATGTTATCTTTACTGACTACATCAATCCTAATGTTGGCTTACTTAAACTGATTCCCGGCATCAGCAACAAGGTAATGGAGTTCGTCATTGATTCCCATGACGGACTGGTTGTTGAAGGATTTGGTGTCGGCGGTCTGCCTGAATATTCAGACTATACTGATCAGATACTGAAAGCTGTTGAAAAGGGTAAACTGATAGTCATGACTACTCAGGTAACAAATGAAGGAAGTGACATGTCTATCTATAAAGTAGGAAACAAACTAAAGAAAGAAGCCAATGTCTTAGAAACACATGACATGACAAGTGAAGCAGCAATTGCTAAACTTATGTGGATACTTGGGACAACATCTGATTACAAAAAAGCAAAGAAGATGTTCTATTCTCAGGTAAACAGTGATATTCTGGTAAATTAAGGAGATTATTTCAATGAAAAAGTATTTGAATCAGGCATTAGTATTTGCAGTCTATGGACTGTGTGCCGGTGTATTCTATCGTGAATTCACTAAATACAACGGTTTTACAGGAAGAGGAATGCTCGGTATGGCTCATCCGCATATCCTGTTACTGGGCTTTGCGTGGTTTCTTGTTGTAGCACTGTTTGTTAAAGTGTTGAATATTGAAGAAGACAAGAAGATAAAAATGGCCAACATCATCTATGTTGCAGGACTTGTCATTGCATCAGTTACGATGATTGTAAGAGGTACACTGGAAGTTACCGGCTTTGAGTTTACTTCTGCACTTAACGGAGCCATTTCCGGAATTGCCGGTATCGGTCATATGATGGTTGCTGCTGGAATGATCAGATTCATCAATATCTTCAGAAAGAATGCTTAAGACTATTTCGGTAGAATTTTTAAGAATGTTATTGAATAAATGCTGCAGGTAGCAGCATTTTTCTGTGACATAATTATTGTAGAGGAAACACTTATGACAACAATGTATGAAACCATCTCAAGAAGCAAAGAAAAGATGATTGGAATCATCTTGAACCGTAAAGAACTGTTCAAAGATGTTATTGAACTGTTCAGAAAAAAAGAAATAAAACAGATAGTATTTGTTGGATCAGGTTCTTCCTATTCATCAGTACTGAGCACAATGCTGATGGTAGAAAAGTTCTCTGGAATTGAGACAGTATGTATGCTTCCTAATATCCTTATCAATAAATCTGTCTATAACAATGAAGCTTTATACATTTTTGTTTCTCAGACTGGTACTTCATCTTTGACTCTTGAATGTGCAAAGAAACTGAAAGATCTTGGCTATCTTACGTTGGCTATGACCGGTGATATGAATTCACCGATTTCTGTGGCTTGTGAATATCAGTTGCTTATTGATTTGGGCTATGAAGAATATACTTATGCGACTTTAGGTTTCAGCTGCTCTATGATGACAGAGATGCTTATGGGACTTGAGGCGGGTCTTGTTAAAGGACATATCAGCGAAAAGGAATATGAGCAATATATTGGTGAAGCATTAAGCGCTGCTGAAAACAATGCCGAAACAATCCTTAAGACAAAAGGGTGGTTTGAAAAAGAAAAAGAGAATCTGTTGAAGGTTGAAAACTTCATCATCTTTGGCGGTAATACATTACAGGGTATTGCAACTGAAGGTGCATTAAAGATAATGGAAATAACCAAGAAGAATATCTCTATCGGTTATGAGATGGATGATGGACTTCATGGACCTAATTACTGTTTCGATGAAAGAACTGCTGTTATTGCCCTTAATGACGGTAAAGACAATGAAAAAGCTGTATCTTTGATGAATCTGATGAAGAAGGAATATGGTACAGGCTATATGTTTGGTATCAATACTATGGATGAACATGACCTGAAGCTTGATATTAAAACTGATAGTTTTACCAATATCGAAATCATCTCTGCTTTACAGACTCTGGCATATCTTTTGACTGTAGAGATTGGCACGCCAATCTATGAGAAAAAAGACCCAAGAATCAATACGACCAAGGGCAAAGGGTACTTCAATATGCACTTAACAAAATAGAACTGGATTAATCCAGTTCTATTTTATATTTATCATCAACTTCCATCATACCAAGAGAAATATGAGGCTTGTTTTCACCATGGTAGTCTGAACCGCCGGTGATTCTTTTTGCGTGTTCGGTTGCGTATTTAACAAGGTATTCAGAATTCTCTTTGGTTGCAGAAGGGTGGAAACATTCAATGCCATCAACTTCATTGACGACAAAGTTGAGCATTTTTTCTATCTCTTCCTGGGTCATTTTGTAATTGTATGGATGGGCAAGTACCGCAATACCGCCATCTGCATGTATGGCTTGAGCAGCTTCTTCTATCGGTACATATTCTCTAGGTACATAAGCTGTACAGTGATCGCCTACAACTTTATCGAATCCTTCCTGCACGGATGATATATAGCCGTGTTTCATCAGTGCTCTGCAGATATGAACTCTGTTGATTGTTCCATCGCTAAATTTGGACAGTTCATTGAAAGTGATTTCATAACCCTGTTCATTTAGTCTTTCTATTGTTTCCATCGTTGCAAGATTCTTTTTGATTTCACCCTGTTTAATGACAAACCTCACATTATTGAAGGCGGTTGCGTTTGGGAAGAAGCCTAAAAGATGCAGTTCTTCGTTATTTCCATAACCGACGGACAATTCAATTCCGGTCATTACCAGATCAGGTGCCAGCCAATGGGCAAGTATTGCACCATCATAGGTATTGTGGTCGGTGATGGCGAGTTGAGTAAGTCCTGATTCTTTGGCCTTGGCAATAACTTCTTCAATGGAATCTGAACCATCGGAATATTTTGTGTGACAATGTAAATCTATCATGTCTTAATGATAGCACTTAGGCTGCTGTCTTTGTTATGATATGAATATGATTGTTGAAAGAATCAGCACAAAGGATGATGACAGACTTGATGCTTTCTATCGTCTTAAGGAAAGTCAGCTTAAACATTGTAATGAACCGGAACCTGGTGTTTTCATTGCGGAAAGCGAACTGGTTATAGAAAGGGCGCTTGATGCAGGATTTATTCCTGAATCATTTCTGATAATTGAATCTGAAGAAGAAAAATATACTGAACTGTTTGACCGCTGCCCTGTAGATATAAAAGTCTATGAAGTAAGTGAAGAAGTGTTTGCTCTGTTGAAGGGCTTTATTCTGATCAGAGGTATTCTTGGTGTATTCAGAAGAAAAGATGAACTGACAATAGATGAAGTATGTAAAGATGCAAAACGCATTGTTGTACTTGAAGAAGTAGAAAATCCTACCAATGTCGGTGCCATTTTCAGAAATGCGATAGGACTGTTTGCCGATGGAATACTTTTGACATCTGATGCATCAGATCCTTTATACAGAAGAAGTATCCGTGTTTCAATGGGCAACGTCTTCAGGATGAAATATGCTGTTGTGAACAAAGAAGATTATATTGAAAGACTACATGAACTGGGTTTTAAAACTGTAGCCTTGGCACTAAGAGATGATTCGGTTGACATTGATGATGAAAAACTGAACGGTGAAGAAAAACTTGCCATCATTCTTGGTTCAGAAGGTTATGGGATGTCAAAAGATACTATTGAGAAAAGTGATTATGTCTGCAAGATTCATATGAATCCTGATGTTGATTCTTTGAATGTTGCAAGTGCCAGCGGAATTGCCTTATGGCAGCTCTGCAGTAAGAGAAAATAGAATATTCAAAAAGTCCGTCTCTTTTTTATTTCAATTGTTTCAGAAATCTTTGACTGTATTTAAATGTATCGGTCATTAAGATGATATATTGTCAGGTATTCTTCAATAAGAACTCTACTCAAGAGCATTTTACTTAATGTATAATGTGGTTGAAAGCAGTGTTTTATTAATGGTAGAAAAGACCTACAGAACCAGACGCGGGACTATTCACTACTGGACAAACAAATTTGAAAAAAACAGACTGACGCTGATAATGTTGCCAGGTCTTTCTGCTGATCACAGGCTTTTTGCAAAACAGATTGATCATTTTCAGAAAACCTATAATATTCTTGCCTGGGATGCTCCTGGTCACAGGGCAAGCAGACCTTTTGACTTTGACTTTGACCTTACCGATAAGGCAAAATGGCTCAAAAAAATAATGGACAAAGAGAAAATCGGCAGGGCTATTATCATTGGTCAGTCAATGGGTGGTTATGTAGCTCAGACATTTATTGAACTGTTCCCAAAGAAGCTGGCCGGGTTTGTATCAATTGATTCGGCGCCGCTGGCAAAAGGATATGTATCTGAACTGGAAGTTCATCTTTTGAAACATATGGAACCTATATATAGACTCTATCCATGGAACACACTTCTTGAACAGGGCAGTAAAGGTGTTGCGGAAAGTGAATACGGACAGCAGCAGATGAGAGAAATGATGGAACAGTATGACCAGAAATACTATGCAAAACTGGTTGGAAGAGGTTATCAGATGCTGGCAAAAGCTTATGAAGAACCTTACTTTTACCGTATTACCTGCCCGGCAATTCTGATCTGCGGTATTGAAGATAAAGCAGGATATACCAAAAAGTACAATATCAGATGGAATCAGCGTACCGGAATACCACTGTTTATGGTTAAGGATGCCGGTCATAATTCCAATGCGGACAAACCTGAAGAAATCAATTCCATGATTGAAGTATTCATCAGAGAAAATATTTCATACGACTCACCGAATTAAGGTGAGTTTTTTGTTGGAATTGGTGGTAAAGTATTATGGTATGAAAAAAGAAGATCTAAACAACAAAGCGATATTTGAAGAATATCCTATCGGTAAATCGTTACGTATTATGGCTGGTCCGGCAATTCTTGGCCAGCTGGTGACTCTTATCTATAACATGGCTGATACTTTCTTTATCGGTCAGGTTAATAACCCGTACATGATTGCAGCGGCATCACTTGTGCTTCCACTGTTTATGATGTGTGTGCCATTGGCAGTAATTTCAGGTACTGGTGGTGGCTCTTTAATGTCAAGACTTCTTGGTATCGGTAAAGCCGATGAGGCCAAAAGAGTTTCTGCGCTTTCACTTTTAACGTCATTTGTTCTGGGCATTGTTTATGCTTCAGTTATCACAATATTCAAGGAAGACATTCTCTGGTATCTTGGTGCCAGTGTCAACAATATTGAATTCGCCAAGGAATATACTACTTATATTCTGTGCATTGGTGCTCTTCCTACAATTATGAGTATCACTTTTTCCAATCTGCTAAGAAGTGTCGGACATTCTAAAGAAGCCGGACTGGGTATGACAATCGGTGGAGTCAGCAATATTATTCTTGATCCGCTTTTCATGTTTGTGGTACTTCCCGATGGTAAAGAAGTTATCGGTGCCGGAATTGCGACAATGATTTCAAATGTTATTTCCTGCATCTACTATATTTTTATTATTGTCAGACTTGGTAAAGACGGTCCGATATCTCTGTCGCTAAAGACCGGATTACCTGCAAAGGAAAATATAAAGAAGGTATTTACCGTCGGTCTTCCATCAGCTACTACAACAATTCTTTTTGATACCAACAACATCATTCTCAATAGACTGATGTCTGATTATGGCGATATAGCTCTGGCTGCCAGCGGTATTGTTCTGAAAGTAGAAAGACTTTCACTCAATACCAATATCGGTTTATGTATGGGTATGGCACCAATTGTTGCCTACAACTATTCTGCGAAGAACTATGGAAGAATGAAAGAAGTAATCAAAAAGACCAGAAGAACAGGCGTCATCATTTCTCTTGTTGCTTTGGTGCTTTATGAATTCTTTGCCGGATTTATTATGGAACTTTTCATCAAGGATCCTGGTACAGTGGCATATGGAACAGCCTTCCTTAAAATCAGAGCTTTTGCGGCTATAGTCATGTTTCTCAGTTTCTATATTGTTCATATCTTCCAGGGTGTCGGGTCAGGCAAAACCACTTTCTGGCTGGCATTCATCAGATATGCTTTCCTGAATATACCGCTGTTATTTATCCTTAATCATTTCTATGGCATGTATGGAATTATGTGGGGACAGTTTGTGGGCGATGTCATCACTGCTTCATTCTCAGCGATTGTGCTCAAGAAATTCCTTAATCAGTGTTACAGTGAATAGCCATCTTAAGATGGCTTTTTGTTTGGTCTATAATAGAGATGAGGTATCTTTTATGAACAATAAACCTATTCCTGTAATTCTTGATGGTGATCCTGGCCATGATGATGCGATCGGCTGGGTAATTGCCGGAGCATGTGACAGACTGAAAGTTCTTGGCTGTACAGCAGTCAACGGCAACTGTTCAGTAAATAAAGCAGCATACAATGCACAGCGTGTATGTGCTTTAATCAATCTTGATGTACCGATTGCCAAGGGCCAAAGAAAGCCTTTGTTTATTGAACCTATCAAGGCTCCAAGCAATATACATGGTGAATCAGGTCTTGATGGCCCGGTATTACCTGAACCTAAAAGAGAGCTTGAAGAAGAAACAGCAGTTGAACTGATGGCCAGACTGCTTAATGAATCAGATGAGAAAGTAACAATTGTTGCGACAGGTCCACTTACCAATGTAGCTGCACTTCTGATAACACATCCGGAAGTTAAAGATAAAATAGAACAGATTTCCATCATGGGTGGTGGAATACTGTACGGCAACTGGACACCTGCTGCTGAATTCAATATTCTGGTTGACCCTGATGCTGCTGATATCGTATTTAAGTCAGGTCTGCCTATCTATATGGCCGGACTTGATGTTACAGAAAAGGCACTGGTACTTCCAGAGGATGTTGAACTGATCAGAAGTATCGGCAATCCTGTCAGTGATATCGTGTCTGAATGGCTGGAATTCTTCTATATTTTCCATAAATCAATCGGTTATGAAGGAGCTCCATTACACGACCCATGCGCTATCATGGTTCTTATTCATCCGGAGATTTTCGATATCCGTGACTACTATGTTGAAGTAGAAACTAGTGGTGAGTATACAAAAGGATGCACGGTAGCTGACGTCTATAACGTAACCGGCAAGAAATCTAATGCCAAGTGTCTGATGGGCGTAGACAGAAAGAAATTTATTGAACTGATGGCTGACTATATCCGTAACTACAGTGAGGTGAAATAAGATGAGAAATATTTATTTATCACTCGCAAAATCATATGAGAATGAAAAACTCATTGAAACATTCTCAAATGACAATGAATTCAATCTTGTTGATTTAAAAGATACTAAAGAAAAGGACATTACTGTTGTTGTTAACGGACCACTTACAGATTTGGCCAATATCCTTATGAACAACTGGAAAGTTGAAGAACAGATTAAGGAAATTCTCTTTGTCGGTGGAAGTGACAAGTATGGCGATGTGACTCCGGTTGCTGAAAGACACGTCTGGGAAGATCCGGAAAGTGCTCAGCGTATTTTCCTTTCAAGAATGCACATTGTCATGTTTGGACTCAATGTCACAAGAGACATAGAGAATAGAGCAATCCTTCCATATCTCTATCTTAAAAATCCAGCTGCTTTTGAAACAGAAGAATGCGGTATCTATGTTGAGACAAAAGGAAAGTGCACAAGAGGCATGACTGTTATCGATATCTATTCCGATAAGCAGTTTGAACATCATGACTGTCTATTGGTAAAGAAAATCAATATGCTAAACGAGGAAGACCTGGAAAAAGTCAATGGTGGGGGATTCCATTTTGACAGAGTTGAAAACATGGATGCCGGACCACAGATATTCACTGATAAGCAGATTGTTGCAACATCAAAATAGATGAAACCTGTAAATGTTTTGAATATTACAAACCGTAAAGAATTCAGAGAATGGTTAGAAATTAACCATTCTTTTGAAAATGAATGCTGGTTAAATCTCAAAAGAGGAAGACCGGTTGATGATGAACATTTCTGGTATCTCGATGCGGTTGAAGAAGCGTTATGCTATGGGTGGATTGATTCAACATGGAAATTGATTGATGGTGTAAGAATGCAACGCTTCTCTTTAAGAAAGAAAAACAGTCCCTGGAGCGAGCTGAACAAAGAAAGAGTCAGAAGACTTGAGAAACTGGGAATGATGAAAGAATCAGGAAGAGCGGTTCTTCCGGATATGAACTTAATATATACAGATAAGGAAATAATGGCTGAACTTGAAAAAGAAGGAGTAATTGAGAACTTCCGTAAGTTTCCTGAACTCTACCAGCGCATCAGATTGTATAATGTCGCGTTCTACAGGAAAAAAGACAGGATTCAGTATGAAAAATCACTCACTAACCTGATTGAAAAAACCAGGAAATCAGAAATGTATGGTGAGTGGAATGATTATGGTCGTCTCATTGATTATTAAAAGAAGAACTAGTAAGTTCTTCTTTTCTTTGAAGTTTCATATATTTCTTTGTCTGTTATGTAGTTATACATCAGATCTCTAATAAACCAGACGTGCCAGAAGCAGTTTTCGTCTGCTGTTTTAAAGCCTGTGTAATAAACACCACGCTGAATGTAATCGTCGGTCACCATGGTGTATTCTCTGTCTGGATCAAGTTCATCTTCATTGATGAATACCTGAAGAGGTTCCTTAATGATTTTTACATTATGGGAATAGGAAAGTGTTCCAAGAGTGTAACCTCTGAATCCTGCGCCTTTTCCTTCCTGATGGATGAATTCTTCATCAAATGATCTTTTTATTTCTTCAAGAAGTATTGAACCTTTAACTTTGAAGATAGTCGGATTAAGTTTTGAAGGAAAGCATTCAATAAGCATTTTTCTTGTAACGGGATAGGTTAAAGAGAAGTTGGCTATGCCGTTATGCATGAGGGCAAAATCAGCTTCAAAATGCTTGTAAAGGGCATCTGATACAAAGTTTATCAGCTGACATTCTTTATAGGCATCAAATTCAAGCGCGTACGATGATTCAATAGGTACAGAAAGAATCTCATCAGCTTTCTTTCTTTTTGCATCGAGTATTTCATCGTATTCTGAATCATTGCACTCGGGCAGATCAATCAGTTCATTGTGGACAATTCTGATATCTTTGTTCTTTACTTCAAGAGTTACAATGCCCAGGTGTTTGGCAAACACGCCGGTCTGATTGTATTTACCTTCAGCAACTTCACTGTGGGAATGGCCACCAAGTACCAGATCAATTTCCGGTATTTCATCCATGATTGCTGTTTCAACTGTCAGTCCGTTATGGGCAAGAAGAATACAGAAATCATAGTTTCCTTTATTCTTTCTGATTATTTCTTTTATCAGTTCAATCGACGGATGGACATTAAGCCCGTACAGCTTAAAGAAACCGTTGAAGTTATTGTCTTCCATTGTCCTTGAGTAGTATGGCGATATTCCTATAACCAGGAATCTGATGCCACACTTTTCCATTATCAGAAAGTCATGTATGCCAGGGATTTTCTTCTTATCAGCATCCGTAATGTTGCATGAGACCATTGTAGTCTTTGCGGCCGTTTTAATCAGGTCATCTTTCCCAAGATCGATTTCATTGTTGCCGATAGTCATGGCATCAAGTCCACAGGAATTAAGTATTTCAATGGCTGATACGCCTTTGTCTGATTGAACAATCAGGTCTTTTAGGTCAGTGAAATCACCGGAATCAAAATAGAAATCATTCTCTGTTTTATGCTCTTTTAAATATGAGAATATATTTGAAAGATTACTGTATTCTGAGTGGATGTCATTACTATGGTAGATATTTATTTTCATGTTTAAATTATAATATATGTGATGTACATAATTATTCACAAGGAGGAAACAAATTATGGGATTAATTAAAGCTGCTTTAAGTACAGTTTCATCAGTTCTATCTGATACATGGAAGGATTATTTTATCTGTGAATCATTACCAAACAATGTCCTGATGGTTAAGGGAACAAAAAAGGGAAGCGGTTTATTTGATAAGGGTGATGTTATCACCAATGGTTCTGGCATCGTAGTAAATGAAGGCCAGTGTGCAATCATCGTTGATGATGGTACAGTTATCGAAGTTGCTGCAGAACCAGGCAATTATACATTCGATACAGAAAAGTCACCAAGTATCTTTGATGGTGGACTAAAAGGTTTAAAGGATACTTTCAGCCAGATGGTAGAAAGATTCCAGTATGGTGGAGTAACAAACAGAGCTCAGTATGTCTACTATGTAAATACCAAGGAGATTCCTGGAAACATGTATGGTACTGCTACACCTGTTCCGTTCAAAGTATCTGATCCTTCAATTGGTTTAAGCAATATGCAGGTTCAGCTTAAATGCAATGGTGAATATTCAATCAGAATCTGTAACCCAATTCTTTTCTATAAAAATGTAGCAGGAAATACTGATACATATTACAAAGAGAATCTTGATTCTCAGATGAGATCAGAACTTCTGACTGCTTTAGCACCAGCACTGGCAAAACTTAGTGAACAGGGAGTACAGATGTATTCTGATATTCCTCTTCATACATTTGAACTGGCTGAAAATCTGAATGAAGTAATGTCAAACAAGTGGTCAAATGGAAGAGGTATTGAAATCGTTAACTTCGGTATCAACGGTATTATCCCTCGTGATGAAGATATGGCCAAGATTCAAAATCTTCAGGAAGGCGCAATGCTTCGTTCACCTGAAGCTGCAGCTGGACATCTTGCTGCTGCTCAGGCTCAGTCAATGAGAGATGCTGCAAACAATCCTAATGGTGCTGCAGGTGCATTCATGGGAATGAACATGGCTCAGAACTCAGCAAACGTTACCGGCTTATTCCAGCAGGCTCAGCAGAATGCTCAATCAGCTGGTGGATTCTGTCCGTACTGTGGCAAACCAGTACCAGCAGGCGCAATGTTCTGCCCATCATGCGGTAAGCAGATCGGACAATAATGGCAAGTATAAGTTCATATAAATGTCCTAACTGTTCAGCATCGATTCCTTTTGATGCTGCAAGCGGTCAACTTAAATGTGGTCACTGTGGTACATCTTTTGAGATGGACAAACTCAACGAATTCAATGTTGAGCAGGAACTGGAAGCTGATGTCTGTGAATGGAATCTCGAAAAGAAAGAAACAGTAGGCACAGAAGATAAAGTGGCATATGTCTGTCCGGCATGTGGCGGTGAGGTTGTAGGTGATGAGAATATGTCAGCTACTGCATGTCCATACTGTGGCACACCGATTGTTGTGGGTGATAAACTTGACGGCATGCTGAAACCGGATATGCTGATTCCTTTCAGACTGACCAAAGATCAGGCTAAGGAAAAATATTATGAGTTTCTTAAGAAAAAAGTTTTTCTTCCAAACGACTTTAAAGTAAACAATCTTATTGATAAGATTCAGGGAATCTATGTTCCTTACTGGCTGTTTGATGCCGATGCGAGTGGACAGGCAAGATTCAGATGCACAAGGACAAGACATTATAGAAGCGGTGACTACGAAATAACAGAGACAAGTTATTATCTGGTATATCGTGACGGTTCGGCAAGCTTTGAAAAGGTTCCGGTAGATGCCAGCAGCAAACTTAATGATGCGCTGCTTGACTCCCTTGAACCATTCGATTACAAAGAGTGCACAGACTTCAATCCGGCATATCTTTCAAGTTATCTGGCTGATAAATATGACCAGAATGAAGATGAGACTATCTCCAAAGCAAACTACAGAATCAAGAATTCGATGATCAATATTCTGGCAAGTTCGGTAATTGGTTATGATTCAGTAATTCCACAGGGTGCAAGTGTTCAGTTCAGAAACGGAAAAGCCCACTATGCACTTCTTCCGGTATATATTTTCTCAAGCAGATACAAGGGTGAAGTATATCAGTTTGCCATGAATGGGCAGACAGGAAAATTTGCTGGAGATCTGCCAATGGATAAAGGAAAGGCGACAGTATACTCACTGATGATATTCTTGGGAGTATTTATTGTTACATTCCTGATTATCTTCTTTATGTCAAAAGGAGGTATGTAAATGAAAAAGTTATTTACTTTCCTTTTCTCATTACTTCTATTGTGTACAGTATCATTTACCGTAAAGGCAAATGATATCAAGGTAATTGATGAAGCCAACGTACTAAGTGAAGAAGAAGAAAGCAGTATTACTGCCAAGGCAAACGAATTTATCGCCAAGACAAATTACGATATTGTAGTCTACTATGCCTATGACAAGGCTGACGATGATACAATTGTGGCACTTGCTGATGATACCTTTGACTATAACGGTTACGGTATCGGAACTGATTATAATGGTCTGATCATGGTGGTTGATATCTACTACCGTACATTTACCATTACTACCTGCGGTTCTTCATGCATTTATACCTATACCGATGCTTCAATTGATGATATGTATGATTATGTAGGTGAATACCTTGGCGATGAAAGATGGGCTGATGCATCTGAAGCATTCATATATGCAGCAGAATATGTCTTTGAGAATTCTGATTATTATCACAGTACAGGTGGCAACAGTTCTTATGATCAGACTCCAGTAAATAAGACCACTGCTGATTATGCAAAAGAAGCACTGGTACCTGCAGGTATTATTGCACTTGCTGCAACATTTATTTCTTTCTTTGTTTTCTATAAACAGTTAAAGAATACCGGTGAAAAAGCTACTGCCGGTCAATACTGTACAGGCAGTAATCTCAATATCTTCAGAAGCGGTGAGATTTATCTTTATACCAATACTTCAAGACGCAAGATTGAACGTGAGAGTCCATCTGGCGGTGGAGGTTCCAGCACTCATATTTCTTCTTCAGGAAGAAGTCATGGTGGTGGCGGAAGCAGACACTTTTAAAAATAAGGTTATCCGATTGGATAACCTTTTTAAATCTTTAACAGAAGTGCTGCTGCTTTTGTGAGAATATTGGCATTGTAATAGAAAGATGTGTGATCAATCAGGTGAAAGAGTATTGATATGCAGTCAACAAGATCGTCTTTACTGCTACGTGTTGCCATATAGCCGATGCATACAAGTCTTAACAGACCATAACTTGCGCATAGTCCCTTATAGGCTTTTGTCTTGTCAAAACGTCTGTCGACAAAAGGAAAGCTTTCAAACAGAAGGGAGTTAGCCAGACAGTTACGGAAATATATCTGCCATAAAGGGAAGTTTCTTTCGAATGTTTCTCTGTCTTTTTCAAACTGACTGTAATTGTCACTGTAGCGGGCTTTTATTTCTTCACAGATGTCTTTGAGGTTTTCATCCTGAGCAAGCCTGTCAAGCAGATACAGGGCTTCTAAGAGCGGATTAAGTTTTGAATTGAAGTCCTTATTAAATTCATCACTGTTTACTGAAAGACATATATCAGATGGCTATGTCACAACAAACAGTTG
>DCHD01000043.1:38223-64444 GCA_002315565.1 Solobacterium sp. UBA1761 | reverse complement strand
AAGTTAAATTTGATATCGACGTTAACGGTATCGTTCATGTAAGTGCTCTTGATAAGGCTACCAACAAGAAACAGGAAATCACTATCTCTAACTCAAACGGACTTTCCGATGAAGAAATTGACAGAATGGTTAAAGATGCTGAAGACAACAAGGCAGCTGATGAAAAGAGAAAAGAAGAAATTGAATTAAAGAACAAGGCAGAATCATTCATTGCTCAGATTGATGAAACACTCAAGTCTGACAACCAGAATGTAACTGAAGACCAGAAGAAACAGGTTCAGGAATTAAGGGATCAGTTACAGAAGGCTTGTGATGAGAATGACTATGATACATTAAGAACTAAACTTGATGAACTTGAAAAGGCAAGTCAGGCTATGGCAGAAGCTATGTATCAGCAGCAGGCTCAGCAGGAACAGGCCAACCCAGGTGCATCAGCACAGGGCAATGCAGATGATGATGTAATTGATGCAGATTTCAAACAGAAATAATAAGACAAACTTTAAAAGGAGGTGATTGTTTTGGCCAAGAGAGACTATTATGAGGTCCTTGGACTGTCTAAAGGCGCATCGGATGCAGATATAAAGAAAGCCTATCGTACACTGGCTAAAAAATATCATCCCGATGTAAATAAAGAGGCAGGAGCAGAAGAAAAGTTCAAAGAAATAAATGAAGCTTATTCTGTTCTGTCAGATCCTGAAAAGAAATCTACCTATGACCAGTTTGGTCATGCAGGAATGGAAGGTATGGGCCAGGGATTCTCCAGCAACATGGGTGATTTCTCCGATATCTTCTCAGACCTGTTTGGTGGAATGGGCGGATTTTCAAACTTTGGATTTGGAGGCGGTTCTTCTTCAAGAAGCCGTTCTGGTCCGATACGTGGTGAAAACCGCTATATGTCAATGACTATTGATTTCCTTGATGCTGTACATGGTGTTGAAAAGACAATCAGTGTTTCATATGACAAGAGTTGTCCTAACTGTTCCGGTACAGGTGCTGCAAGTTCATCTGATATTTCGAACTGTCCAAACTGTAACGGATCAGGTCAGGTTCAAAAACAGGCGAGAACTCCATTTGGTTATGTAAGACAGATGGCAGCATGTCCTGATTGCGGTGGTACAGGAAAGTATATCAAGAAAAGATGTCCGCACTGTAACGGACGCGGATACACCAATACAAAAGAGGAAGTCGAAGTATCTATTCCTGCAGGCATCACATCAGGTCAGCAGATCAGACTTTCCGGATATGGTGAACACGGCACAAACGGTGGTGGAAATGGTGATCTCTACATTGAAATCAATGTCAGAGCTCATGAACACTTTGAAAGACAGGGCAACAATATCTATATTGAAGTACCGGTATCAGCAGTTGATGCAACGCTGGGTACTAAAGTAGATGTACCTACAGTACACGGAGATGTAGAACTTACAATTCCTGCAGGTACTCAACCGGGAACAAAACTGAGACTAAAAGGTTACGGTGTAAAAGATTTAAGAAGTTCCAATATGGGTGACCAGTATGTAATTGTCAATGTTGTCATTCCGACAAAGATCTCAAAGAATGAAAAAGCACTTTATCAGCAGCTTAAAGATAATGGTGAAGAATCAATCTTTGAAAAATTCAAAAAAACATTTAAGTAGGGTAATACCTGCTTAAATTTTTAAGAACAATTAGCACTCTATACTGACAAGTGCCAAAAAGGAGAAATATGAATCCTGATTTAATGAGTGAAAAACTTGAACGGATATTCGTAGAAGCACTGACCAGATGTAAAGAATTAAAACACACAGAATTAAGACTTGAACACCTTCTAAGTGCATTTCTAAGCGATGAAGACATTGTTGATTTTATGAATCAGCTGAAGATTGATTATGAATCAATGAAAATTGTTGTTGAAAAGAATCTAAAGACAATTCCTGTATCTGATTCAACTTTGGAGCCTAGTGTAAATTCCTATGTCTTTAGTGCTTACAACAGGGCTCTTGACAGATCAAAAAGAAGAAAAGACAGTTACATATCAATGTTAGATATGTTCATTGAATGTCTTTTCAATGAATCAACACTGTCAAAAGATCTTACAAAGAATATCAATATATCTAAAGAAGTATTTGAAAGTGCATACGTGAACTTTCGAGGTAATAAAAATATGAACAACAGAGAAGACGAAAACAATATCAATCCACTATCTAAATACGGCAGAAACCTCGTTGAAGACGTAAAATCAGGCAAAATAGACCCGATTATCGGTAGAGACGAGGAAATACGTAGAGTAATAGAAATCATCTCCAGAAAGACCAAAAACAACCCTGTACTGATTGGTGAACCAGGTGTCGGTAAAACAGCAATCGCTGAAGGATTGGCGTGGAGAATATTTAACGGCGATGTGCCACTTGGAATAAAAGACAAAGAACTGATTGAACTTGATATGGGTGCTCTTATTGCCGGTGCTAAATATCGTGGAGAGTTTGAAGAAAGACTCAAAGCTGTCTTAAAAGAAATAAAAGATAAAAACGGCCAGATTATTCTTTTCATAGATGAAATCCATAACCTTGTAGGAGCAGGTAAAACAGATGGTGCCATGGACGCTGCAAACCTTTTGAAGCCAATGCTTGCAAGAGGAGAACTGAAGTGTATCGGTTCCACTACTTTTGATGAATACAGACAGTACATTGAAAAGGATGCGGCATTAGAAAGAAGATTCCAGAAGGTTATCGTAGATGAACCAAGTGTAGAAGATACCATTTCAATCCTGAGAGGCTTAAAAGACCGTTATGAATCTCACCATGGTGTAAAGATTAAGGATGAAGCAATTGTAGCAGCATGTACACTTTCTAGCAGATATATCTCTGACAGATTTCTTCCAGACAAGGCAATTGACCTTATCGATGAAGCCTGTGCAAGTACAAGAGTAGAAATGGACTCTATGCCTAGTGACCTGGATGAGCTGATAAGACATATAAGACAGCTCGAAATAGAAGAAGTCTCGCTTAAAAAAGAAACTGATGAAAAATCCGAAAAAAGGCTTGAAGATCTGAGAAATGAAATGTCAGAACTCAAGTCAAAGAAAGATGTTCTTTATAATCAGTGGCTCAAGGAAAAGAATACTCTTGAACAGTCAAAGAAAATAAAGGAAGAACTTGAACAGGCTAAACTTGATTTCTCTAATGCCCAAAACAATATGGAATATGAAAAAGCCGCAAAACTGCAGTATGAAACTATTCCGGCTCTTTCAAAGAAACTTGAAGAATATCGCTCAGAAGGAAAGGCAATGCTACAGGATACTGTAGATGAAGAGGATATTGCCAAAGTAGTATCAAAATGGACGCATATTGAAGTCAATAAACTTCTATCAGGTGAAAGAGAAAGACTGTTGAAACTTGATGAATCACTTTCAAAAAGGGTAATGGGGCAGGACAATGCACTTAAACTTGTTACAGAGGCCATTTTAAGGTCAAAGACGCAGATTTCTGATATAAACAGACCAATTGGTTCATTCATGTTTTTAGGGCCAACAGGGGTTGGAAAAACCGAAGTAGCCAAGGCTCTTGCTGAACAGCTGTTTGATGATGAATCAAAGATTATCCGTATTGACATGTCCGAATATATGGAGAAGTTCTCTGTATCCAGACTCATTGGTGCGCCTCCAGGATATGTCGGATATGAAGAGGGCGGCCAGCTTACTGAAGCCGTAAGAAGAAAACCATATTCAATTGTTCTTCTTGATGAAATTGAAAAGGCTCATCCTGATGTCTTCAATATTCTTCTTCAGATACTCGATGATGGACGTATTACTGATTCTAAAGGTGTGACTGTAGACTTTAAGAACACAATTATAATCATGACTTCAAATTTGGGAAGTGAATATGCCTTTGAAGAAGATGAAACCAGGAAACAGAAAGAATACGATGAACTGATCAGACAGTACTTCAAACCAGAATTCATCAACAGAATCGATGAAATTATCGTGTTCAATCCATTGAATAAAGAAATAATCAAAGATGTTGCAAACAAGTTTATTTCAATACTTAAAAACCGTCTGAAAGAAAACGATATGACTCTTGAAATAAGCGATATGGCAATGGAAAGAATATGTGAGAATGGATTTGACCCTACGTATGGTGCAAGACCAATGAAACGTCATATTCAAAGATATGTTGAATCTCTGATTGCGAGATTCATGCTGGAAAATCCTGAAGTAAAGAATCTTGTTCTGGATGTTAAAAATAATGAATATTATGTAAAAGAAAAGTAACTGAAATCATTCAGTTACTTTTTCAATTATTCAGTTCTTAGTGCGATTACCGGATCTTTTTTTGCAGCAGATGATGCAGGAATCAGACCGCTAATCAGTGTAAGTACAACGGAAATCAGTACCAGAATAACTGCGTATTCAGGATTTAGCACAGCGGTGATGTTTTCATTTACACCATGCAATATAACATTGATTGGAATCAGTGCCAGATAGGTAAAACCGACACCGATAAGTCCTGAGAAGAGACCAATAAGGAATGTTTCAGCATTGAATATCGAAGAAACATTCTTCTTTGAAGCACCCATGGCTCTAAGAATACCGATTTCTTTTGTTCTTTCCATTACGGAAATGAGTGTAATAATAGCAATCATAATACTTGAAACAATCAGTGAAATCGATACGAAGGCAATCAGTACTGATGTTACAGAACTTACAATTGTTTCAACGGAACTAATAAGCATTCCTGTAATATCGGTGTACTTAATCTTATCTTCTTCATCTCTTTGCTCATTATATTCATCAAGCCAGTCAATGAAATTGTTTTTAGACTCGAAGTCTTTGAAATAGATAGAGATTGAGGTTGGATCGTTCTTGTCCTGATATCCAAGTTTAATAAGATTATTGGAGTAGGATGCATCATCTTTTGACAGCATGCTGGTCATGATTCTTGAAAGTTCATCTTCATCCATATTGAAATTGAATGCTTCCTGAAACTTGTCTGTATCAACAGTCATGATGTTTTCACCGGCATCGCTCAAAGGTTTAAGTACAGAACCAAGCGCTTCACCGATTGCAGCCGATGCAAGCAATGATGAATTCTCAACTGCATTCTTGAAGTTGGCTGTCTTGATTGTATCTGACTGAAGAACTGCGTTGGCATCCTTAATGAAACTGTCTTTTCCTGTGTTGTCGCTGATTGAATATTCAAGTGCAAGATCGCTGTCGCTGATTTCAGAAGTAATCAGTGTTTCAACTTTGGCACTTGCTGTATTGAAGATTTCAGTTACAGCCGGCTTGATTATTACAGCAAGCTGTTCTTTTGTCAGGCCCAGATCGCCCATGGCTTGGGCAGTCATTTCACTGGCTTTATCTATTGCGGTATTGCCAGCCATTGAGAAGAACATTGATTTAGAGAATTTCTTTAGATAAATACAGTTATATGGTTTTTCTATATAGAGATTTATGCCTGTAGAATCTTCGTATTCTTCCTCGTGTCCTTCAGGAATCTTGCATCCTTTAGATTTATCAGTATCATCCAGATATTCAGGACAATTAACTTCTTTTGTCTTTACAGAGAACTGCAGATAGTAATCAACAAGTCCTTTTGCAGTTTCTTTTTCCAGTGTTTCAAATGAAGTCATCAGCATTGGCGCAACAGTATTGATGTTCTGTGCTGCAACTTTTCCATAATCCAATGACGCCTGCTTCATTTTATCTGCTGATAAAACATCGGCAAAATCGATATTCATTTTGAAGGCATCTTTAAGTGTGTTTTCATCGACGCTGACCATGTCATTGAAGTCGAGTCCGGTTTCTTCTTTTACTTCGTCAAAACGGGTATTGGAGAATACATCAATGCTTTGGTTAGCAATCTGCTTCTGAACAATTTCACTCTTGTGTGCAGTTTCAATTACGTGCTGTGTAAGTTCTGGAAGATATAGAATTCCAATTGTTGTGCTGTCACCGTTACTTACTGCTACACCGACAATCTTAAGTCTTTCGGCATTGTCATAGGTATTATTCATCCATTCTTTATTGCTGGTCATATCTTCATAGATATCGTAATCAGCATTATATTTGTACAGATCAAAAGAATTGATCAGTCTCATATCGACATTCATGATGTCTTCATATGTAAGTGTCAGCGGTTCATTTTCTATGGTTGATTCTTCACCAGCCATAACAGAAGTGATAATGGTTTTAAGCTCTGCATTGTCTCTAAAACCAAGTGAATAAAGTAAAAGGTCAACTATCTGTGATTCATCAGAAAGTACAACGATCATTTCATTGTATTTTTCTGGATACTTTCCTTCAAGAAGTCTGGTGTTTTCCTTAATTGTATCAATGCTCTGTTCAGAGAATGTTCCTATTGAGTTTGAAGAAGAAAGAGAAGACAGAAGGGAAGCTGAACTGTCTGAATAGAACTGTGTAAACAGTGTATTTGGATTGAGCTGAGTAAGATTATTGCTTGTATCAATCGTGTAGATCAGAGGACTTACACTGTATGAATAGGAAACGTTTGAAACGTAATTATCAATTTCAATATTGTGTTCCTCAATGTATTTTTTAAATCCTTTAAGATCGTTTGATCCTACAGAATTCATCATTGAAGCAACCATCTGAACTTCTTTTACTTCACCCTCTACATCAGAGCCTTCACCTTCGGCCTTAAGTCCAAGCAAAGCTGAAAAGATATTCGCGGTTTCAGATTGAATGGTTAATGGATATGAAGTCATTGTGTCTTCCTGAATTTTATCTATATAGTTCTGGAAGCCCTGTGATAATGAAAGAATAAGCGCGATACCGATAATACCGATTGATCCGGCAAAAGAAGTCAGGAATGTTCTTGTTTTCTTTGTCATCAGATTTTTCAAAGAAAGTGTAAAAGATGTAAAAAGAGACATTGATGTTCTTTTCATTTTTCTGTCAACTGCTTCAAAATCTTCAGAGTTGAACGGATTAGTATCGGAAATAATCTGTCCATCTCTTAAATTGACGATTCTGTTTGCGTATTCATTTGCCAGGTCTGGATTATGAGTAACCATAACAACAAGCCTGTCTTTGGCAACTTCTTTTAAAAGTTCCATAATCTGGATAGAAGTCTTCGTATCAAGCGCACCTGTCGGTTCATCAGCCAATACGACACTTGGATTATTTACTAAAGCTCTGGCAATTGCAACTCGCTGCATCTGACCGCCGGACATCTGATTAGGTTTTTTGTGTTCCTGACCTTTAAGTCCAACTTTTTCAAGTGCTTCGTATGATCTTCTGGTTCTTTCTTTCTTTGAAATTCCGGAAATAGTAAGTGCCAGTTCAACGTTCTGTAAAACTGTCTGATGAGGAATCAGATTATACGACTGAAAAACAAATCCGATAGTGTGGTTTCTGTAAGAATCCCAATCACGGTCTTTATATTTTTTGGTGGAGACGTTATTGATGATAAGATCACCACTGTCATATCTGTCCAGACCACCTATTATATTAAGAAGAGTAGTCTTGCCAGAACCGCTTGGTCCCAATACGGCAACAAATTCATTGTCTCTTAAATTAAGAGTTACAGAATCAAGTGCTTTCTGTACAAGCTCTCCTGTTTTATAGGTTTTTGAAATATTCTGTATCTTTAACATGTATATATTATATACGTTTAAAAACTAATAATAATGCCATAATAGTGCCAATCGACATGATAAGATATGTGTATGAAATATTTGTCTAATGATGAGTCATACTGTTTAGGAATGTCACTTACAATAGAAGCCTTGAAACATCGTCCTGAATCACTTGTTGAGGTCTATCTTTCAAGTAAAGCCTTAAAGAATGAACAGTTTGAAATTCTTAAGAGTCTGTGCAAAGAAAAAGGCATAGAAACAATCGAAGATGACAGGGTTATTGAGAAATACTCTTTGAAAGAAAACTGTTACTGTATTGGTTTCTTTAGGAAATTCTATTCTGACCTCAAAACAGACAGACATATTGTACTTTATGAGTTTTCTGACTATGGACAGCTTGGAACCGTATTGAGAAGTGCGGTTTCCTTTGACTTTAATGATATCGTTCTAATCAATACAGATATTGATTATTTTGACCCAAGAAGCATCAGGTCTTCAATGGGAGCGATATTCCATGTAAATATTAAGAAATACAGGACACTTGATGAATATTTCGATGAATATAATTATAACCGTTATGTAATACTTGACAGTGCAGAAAAAGAGCTTCAGGAATTAATACCTGAAGCACCATATACAATCATTATTCCAAATGATGAAACCAGACTAAATGAATATTATGCAGACGGATATTATCTTAAGCATCGTGAAGGTGCTTTGCCACTAAGTGCACTGGCTTCAATAACTTTCAACTACTGTTTTGAAAAGCGCAGACGATAAGTGCATTTCTGACAGAGTTCAAAATACAGTCTGTTATCGTTGATCTTTTTGATGAGATCAAGATACATATCTGATTCAAGAATTTCCTTAAGGGAATTCTTTTTTATGTTTCCGATTTTGTTGTGTCCTTTAGGGTCAAGACAGCAGATGGTCACATCACCATTATGTAAAATAGCTAACTGTGATTTTGCACCGAGACATTTACCTGTATCAGACACAATCGGATCATTTATATCCGGCCATTTAAACAGTTCTTCAAAATAGATATAAGTATTGTCTTTAAGTCTGTAAGAGTTGTTTTTGGATGTTATTTCAATGTTGTATCTTTCAATAAGTTCATTCAGATAGAGCTTTAATTTTCCATTAAGTTTTGAACGGTCATAAAAACGTAATTCAATTGCTGTATTACTCTTGTTTTCAAGCAGTTCATCAATAGTATTGAAATAATCTTCTTCAATTATTGAGTTACTTACAGAATGAAGTGATACTGATAGTTTTCTTAGACATTTATGTGAAAGAATATTGGGATATTGTTTTAATAGAGTCCCGTTTGTCACCAGCTGAAGATTCATGTCAGTTTCATCAAGATAATCGAGTATCGAATTAAAATCGGGGTGCAGCGTCGGCTCACCCAGCACATGCAGATAGATATAATCTGTAATTTCCTTTATTGAATCAACTGCTCGTTTAATATCTTCAAGCGACATGAAAGTATGTCCTTTAGGATTGGTACAGAAAGGACAGTTCAGATTGCAGACATCAGTAATTTCCAGATAAACTCTTTTAATCATCGGCTTTCCAGAGATTTACCTGCTCACCATTATAAAGAGAAAGCAGGAAGTTTTCTTTGGCACTAGGATATTTGTGATAGACATAGTGAAGCATTTCTTTCACTTCCTGTCTTTGAGTATAGCCGTCATTTGGACATCCTGACTTTACTATTGGAATATTAAGTTCTTTGCATGTTTTCTTTATGTCAGATTCAAAGCAGAGGCACATAGGTCTTATAAAAGTAATTTCCGAATTGGTAAGAAACATCTTGGGATCAAAAGTATTGATCTTTCCGCCATAGATCATATTCATAAGAAGTGTTTCAATCGCATCATCTGCATGGTGGGCAAATGCTACCTTATTGCAGCCAAGTTCTTTTGCTGTTTTGATTACGGCACCTTTTTTAAGCTGTGAACATAAAGAGCACTGAATCTGATCGTTCTTTAGATGAAGTTTAAGAATATCTGCAATCTTTGAGTCTTCAGCATGTATTCTTACGGGATATTCTTTAAAGAATCCGGTAATCTGATTGAAATCTTCTTCACCGAAGTTCATGTTAATATGGATGCCGATAATTTCAAAATGCTTATCGAAAGTGTTTTTTGCCAGAAACTGATAAAGATAAAGCGCATATAAAAGTAAAGTGGAGTCTTTTCCGCCGGATAGACCTACACCAATCACATCACCATCTTCAATCAGATTGAACATCTGATCTGCTTTACGCATAGAAGCAAGTATTTTCTTCATTGACATAAAACCATTATAATATACTCGTGGCAAATGTACTTTATATTAACAAACCAAAAGGAATCACATCATTTGATGTGTGTTTTAAACTAAGAAAGGTCTTTGGTACCAAGAAAATAGGACATACAGGAACTCTTGATCCAAATGCGACAGGTGTAATGATTGTCCTTCTTGATAATGCGACTAAAGCCAATCAGTTTCTGGTATATGATTCCAAGGAATATATCGCTAAAGTGGAAATAGGTTATCTGACAGACACACTTGATGTTGACGGAAATATAACCGAACAAAAAGAATGTACCATGCCTTCTAAAGAAGAAATCATTAATGTAATGAATTCTTTTGTCGGTAAGTCAAAACAGCTGCCACCAATCACTTCAGCCATAAAAGTAAACGGTAAAAAGCTCTACGAATATCAGCGTGAAGGAAAAGAAGTAGAAATACCTTTGAGAGATATTGAAGTCTTTTATATAGAACTGATTGATTTAAATGAATCATCATTCACTTTTAAAACGTCTGTCTCATCAGGCACCTATATCCGTGCACTTACAAGAGATATACTGGATAAACTCGGCGTTATCGGTACGCTTACAGAGCTTGAAAGAACAAAGATTGATTCTGTGACAGTTCTGGAATGTGACAAACTTGAAGATATTCTGAATGGTGAATTCCATGATCACTCACTTTATGAGGTTCTTTCAAGAAAGTATGAAACAATAAATTTCATTGATCCTAGACTTGCAGTTAATGGCAGAAGGCTGAAGCTTAAAACAGACAAAGAAAAAGTACTGATTACATCAGATAAAGAATGTATTGCAATCTATGAAAAAGACGGTGATGAGTATAAATGCATCAGAGGTTTACGATGAAGGTTTTTAAGGTTGAAGAAATAAATAAAATAAAAGAGAATGTATCCTGTATCGGATACTTTGATGGCGTACATCTTGGTCATCAAAGACTGATAGAAGAAACTATTAAAGAAGCACGCAGGCTTAATGTATCAGCTAATGTGATTACTTTTTATCCCGATCCAGAAACAGTAGTAAGTAAAAAAGAAGTTAAGGAACTTACGAGTTTAAAAAGAAGACTGGAACTTTTTGAAGAATATGGAATTGAAAATGTTCTGCTTCTTGAATTCAATGAGGAACTGATGTGCAAAGACAAAGAGAGTTTTATTAATGACTATATTGTTTCTTCCAATGTAAATACGCTTGTGTGTGGCTTTGACTTTCATTTCGGATACAAAGCATCAGGGAATGTTTCAGATCTTAAAAGATATAAAGAATTCAATACTATTGAAATAAGTGAAGTTAAAGACAATGGCGAGAAGATTTCTTCAACAAGAATCAGGAAACTTATTGAAGATGGTGATATTAAAGAAGCAAAGAGATTAATGGGACATGAGTAAAGAACTTTTTCTTGAAAACGCTAAAGAATATTTTAAAGAAAACTATGAAGTCTTTGTAAAAAAGATGCATGAACCACAAACTCATGGCTTTTTTATAAATGAGAAAAAAGGAAATAATGACGATATTCTTTCTCTTGTTGACTTTGAATATGAAAGATTCAATGAGATATCATTCAGGCACCATTTTGACGCCATAGGCAAGTCAAAAGCTTATGAACTGGGACTTGTTTATCCGCAGGGCAACGAGGCTTCCATGCCTTCATTATTGCCTGATATGACAAATGTGCATAATGTACTTGATATGTGTGCTGCCCCTGGTGGCAAATCAATAAATATTCTAAACAGAATGAATGATGATGCAGTTCTCATTTCAAATGAATACTCTTTTCAGCGTGTTTCAGCACTTGCGAATAATCTGGAACGAATGGGTTATGAAAATGTGGTTATAACCAACAAAGATACTGAAGTACTTGCTGATGAACTTGAGTATAGTCAGGATCTGGTAATACTTGATGCACCATGTTCTGGAGAAGGAATGGTAAGAAAGTATCCGGAGATATTCAATACATATTCTAATGAAAATATTAATGAACTGGCATCACTTCAGTCAAAGTTATTGGAGAATGCCTACAGATGTCTTAAACCAAATGGACAATTACTTTACAGCACTTGCACATTCTCATTTAAGGAAGATGAAAATCAGATTGAATCTTTTCTTTTAAGACATCCTGATATGTCGCGTGTATCTGACTATCATAAACTGTCTTTTATTGATGATACAGAAGGGCAGTTCTATGTTCTTTTAAAGAAAGATAAAACCGGTGAAACAAGAAATCTTAAACCGAAGAAAACCGCAAACAACAAAACTGTGGAAGCATTTATAAAAGAAAACCTTAATATTGATAGTTATTATCTGTACATGAATGGTGATAACTTCTATCTGTCGCTTATTCCTTTACCTGATTTAGGTTACAACGTTATAAGATATGGACTTTATATCGGTTCGTTAACAAAAGGAAGATTTGAACCTGAGCACAATCTTTATCGTTCAAACAGAATTGAATTCATTAATACCTATGAGCTTGATGAAAAGGAATATGAAATCATTGTTTCAGGAAATGAAATGCCTATTCAATATAAGGACTCATATGTACAGCTTTTATACAAAGGATTTCCTATTGGCTTTGGAAAAGCAGCAAAGGGCAGGCTAAAGAACAGATATCCTAAGGGATTAAGAAGAATGTTATAATCATTAAGGAGAAACGTTATGGAAATTATCAAGAAAAATGAAAACGGATCATTCGTAATAGATTCAAAAGCCATGGAAGAAATGGCAATGATTGCCTGTGATAAAGTAAAAGATATTATTCCTTTTAAGGAAGACAAATATGCCGACTGCAGACTTGTAAACGGTGAAATCGTAATTGAAATGTTTGTAAAACTTAAACAGGGCTCAAATGTCGATGAAATATGTAAAGAAGTTCAAAGAGTTGTATTTGAACACATCTTTGAAATGACATCAATCAAAGTTAAACATGTTGATGTCAATATACAGGGATTTATTTCAAGATAAGAAAATGGCACATTGTGCCATTTATTTTTTGATTAATGTATAGATATCCTGTTCATCAGTAAGGACATGTTTTCTTATAAACTTACTCCAGCCGTCATCTTCAATAGATTCTTCAGTAATAATATCAGCAACTGCTTTTGCATCTAAAGAACCATTCTCCATACAGACACCGATTCCCGCATCTTTAATCAGTTCGATATCGTTGGTCATATCGCCAAATCCCACTGCATCTTCTAGAGGAATATTATGACTGTTACAGAATCTAATAAGCATCTTTCCTTTGTCGGCTTCTGGATGACAGAATTCAAACATCGTAAATTCGGTTTTTACTGTGCGATAATTATCTGACTTATGGGCTTTTACCCATTCTTCTACATCAGGCATAACATCAGCAGGTGTTCTGAAACCTACTTTATAGGCATCATGAGACCAGAACATTGACTCATCAGGTACAACAGTAGGGAGTTTAGCATCTTTGTTGTATTTGAATGAATTCAGGATCAGATCATCAAGCCTTCTGCAGTAATGAACACCATCAACAAGCTGAGATACGTTTACCTTTTCTTTAAAAGGTTCCATTATTTCGAATATCTCTTTCATTACTTCTTTTGAAAGTTTAGGAAGACATGAATATTCACCGGTAATCTCATCCTGATATTCGCCACCATTCATACCGATAAGAATATCGCAACTGATTCCCCACTGATCCGCAAGCTTTTTAAGCTGAGATGTAGATCTTCCTGATGCTAGTCCGAAAAGAATTCCTTTTTCTTTGAATTCTTTGATACATCTGATGGTATCATCGCTAGGCTGCTTATGTTTTGGAACCAGTGTGTTATCTATGTCACATACTATAAGTCTGATCATATATTTACCCTAAAAAATTATAACAAGAAAACGCGATATTAATCGCGTTTTGTTGGAATATATTATTCAGTTACGGTAATGGTACCAGTCCAGGTTGCGGTTGTATCCTGAATCTGAGCTGTAATATCATATACACCAATATCTGTTGAAGCAAATGTCAAATCGAGAATATTTTCGCCATTTTCCATTGTAACAGTACCGCTTCCTTTGATTCCGATTGAATCGCCTTTATACTTGACTGTAAATCCGGCGAATTCACTTGTATCTTTCTTGGTAATCTTGATTACAACTTTAGGAGTTGTTGCGGCGTCTGCGATTGTGATCTTTAACTGTGCAGTAGTACTTGTTGCGATAGACTGTGAAACAGTCAGACCAGAAATAGATGCTGCTTTCTTTGTGTAATAAGTTATTACAAAGTTCTTAAGTTCAGACTGCTTCTTGGTGATTGTTGGCGTATTAACAGCTTCACCATCATACTTGATTTCACATGTTCCTTCGCTGTGACCACTTGTTGCAGCTACAATCTTCAAAGACGATGATGGAATGTTGTATTTTTCAGCCCATGCCTTGAATGCAGTTTCATCTTTCAGGTCGCTTGTGCCTGGAGCGCTTATTGTAACGTCTTCATCTTCAACTGCATAAGTTACTGTTACTTTTGAAGAATTGATTGAGCGGTGCTCATAACCGTAGTAGAAATCAACAGTTACAGTATCACCAGGGTTAACTTTGATGTCTGAAGTAGTGTATTTTTCTTCTGATGATATAATCTGTTTATTGTCAACAGTTACATTTCCTCCTGAATCTTTGACTGTGATGTTTGCCTTGTATTTAACTGCACCATATACCCATGAGTAATCAAACATTCTTCTGCCGGTAGCTTTCTGGTCAATTTCTTCTTCCTCATCTTCTAAAGAAATGTCCATTGTATCAGCAGCAACTTTCAGCTTTTCTTCATCCGGATATTTAGGCCATGACAGAACAAGGGCACCGTTTATTGCCGAATCAACTTCACAACCAGCTTTGTTGATTGCTTCTACAGTTACTGATTCAGGTGATTCAAGCTGTGCATATTTAGTCAGAATCTGACCTGTAGTGATGTACTGATCCGACATACCGTCAATTGGTGAAACATATGGATATACAGCAATAATATGTGTAATATCTGTTACATCTGAAGGTTTAGTCATTGATTCATCAGGTTTACCAAATGATTCAACAGTAGCGTCAAGACAAAGGTTTGTAGTCTTTTCCTTAATACATTTTAGATACTGTTCAAGTGACATGTATGATGGTTCATCCTTGATGGCTTTTTCATAACCTACCCAGGTTGCTACACAGAAATCACTTGTTCCGGCAACACACCATCCATCCTTGATTGCACCATTTGGAATACCATAGTCTCTTCCTGAGTTGCCCCAGTCAGTTGTACCGGTTTTGCCATATACGGCATAATCGTTTTCTTTAAGAACGTACATCAGGTTTGCATAACCGCTGTTTACGTTGTTGTAGAGAAGTTTTGACATCAGATAGCATGAACCAGCTGACAGAGTCTGAGTTCCAACATAGGTTGGTTCAACTGGAGTCTTGCCGTTTGCAAAGACAATCTTCTTGATGGTGTGTGGTTCATAGTATGTACCATAGTTTAAGATATTGCCCATTGCTGAAGCCATCTGTTTGCAGGATACATAGAATTCTCCGCCACCGATACCCCACTGAACGTTGAAAGTATCTGTTTTTGCCTGTGAGAATCCTACAGATTTAAGATAATCAACAACTGTCTGTACACCGACCTTGTTTACAACCTGCTGGATTGTCTGGAGGGCAGTAGTATTAAGTGAATAACCGATGCAGTCATAAAGAGTTACATGTCCTCTGTAGACACCATCAGAGTTACCGATTACGATATCTGTGCCGACATAGTTGATCGGTTTATCTGTCAGTACATGGTCAGTTGCCCAACCAAGATATTCAAACGCCAGTACATAATCAAGAATTGGCTTGATAGAAGAACCTGGCTGCTTGTACTGTTCTGTTGCGTGGTTAAGAAGAAGGGCACCGCCGCTTGAATAGTTACGTCCGCCTAAGATTCCGACGATTTCGCCAGTCTTGATGTTTGTTGCTATAGAAGCAAGTTCAAAGTTATCATCAGGGAATTCGAAGTAGCCATCTACTTCGCCTTTCTGAATGTTGTCCATTACAGTCTGAACGCCCTGATCCATATATGTATAGATTTCCATTGTCGTTGTATATGGATCTAAACCTGTAAGGTCATAGACTTCGGATACAACTTCATCAATGTATGCCTGATACTTAGTAGCACTGCCTGAACCTCTTTTTGAAGAGTTTTCAGCAACCAGAGAATCTTCAAGTTTTATGTTGACATTAAGCTGATATTCTTCTTCTGAAATGTAGCCATGCTGATACATCAGATAAAGAACGGTATTTCTTCTGTTTGTTGCAAGGTCAAGATGGTAATAAGGATTATAGGCACTTGGAGCATTTACTACACCGGCTAAGAATGCTGCTTCTGAAAGATTTACTTCAGTTACAGGTTTACCGAAATAGTAGTATGAGGCTTTCTGAATACCACGGATATTCTGAGAACCGCCACCGAAATTCAGACGGTTAAGATACATGGTCAGAATGTCTTCCTTGGAAATCATGTTTTCAAGTTCCATGGCCAGAGCAATTTCCTGAACCTTACGTTCAACACCAGATAGACCGCTTCTTGAAGCGTTTGTACCTGTAGCATCATTTGTAAAGTAGGTATTCTTTACAAGCTGCATGGTAAATGTTGAACCACCCTGTGAGAATGAAAGTGATTTGATGTTTTCAAGAATGGCTTTAGTAAAACGTGGAACGTCAAAGCCGTTATGTTCAAAGAAACGTGAGTCTTCAACAGCGACAAATGCATCGATTACGTTGTTTGGCAGATCATCATACGTGATGTTTTCTCTGATTGTTGCACCAAGTTCAGCAATTACTTCACCGTTTCGGTCATAGACGATAGAAGATTCACTTGTAGAGAAGTCATTGATGTCAAGTGTTGGTTTGTCTTTAAGCATTACTGCAAACATACCGATTGCACATACAACACCAATCATACCGATAATTACAATTACAGATACGAATCCGGCAATTGCGGCTACCCAGTCAAGTTTCTCTTTTGGTTTAGAAATCTTTTCTGCGTCGTTTTTCTTTTTAGGTTTAAATAAATTAAATTTGCTAAATTTCATAGATACTCCTTTAGTCAAATACTTTGTCTATAAGTTTTATATAGTCGCAGGGACACATATAATTACTAATTATCTCATATCCATTATCTTTAATCCAACTAACTGGAAGGGATCTTCGGTCTGTAGTTTCATAGAAACTGATGAAATCATCTGCTTTGATAAGATAATCTGTATTGAGAGCTGTAAACCTTATTATTATAAAAGCAATTGCACCATGTCTTGAAACAGCCTTCAGATGATTGATCTGATGAATGTGAATCGAGGTAAAAGGGAAGGATGTCTTTGAATGAGACTCCTTGGCTTCAAAGTCGATGTATTTACCTTTATATATACCGTTGTAATCTGTTGTAGAGGGTTCTTTGAAATACGCTTCTGTTATTTTTGTTTTTGAACGTTCAGCATAATCGACATGAACCAGAGTTATTGGAGTCGGTTTCTTGTGTATTACAGCGAAATCATAATCGAGATAATATCTGTTTGAAGTATTGATATCATCTTCTAAAGACATGCCACGATTGGCTGTATTTTTAAACTTTACAGTTTTGTCAACTTTTTTTCCGTTTGGATATTTCATAATTACCTAAATTATTATATTATAAATGCACAAAAGATGATTTTTTTATTGAGTCATGACTTTTTTTAAGTTAAACTTGTAATAGGAGAAATTATGGAGAAGCTTAATTTAACACCTGAAGAAATTTTCAATACAGAGTTTAAAGTTGACTTTAAAGGTTATTCACCCGAACAGGTTGATAATATGCTTGACCTTATTCTTGAAGACTATGGAAAGATGGAAGAGAATACACAGGAACTTCTCAATACCATCGCATCTTTAGAAGCAAAGATCAAAGAACTCAAAAACGACAAGATCGAGCTTGAAAGCAAGCAGAAGGTTTTTGATTTATCAAATACAACAAACTATTCTTCTGTAGATATTCTTAAGAGAATTTCTAGATTAGAAAATCAGATTCTTAAAAAATAACATCCAGATAATCGCTGGTTTTTAACTAGAGGAAAGTCCATGCTCGCACAGTCTGCGATGACTGTAGTGTTTATGCTGAGTTAATAAATAAGCTCAGGCAGGCAACTGACGGCTGGTGATGACCTAAGGGTGACTATGGTCTATACCTGTAAAAGTGTCAAAGTGACGAAACTTTCCGAAAGGAAAGAGTGGAACGTGATAAACCCCATAAGCGAGAAACCCAAATTTGGTAGGGGAACCGGATCTAGCAAACTGAAGTAAAATCCGGCAACATTGTTGAGATAAATGATTATCCAGTACAGAACATGGCTTATTCGATGTTATTGATATAAAGCACGCAAGTGCTTTTTCTTTAATATGTAAACTTGAAAATATGTAAAGTAAAGTTATAATAATATGTAGGTGGTATAATAAACACATGAATTTACCTAATAAACTTACAGTATTCAGAATATTCCTGGTACCGGTTCTGGTGCTTGTATGGCTGTTCCCATACGCTGATTTTGGTATCGTTTTTAAAGTGTTGGAAGTTGGAAATATTACTATTTCTGTACAGAATCTGATACTTCTTGGCATATTTGCAGTTGCGTCATTTACCGATTTTCTGGATGGCAATATTGCAAGAAAAAGAAATATGATTACGACATTCGGAAAGTTTGCTGATCCGATTGCCGACAAGCTTCTTGTCAATACTTGCCTTATTATCATGGGTTATAAAGGAATGATTCCGATTGTTCCGGTTATTGTGATGCTTGCCAGAGATACAATTGTTGACTGCTGCAGAATGATTGCCGCAAATAAAGGTGTTGTAGTTGCTGCCGGTTTCATGGGAAAACTTAAAACCGTTCTACAGATGTTTGCAATTATATTTGTTCTTTTAAACAATCTTCCTTGTGAACTTATCAATGTTCCGCTTGATGATTTTCTGGTATGGTGTGCAACATTTGTATCGGCAATGAGCGGATATTCATACTTTTATAAGCTGAAAGATTACATTTTTGAGTCATATTAGTAGGAATTTTGAAATTTGCGTACAAATATGAGTCAGGAGGAAAAATAATTATGGAAAAAGAAAACAAAGTTATTGATCAGGAAAAGAAAGAAGAACTTCTTAATGAAGCTTTGAAACAGATTGAAAAACAGTATGGCAAAGGCTCCATTATGAAACTTGGAGAAAGACCAAATGTTGAAGTAAATGTTATTTCAAGCGGTTCTTTATCTATTGACCATTGTCTTGGTGTTGGCGGTTTTCCAAAAGGAAGAATTATTGAAGTCTATGGCCCTGAGTCAAGTGGTAAAACAACTCTTGCTTTACAGGCTATTGCTGAATGTCAGAAAGATGGCGGCAAAGCTGCATTTATCGATGCTGAACATGCGATTGACCCTAAGTACGCAAAGGCGCTTGGAGTTGATATTGACGAACTGATTCTTTCTCAGCCAGATTCAGGTGAACAGGCTCTTGAAATCACTGAAGTTCTTATCAGATCAGGTGCGATTGACCTGATTGTTGTGGACTCAGTTGCAGCCCTTGTACCACAGGCTGAACTTGATGGAGAAATGGCTGACAGCAATATTGGTTTACATGCAAGACTGATGTCAAAAGCTATGCGTAAGCTGGCCGGAGCCATGAACACTAACAACTGTACTACTATCTTCATCAACCAGTTAAGAGAAAAAGTTGGTGTAATGTTCGGCAATCCTGAGACTACTACCGGTGGTAAAGCCCTAAAATTCTATGCTTCTATAAGACTTGAAATCAGAAAGTCAGAAGCAATCAAAAACGGTGCGGATGTTATCGGTAATAAGGTCAATGTCAAAGTTGCCAAGAACAAAGTTGCTCCACCGTTCAAAGCATGTCAGGTTGAAATCTATTATGGTGAAGGAATCTCACATGTTTCGGAAGTTGTTTCACTCGGTGAAGAACTTGGTGTTATTGATAAATCCGGTTCATGGTATGCCTACAATGGCGAAAAGATCGGACAGGGCAAAGATGCAGTCAGAAGTTTCCTTATTGCCAATCCTGAAATCGATAAAGAAATCACTGAAAAAATCAAAACTGAATTGTTCAAGAAAGAAGACTAGTTCTTCTTTTTTGTTTGCTTAAAGAGTGGCGAATGTACTATAATTGTAATGGTTTTCATAAAACCAAATTTAGAAGTAATTAATGGGAGGAAAGTTATGCTTGAAAACGTTAATCCCATTTTGTTGATTGTTGTAGGTTTAGTAATCGGTGTAATCATTGTAGTTGCTTTAAACTATTTTGGTGTGATTAAGGCCAAAGCAGAAGCAAAAAGTATTTTAGACGAGGCTAAGTCCAAAGCTAAAAATACTGTCAATGAAGCTATCTTAGAAGGCAAAACTGAAGCTTATAATCTGAAACTTCAGGCCGAAAAAGAAATCAAAGAGTTAAGAAAAGAAGTTCAGGATCAGGAGAACAAACTTTTAAGAAGAGAAGATTCTCTGAATTTCCGTGATGAATCACTGACACAGAAAGAAAAGAAACTGGACGAAAGAGTAAAACGAAACGAAGAAAAATCATTACAACTAGATAAAATGGAAAAAGACCTTCAGTCTAGAATTGATGGTCAGATTGCTTTACTTGAGAAAGTATCCAACATGTCTCAGGAAGAAGCTCAGAGAGAATTAAAAGAAGTAATTGAAAAGAAGATGGAAGCTGAAATGGGCGCATATGTTCGTGATTGCGAAGAAGACGCCAAGAACAAGGCTCATGAACTTTCACAGGAAATTATCGCTACTGCCATTCAGCGCTATTCGCAAGAAGAAACACTGGACAGAACTATTTCTGTTGTTGCACTTCCAAGTGAAGAAACAAAGGGCAGAATCATCGGTAGAGAAGGAAGAAATATCCGTGCTATCGAACAGGCTACCGGTGTAGATCTGATTATTGATGATACACCTGAAGCCATCACTATTTCCTGCTTCAATCCAATCAGAAGAGAAATTGCCAGATTATCTCTTGAACAGCTGATTAAAGATGGTAGAATCCAGCCTGGAAGAATTGAAGAAGTTGTTGAAAAACAGACTAAGGAAATGGATCAGACTATTGCCAAGATCGGTGAAGAAGCTTGCTTCAAACTGAAGATTGGCAGAATGGATAAGGAACTTATCAAACTGTTAGGCCGTATGAGATACAGATATTCATATGGACAGAATGGTTTAGAACACTCAATGGAAGTTGCATCACTGGCAGGTATGATGGCTGCTGAACTTGGTTTAAACCAGCAGGTAGCTAAGCGTGCCGGTCTGTTACATGACATTGGTAAGGCAGTTGACTTTGAACAGGAAGGTACACACGTAGAACTTGGTGCTAAACTTGCCAAGAAATATGGTGAAAATGAAGCTGTAATCAATGCGATTGAATCTCACCATGGCGATGTTGCTCCTAATGGACTTATTTCTTACCTGGTTGCTGCAGCTGATACATTATCAGCAGCAAGACCTGGTGCAAGATATGAAGGTATTGAAAACTATATCTCTCGTCTTGAAGCACTTGAAAAGATTGCTCAGGACTATGATGGTGTTGAAAAAGCATATGCTATTCAGGCCGGCAGAGAAGTTAGAGTTATGGTTGTACCTGAAAAGGTTGATGATACTAAGTGTTATCTGATTGCTCAGCAGATTAAGGATCGTATTGAAAACGAACTTACATATCCTGGTCAGATTAAAGTTACTGTCATCAGAGAAACACGCGCAAGCGAAGTAGCCAAGTAATGAGGATTTTATTTTTTGGAGATATTGTAGCCAGACAAGGACGAGAAATCGTCCTTTCTTGCTTAGATAAACTTAAGGAAGAATATAAACCGGATATCGTAATTGCCAATGGTGAAAATTCTGCACATGGAAAAGGTATTACCTACAAGATCTACAATCAGTTAAGAAATACCGGAATAGATGTTATTACAATGGGTAATCACACTTTCTCAAAATCAGATATCTTTGAGAATCTGACGCTTATGGACAGGCTTGTCTGTCCAAGAAATCACATCAAGTATGTTGATGACTGCCTAGACCATATTATTGTAAGAGTTAAAGATCTAAGGCTGATGGTTGTTTCGTTACAGTGTGAAGCCATGATGAACGAGACAAGTGCATCGCCTTTTGCGACAATGGATGAGCTTCTTGAAAAAGAAAAGAACAGATATGATATCTGCTTTGTTGATCTGCATGGAGAAGCTACTGCTGAAAAGCGTATTTTTGCTGAGTATTACAAAGAAAAACTGATTGCTGTTATCGGCACTCATACTCATGTTCAGACTGCTGATGAAAGAATAATCGGCAATCTGGCTTTTATCTCAGATGCCGGAATGTGCGGAGCCTATGATTCAATAATTGGTAGAGACATCGAAGAATGCATCAATGCCAGAGTAAAAGGAATGGAAACAAGATTTACTGTTGCCGATAATAAAGGTGTATGCTGTGGCGTTGTGATTGACATCGATGAAAACCAAAAGATAGCGACAGCTATTGAAAGAATTCAGATAAGACCATATTAAATATCGTTACTATTAACGATATTTTTTATATAATTAACATATGTACTTCATAAAAAGACTTTTCTCGATTGACTTCAAAAGAATGTTTTCAATACTTAAAAAGATTGTAAAGCGTTCTAAAAAACCATACCTTTATATTCTGATTGATGTGATTATCTGCGGATTCAGATATGGAGCAGGGTATATGGATTATTTTGTCTTCAACTTTGAAGAATTAAATCATGTACAGCGTAAAACCTATATCACCAGAACCATAAACAACGAGTATGTAAAATATCTGAACAATCGAGAGTATTATCACTTATTCAGCCATAAACCTGATTTCTTAAGAACTTTCAAAGATTTCATAAAGAGAGATTTTGTTGACCTTAAAACTCAATCGTATGAAGAATATGTTGAGTTTGTTAAGAAACATCCTGTATTTATGGCAAAACCAACTGATGGAATGTGCGGCTATGGTATTGAAGTTGTGGATTCAAAAGACAAAGATATTAAAGAACTGTATGAGTTATGTATGTCGAAGGGTCAGTATCTTCTTGAAGAAAAGATTGTTCAGGATAAACGTATGTCTGATGTCTATCCTTGTTCAATAAATACATTACGTATTGTGACATTAAGAAAAGGTGATGATGTTCATATTCTCTTCAGAGCAATACGTATCGGAAACAATGGTAAAGTTGTTGATAACTTCAATAACGGAGGCTTGTTTACTGTAGTTGATGAAGATGGTGTAATAAGAAAAGTTGCACTTGATAAAGAAGGAATTGAATATACTCATCATCCTTATACAGGACATGAAATAGTTGGATTCAAAGTACCTTGCTTTGATGAAATAATTGAACAGGCAAAGAAAATGGCCATGGTTGTACCACAGATTCCGTTTGTCGGCTGGGACTTCTGCCTGAGTGAAAAAGGTATTGATGTCGTAGAAGGAAATGAATATCCGGGATATGATATCTATCAGTCAAAACAGCATCTTGAATCTGATCGAATCGGTCTAAAAGAGAAGTTTGATAAAGTTATATATTCTTAAGCGCTCTAAAGCGCTTTTTTTGTTCTATAATATAAAGTGGATTAGGAGGGTCGAAAATGTCCAAAAAATTTATGTCAATGGATGGAAACACTGCTTGTAGTACAGCGGCTTATATGTTTACTGAAGTAGCAGCTATCTATCCAATTACTCCATCTTCTCCAATGGCTGAAGTTGTTGACCAGTGGTCTACTCAGGGTAGAAAGAATATCTTTGGTACCAAGGTCAAAGTTGCTGAACTTCAGGCAGAAGGTGGCGCTGCTGGTGCAGTTCATGGTGCATTACAGGGTGGTGCTTTAGCAACAACATTCACAGCTTCTCAGGGTTTACTGCTGATGATTCCAAACATCTACAAGATGGCTGGTGAATATCTTCCAGGTGTAATCCATGTAGCAGCTAGATCTCTGGCTAAGAGATCATTAAACATCTTCGGTGATCACGAAGACGTATACGCTTGCCGTCAGACTGGTGTATGCATGCTTGCATCTCATTCAGTTCAGGAAGCAATGGACCTTGCTGGTGTAGCTCACTTATCAGCAATTGAAGGTTCAGTTCCATTTATTCATTTCTTCGATGGTTTCAGAACATCTCATGAAGTTCAGAAGATTGAAGTTATGGATCAGGATTTCATGGCTAGTCTGTTAGACAAGAAAGCTCTTGAAGATTTCAAGTCTAGAGCAATGAATCCACATACTAACCCAGTTACTCGTGGTGGTAATGAAAATGATGATATCTTCTTCCAGGGTGTAGAAGCTCAGAATAAACATTACGAAGCAGTTCCTGAAATCGTTGCCAAGTATATGAAGGCTGTAAGCGAATTTACAGGCAGAGATTATGCTCCATTCACTTACTATGGTGCTAAAGATGCTGAACGTATTATCATCGCTATGGGTTCAGTTACTGAAACAATCAGAGAAACAGTTGATGATTTAACTAAGAAGGGTGAAAAAGTCGGCTTAATCAAAGTTCATCTTTACCGTCCATTCTCAGTTAAGTACTTAACAGCAGTATTACCTGCAACAGTTAAGAAGATTGCTGTATTAGACAGAACTAAAGAAATGGGTGCTAGAGAACCTCTATACTTAGATGTTGTTGATGCACTTAAAGATAAGAACCTGGTTATCACAGGTGGCCGTTATGGCTTAGGTTCACATGATACTCAGCCTAAACACATTAAGGCTGTTTATGATGAACTTGCTAAAGCAGAACCAAAGAATGAATTCACAATCGGTATCGTTGATGATTTAACAAATCTGTCACTTCCATGTGATGATTCATATCTGTTAGATTATGACTACACTTCATGTCTGTTCTATGGTTTAGGATCAGATGGCACTGTATCAGCTAACAAATCATCAATCAAGATCATCGGTGATGAAACTGATCTTTATGCTCAGGGTTACTATGCATATGACTCTAAGAAGGCTGGTGGTGTTACTAGATCTCACTTAAGATTTGGTCCATCTCCAATCAGATCAACATACTACATTGATAAGGCTGACTTCGTATCTTGTTCACTTGACTCTTACTGCTTCAAGTTTGATATGGTTAGAAACCTTAAGAAAGGTGGAACATTCCTTCTTAACACTACTATCAAGGCTGAAGAAATCGAAAAGCATCTTCCAAACAGAATGCTTAAGGGTTTAGCTGAAAAAGAAGCTAAGTTCTATATTATCGATGCTAAGAAGATCGCTGCTGAAACTAAGATGGGCAGATTCACTAACACTATCTTACAGTCTGCATTCTTCGCATTAAATACTCAGATCATGCCTCTTGAAGACTCTATCGGTTATATGAAACATATGGCTGAAAAGACTTATATGAAGAAGGGTATGGAAATCGTTCAGAACAACTACAACGCTATCGATGCTGGTAAAGACGGCTTAGTTAAGGTTGAAGTTAAACCTGAATGGAAAGACTTAACAATCAATGCATCAAAGAAGACTGGTGATGAATACTTTGATGAACATGTAATGGAACTGAATAACCTTAATGGTTATGATATGCCAACTTCACACTTCACTAAGTGGGGTATCGAAGATGGTTCTATCCATACAGAAGTTGCATTCAAAGAAAAGAGAAACATCGCTACTAACGTTCCAGTTTGGAATTCTAAATTATGTATCGAATGTGGTTCATGTGTAATGGTATGTCCACATGCTACAGTAAGAGCATTCCTATTAAACAAAGACGAAGTTGCTAATGCTCCAGAAGCAATTGAAACAATCGCTCCATCTAAGGCATTCGGCAAAGCTGAAGCTGACGGCTTAACTTACAGAATCCAGATTTCACCAATGAACTGTGTTGGTTGTGGTCTGTGTGCTACTGAATGTAAGGGCGTTGATAAAGAAACTGGCGAAAAAGCTCTTAAGATGGTTCCAAACGTTGAAGAAGCAGCTGAAAAAGAAGAAAAGATTGCTGATTACCTGTACAAAGATGTTGAATACAAGACAGGTTACTTCAACACTGATATGGTAATGGGTATGCAGTTCATGATGCCTTACTTCGAAGTATCTGGTTCTTGTCCTGGTTGTGGTGAAACTCCATATTACAGACTTGCTTCTCAGTTATTTGGTAAAGACATGATGATTGCCAATGCTACTGGCTGTTCAATGATTTACTGTTCAGCAGTTCCATCAACTCCATTCGTAGTTGATAAAGACGGCAACGGTCCAACTTGGGCTAACTCATTATTTGAAGATAATGCTGAATACGGTTATGGTATGGCATTAGCT
>DCHD01000043.1:1070-38193 GCA_002315565.1 Solobacterium sp. UBA1761 | reverse complement strand
TCAAAGAAGCTAGAATTCTTTCTATCATGGAAGAAAATCTTGAAGGCGACTGCAAAGAAGCATTTGCTAAGTACATTGCTGCTGGAAACGACAGAAATGCACAGAGAGCTTGTGTTAAGGAAGTAGTTGCTGCTGTTAAGGCTTCTAAGAACGAAGCAGTTAAAGAATTACTTGACTACGAAAGAGACTTAGTAGGCAAGTCAGTATGGATCGTCGGTGGTGACGGTTGGGCATACGATATCGGTTACGGTGGATTAGACCATGTACTGGCTAACGATCTGAACGTAAACGTACTTGTACTGGATACAGAAATGTACTCTAACACAGGTGGTCAGGCTTCAAAAGCTACTCAGACTGCATCAATCGCCAAGTTCGCTGCTGGTGGTAAAGCTACAGCTAAGAAGGACTTAGGTATGATTTCTATGGCTTATGGTCATATCTATACTGCTTCTGTTGCTATGGGCGCTAACCCAGCTCAGACTATCAAGGCATTCAAGGAAGCTGAAAGCTACAATGGTCCATCAATCATCATCGCTTATGCACCTTGTGACCAGCATGGTATCAAGGGCGGTCTAGCTAACCATCAGAAAGTTCAGAAGAACGCAGTTGAATGTGGTTATACTACACTTTACAGATTCGACCCTCGTAAAGAACAGCCACTTACAATCGATTCTAAAGAACCTAACTGGGATAACTTCGAAGCATTCCTGTTAAACGAAAACCGTTACAAACAGTTAGTAGCTCTGAAGGGTGAAGAAGAAGCACAGAAGGCATTCGCTAAGACTAAGGCTGATGCTCAGAAACGTTACAACCGTTTAGTTGCAATGGCTAAGTAATTTGAAATTTAAATAGTAGCAATAAAGGCTCGATACACGTATTGAGCCTTTATTTTTCTTTATAAAATATATTTGAATTTAATTTATACTTTTTAAATTAATATTGATAATTCTTTTATCATAATTTCATTTTGTACATTGTATATTGTATAATTTTAAAGAGGTAAAGATTATGGAAATGTTATTAAATCTATTTAAAAAAATCTTAAAGATATTTTTATACTTTCTTTTAGTAATTGGTTTTATTGGTCTATTGTATTCCTCGTATAAAGCATCAAGGCACAGTGTAAAACTTTCTGTAATTAATAATAGAGTAGCTATGTATTTGTTTGGTTTTGATTTTGATAAATCATTTACTGTTTTATTGGTTATTTTTGTTGTGTTACTGGTTGGTAAATTAATTGTAGATTATTTTATGAAAAAATCAGCATCAAAAGATGGATTCAGTGACTTGTATGAAGGCATGTTTAGTTTTGCTGATCGATATTTAGGAGAACGCAGTAGTTTAATTGAGGCTCTCATGTTTATTTTATCAATTGCTCTGGTTATCTGTATTTACAAGTGGAATTGTATCAATAAAATTATGTATTTCGTTTTGTCATTCCCTGCTATATTTGTGAAAATGTACTTTAATATGCCTATTTATAAAGATTATAGTTTAAAAACAAAGATGTTATGTGTTTTATCATATATTCTGTTCTTGGCTTTATTATTTATGCTGGTTATTCCTTTTGGATTTTATTTTTCTGCAATAAATTTAATAATTCTCATTGTCATTATTGTTGTTGTAATTGTACCATCTGGAATTCCAGTGGTTAGAATTGTTAAATAGTTATGAAAAAATTATTAAAATGATTGGTTTTTTAAATTTTATAAAATTTATTAGATTATCTTAATTATTTTGTAAAAGCGACTGTATTTAATAGTATCTGAAATTGAAAATAATTTATATTAATCATGAAGATTGTTTTTTAACAGAATTATAGTTTTTGCATTTATTAAAAAATATTCTTGCTTTTACTATAATAAGAGTATGAAAATAGCATTATTTGCAGATACATATCTGCCTGACATTAACGGAGTAGTTTCATCTGTAGTACTACTTAAAAAGAAACTTGAAGACGATGGACATGAAGTATGGGTTATAACAAATCATCCTGGTATTGCCAAGATAATCATTGAAGATCACGTAATCAGACTTCCTGGCATTGAAATCAAACCATTATACGGCTATAAAATGACTCAACCGCTGCATCTTCTTTTTATAGAAGAGTTAAAGAATATCGGTTTTGATATTATCCATGCACAGCAGGAATTCGGTGTAGGCATCTACGCATCAATAGTTGCTAAAGTATTAAATATTCCTTTGGTAAGGACATATCATACTGCATATGAAGATTACACAACTTATTTCCTTCCTATTAAGAATGACCTTATTGATTCTGCAGCGAAGAAAACAATTGAACAGCTTTCTAAAATTGTTGGTGAAGACTGTCTGAGACTTGTTGCACCTTCAAGAAAGACCAAGGAAATGCTGGTAAGATATGGGATTAAGACTCCTATCGAGGTTATTCCAACTGGTCTTGAACTGGACAGATTCAAACCGGTTAATCAGAATAAGAATGATCTTAAAAAGCTAAGAGAAGAAATAGGCATTAAAGAAAATGAATTAATGTTCATTTATGTTGGCAGAATCGGTGCGGAAAAATCTATCGATATGATCATTGACGGCTTTAAAACTGTCGCATTAAAGAAACTGAATGCAAAACTTGTAATAGTCGGTGGCGGACCTGATCTTGAAGGATTAAAGAAACATGCTATAGAAATCGGCATAGGCGATTATGTCATGTTCCTTGGAAAGAAACCTAATACTGAAGTACCGCTTTATTACAATGCAGCTGATGTGTTTGTCAGCGCATCAATCACTGAAACACAGGGAATGACCTATGTTGAGGCTATGGCCAGCGGACTTCCTCTGATTTGCAGAAAAGATGAAGTTCTTGAAGATGTACTTATTGAAAATGAAAATGGCTATTTCTTTAATGATGCTGATTCATTTGCAATGATGGCAGAAAAATTCATCAATCTTTCTTGTGAAGAGAGAATTGATATGTCAAACTCATCATTAAAAATCGCCGATATGTATGATGCTGATCTTTTCGGTAAGAATATGGCTCTTATGTATCAGGAAGTGATTGAAGAATTCAGAAGCGCTCTGATGATTGAAAAGATTCAGGTTAAAGAAGACATTGTAAATGTTTATCTGAAATCTGATGAAGCAAAAGAAAAGATAACTGTAAGCATTGATACATATATGGAAATTGGTTTAAGAAAGGGTATGAGAATTACCCGCTTAATCTATGATAGAATCAAGACCGAGCAGGAAGAAACTCTTGCATACAGAAACGCATTAAGAAAACTGTCTTCAAGAGATTATTCGGAAAAAGAAATGCATGATTATCTTTATGCAAACTATGAACTATCAATAGTACGTATTGAAGATATCATTTCAAAAATGAAGAAGTATGATTTTATTGATGATGAGAAATTTGCATTCAATAAAGTCAATTCTTTCTCTAATGCTCTTTATTCAAGAAGAATGATGTCAAAGAAGCTCAAGGAAGCTGGAATTTCACAGGAAATCGTAGACAAATACGTAAGATCTACTGCTGATGAAGAACTGATTAAAGCAAAGAAGCTTTCTGAGAAGTATAATCTTCTTATAAGAGGCAAATCATTAAAGGCCAGAAAACAGGCAATCATAAAGAAACTTGTTGATAATGGTTATTCAATTGATGTTGCCAAGAATGCCTGTGAATTCCTTGATTTCAGTGCTTATACACTGGATGAAAGCGAACTCTTAAAGAAAGAAGCTTTAAAGGCAAAAATAAAATATTCAAGAAAATATAAAGGCAGCGAACTAAGAAATCACGTATTCCATTCACTTCTGCAGAAAGGGTTTGAATACGAGACTATCTATGCTGTAATTGATGAAATGGGGTGGGATAATGACTAAAGTAAAAGATTTTGAAGAAGGAATGCATGTCACAGAAAAACTGATGGTTTCCAGTCTGACAACCGGTGTTACAAATGCCGGAGCGCCATATCTTAACCTGACCATTCAGGATAACAGCAAGTCAATTGAAGCAAAACTCTGGGATGTAAAACCGGAATTGCAGAAATCACTTCAGGCAGGAAAAGTTTACGAATTTGACTTAGAAATTCATAAATACAAGAATGTTCTACAGGCAAAGATTCTTAAAGTAATGCAGGTGATACAAAGTGAGATTGATCCTGGTGAATTTGCCTTCAGATCTCCTGTACCTGTTGAGGAACTAAAGAATACTGTTCAGATTGCACTTAACGGAATTGAAAATCCAAATATTATTAAAATACTTAATGCTGTGTTAAGTGAATATCAGAATGAATTCTATGCTTATCCAGCTGCCAGTAAGATTCATCACAATTTCATCGGCGGACTTGCTACACACACTGCTGGAATGCTTAAACTTGCCGGTGCCATATGTGATATCTATCCGAATGTTAATAAAGATTATCTCTATGCCGGTGTAATCATTCACGATATCGGAAAGATTACTGAACTTTCTTCACCTGTACTTACAGAATATACAACTGAAGGAAAACTTCTTGGACACATTTCCATCATGGATGCAAAGCTCTATGAAGTCGGTAAAAAACTTGGACTAGAAGATTCAGAAGAAATATTGCTGTTAAGACATATGGTACTTGCTCATCATGGAGAATATGAATTCGGTTCTCCTGTAAAACCAATGACTCTTGAAGCTTTAATTCTTACATACATTGACAATATTGATGCCAAGGTCAATATTCTGTCCAAAGCATATGAAGAAACTGAATCAGGTGAGTTTACTCAGAAGATATTCTCACTTGATAACACTGCATTCTACAAGACTAAATAAGGGGATATAACATGAATAACGAAAAATACTTAAACAATTTCACTCAGATGATTGCAACTGAGACAATCTCATCAAGAGACAAAGATCTGGAATTCCCAGAATTCCAGAAGGTATGCAAAAAGATTTTCCCAAATCTTTTTAAAGAAGCTGAACTTGAACTGTTCCATGGCTCAATGTTACTTAAATGGAAGGGTAAATCAGATAAGAAACCTGTTCTTTTCATGAATCACCATGATGTTGTTGAAGCAACAGGTGACTGGAAGTATCCTCCTTTTTCTGCAACTGTAGCCGATGGCAAAGTATGGGGAAGAGGCTGTCTTGATACAAAAGGTGGACTGTTTGGAATGTTCCAGGCTGCTGATGATCTGATCAGTGAAGGTTTTGTTCCTGAAAACGATATCTATTTTGAATCTGCATGCAATGAAGAATCAAGCGGAAAAGGTGCAAGAGAAATCGCCGGTGTGCTTAAAGAAAGAGGCATTCATTTTGAATATCTGGTAGATGAAGGCGGAATGATTGTTGACGGACCAATGGCTGGTGTTACAGGCAAGTACGCCATGATTGGTTTGGGAGAAAGAGGAAACTCAAAGATTAAATTCACTGCCAAGAGCAATGGTGGACACGCATCAACTCCTGGAAAGAATACTCCGCTTGTAAGACTTGGCAAAATGATGGCTTATTTTGAGGACCATCAGGTTTTTGATGTCGAAATCAATGATGTTATCGTTGAAATGCTTAAAGCTCTTTCAAAAGGTGTTAAAGGACCTCTTGGATTTGTCTATAAACATGCTGACTTCTTTAGACCTTTATTGAAGATAGCGATGCCTGCATCTTCTGCTACAGCAAAAGCAATGACTCAGACTACTCTGGCATTCACTATGGCTCAGGGTTCAGGTCAGCCTAATGTACTTCCTGAAACTGCAACTTTGACTGGTGATATGCGTTTATCACACCATCAGGGATTTGAAGCTTCATTAAAAGCAGTTAAAGAAGTAGCTGCAAAATTCGATGTTGAAGTATCTGTAATCCATGGCGATGTTGATTCTGGACTTGCAAAACTTGATTCATATGGATTTGAACTGGCTAAAAAGGCTGTTGAGTATTCATATCCTGGAACAATCTGTGCTCCATATATAATGAACCAGGGTTCAGATGCCAAATCTATGGCTATCGTCTGTGACAACTGTCTGAGATTCTCTCCACTTTCAATCACAAACGAACAGCTTGGCGGAATTCATGGACTTAATGAATGCGTTGATATAGATAACCTTGAAAAAGATGTAATGTTCTATAAGTTTATGATGAAGGACGGAAACATCTAATGAAAAACAGAATCTGGATTATTGCCGTAGGTATACTTGCGCTATTAGGAGTTGTTTCAAACATCTATGTTTTAAGCACAACAAATGAATCAATTGTTCCTTTCCTTTATCTGTTTATGTATGCAATGATAGCTGTATATCTTGTGTATGACTTCAAGACTCCTCATGGAAATCTTTTGAAGTATGTATTCCTTGTATTCTCATTTGCGCTGCTGATCCCTGTAATTCTCAATTTAATCAATGATTATAAAGTCAACTTTGCTCTTGGATTTGCAGCAGTTATTGTATCTTACATCGGTGGCAGACTAAACCGTAAAGATAACAACATCAGACTTATCACTACTGTTGCTGTATGTCTTATAATTGCCGGTGCATTCGGATTTACTACAGAAGTAAGCAGCATTGAATTTGAAGGGGAAGCAATCAGTTATATGATTGCACTTGATCTGTTTAATTATCTGATTATCTGGTGTGCAGTAATAATCAGTTATATTTCAAGATTCAATGAACATATTGAGGCTGGAAAACAATAAATGATGAGAGTTATCTCATCATTTCGTTTTTTATTGCATGTATTGATTATAACGTGTATAATATTCAAGCGTGGGAGTAGTGCAACTACTACGTTAAACCACTGCTAAAGGAGAAAAAAATGGCAAAAAAAGTTGCAAAAATTTGTAAGCTACAGTTTGCTGCTGGCGGCGCAAAACCAGGTCCAGCACTAGCAGGCGCAGGCATTAACATGCCTCAGTTCTGTACAGCATTCAATGATCAGACAAAGGATCGTCATGGCGACATCGTTCCTGTAATCATTACTGCGTACGAAGACAAGTCTTTTGATTTCGTATTAAAGACTTCTCCAGCTGCTTTCATGATCAAGAAGGCTGCAGGCGTTCAGAAAGCTTCTGGTACACCTAACACAGTTAAAGCTGGAAAAATCACTAGAGCTCAGTTAAAGGAAATCGCTGAGTACAAGATGCCAGATCTAAACGCTAACGACGTTGAAGCTGCTATGAGAATCATCGCTGGTACAGCTAGAAACATGGGCATCGAGGTTGAAGGAGAATAGTTATGAAACACGGAAAGAATTTTAATAACTCATTATCTTTATTCGACAGAAACAACCGTTACGAAGTTAAAGAAGCTATTGAACTGGCTCAGAAGACTAAGACAGTTAAGTATGACGCTCAGGTTAGAGTATCATTCAGACTTAACGTAGACCCAAGACATGCTGATCAGCAGATTCGTGGTGCTATCGTTCTTCCAAACGGAACTGGTAAAACTCAGAAAGTACTGGTTATCGCTAAAGGTGCCAAGGCTGAAGAAGCTAAGGCCGCTGGCGCTGACTTAGTAGGTGAACAGGATATGATCGACGAAATCGCTAAAGGTTGGACTGATTTCGACGTAATCGTTGCTACACCAGACATGATGGGTGCACTTGGTAAATTAGGTAAAGTATTAGGTCCTAAAGGCTTAATGCCAAACCCTAAAACTGGTACTGTTACAATGAACATTGCTGGTGCAATTGAAGAAATCAAGAAAGGTAAGGTTACTTACCGTGTTGATAAAGATGGTAACATCAATGCTTCAATCGGTTTATGCTCATTCACAGCTGATGCATTAGTAGAAAACTACAATGCATTATATGGTGCACTAATCAAGGCTAGACCTGCTGCTGTTAAAGGTAACTACATCACTAACATCGTTATCTCTAACAATATGGGTCCTGGCATCAGAGTTGCTCTATAGTAATTACAGATTAAATGCCAATTTAGCTCGAAGTTATCTTCGAGCTTTTTCTTTACTTGAAACATCTATTAAATCAGTTATAATAATTACGTACTTATAGAAGAGTAGTAACTGATAAGATTCGTATTAAGAGAGGAACGTACTGGTGAAAAAGTTCCATATGAAAGTCAGTGAATTCACTTCTTAGTTGGCCCAATCAGCCACGTTACTCGCGTTAAGAGCTTAAGTAAAAATGAAGGTGGTACCGCGCAATTGCGCCCTTGTTGCCGCCTTTTTATTTGTTGGAGGGAAAATGGACGTTAAACAAATGAAAGAAGAGGCTATTAAAGCCATAGAAGCTGCTGAAACACTTGAACAGCTTGAAGAATTAAGACTTGAATATCTGTCGAAAAAAGGCAAAATTCAGGCTCTTATGATGATGATGAAAGATCTGACACCTGAAGAGAAGCCAAAGTTTGGACAGATAGTAAATGAAACAAAACAGGCTGTTACAGAACTGCTTGAAAGTAAAGTAGAAGAACTTAAAAAAGCTGGACTAAATGCTCAGCTGGAAAAAGAAAAGATTGACCTGACTCTTGATGCCTATACACCAAGAATTGGATCATTACATCCTTTGACACTGGTTCAAAGAGAACTAGAAGATGTATTTATCGGCATGGGCTATAACGTAGCTGAAGGACCAGAAGTAGAACTTGACGAATATAACTTCACAAGAGCAAATACACCAGAAGGTCATCCGGCAAGAGATATGCAGGATACATTCTATATCGATGTAAATCATCTTTTAAGATCACAGACTACTGCAATTCAGATGAGAGAACTTGAAAAGCAGGCAAATTCACTTCCTATTAAAGTTGTATGTCCTGGTAAGGTATACAGAAGAGATGATGACGATGCTACCCATTCTCATCAGTTCATGCAGTGTGAAGGTCTGGTAATCGGCGAGAATATCACTGTTGCTGACTTAAAGGGAACTCTTGAACTTATGATTAAGGAACTGTTCAAGAAAGATGCAAAAATCAGATTCCGTCCTTCATATTTCCCATTCACTGAACCAAGCTTTGAAGTAGATATGACCTGTCATGTATGTGGCGGTAAAGGCTGTCCAACATGTAAAGGAACAGGCTGGATTGAAATTCTTGGTTCAGGTATGGTTCATCCAAATGTACTCGAAATGGCTGGAATTGACTCAAAGAAATACACTGGATTTGCGTTTGGTGTGGGTCTTGAAAGACTGGCTATGCTTAAATACGGTATTACTGATATCCGTGATCTGTATACAAATGATGTCCGTTTCTTAAGCGGATTCAAGAAATAGGAGGCAATTTATGTTACTTAGTTTAAACTGGTTAAGTAATTTCGTTGATATCAGCGATCTTACCAATGACGAAATAAAAGAAAAGCTTGTAAAAGCTGGTTTTGAAGTTGAATCGGAAGAACATCTGGGTTTAGGTACAAACCTTATTGTCGGTAAAGTTATTGAATGCCATGATCATCCGGATTCTGACCATCTTCACGTAACTAAAGTCGATATCGGAAAAGAAGTTCTTGATATCGTATGTGGTGCTCCTAACTGCCGTGAAGGTTTAAAGGTTATCGTAGCTCAGGTTGGTGCTAAACTTCCTGGCGGTGAAATCAAAGCCGGAGTTATCAGGGGTCAGTCATCTAACGGAATGCTCTGTTCATTAAAAGAACTCAACATCACTGAAGAAATGCTTGCTGAAGATTCACCAAGCCGCAATGGTATCGAAGAACTTGATGATACATTTGAAATCGGTGAAACTGACATTCTTTCAAAACTGGGTCTTGAAGATACTATCTATGATATTTCTATCTATGCCAACAGACCAGACTGTCTTGGTGTATTCAACATGTGCAGAGAAGTTGCTGCTATCCTAGATAAACCAATCAGACTTCCTGAGTATGAAGGTGCTGCTGAAATCGGTAAAGAATCATCACTTAAGATTGTTTCTGAATCAGCTAACTGTACACATTTCTTAGGTAAGGTTGTAAACAATGTCACAATCAAAGAATCACCTAAATGGATGAAGGATCACCTTCGTGCAAACGGTGTAAAAGCTATCAATAACCTGGTTGATATTTCCAACTATGTAATGCTGGAAACAGGTCAGCCACTTCATTTCTATGACTTAAGAACCAATCCAAACCGTGAAATCACCATCAAAGATGATCTTTCCGGTAAATACATGGCTCTGGATGGAATTGAATATGAAATTGAAAAGGGCGATCTGATGATCACTTCAAACAATGAACCTATCGGTATTGCCGGAATCATGGGTGGAGAAAACACCAAAATTCTTGAAGACACAACCGGTCTTATTATTGAAGCTGCTTTATTCGATCACGCTCAGATTCGTCGTACAGCAAACCGTTTAGGCCTTCAGACCGAGGCTGCTGCAAGATTTGCCAAGGGCTTAGAACCATTATCACAGAACAAGGCTATGGATAGAGCAGTTCAGCTTCTTATTGAACTCGCTGATGCAAAAGATTTTGAAAAAACTGTTGAATATGGAAAAGTTGATTATAAGCCATATGAAATTGAAGAAACCGTTGAACATCTTAATGCTTTAATCGGTAAAGAATATACAGTTGATGAAGCCGTAAGAGTTATGGAAAGGCTTCAGTTCAAAGTAAGAAAAGAAGGAAACAAGTTCTATACAGAAATTCCTTCTAGCCGTGCTTCTGATTTAAAGATAAGAGAAGATATCGATGAAGAAATCGTAAGACTTACTGACTTTGATTCACTTGTTTCTACTCTTCCACAAATGCCACAGACTGTTGGAGCACTTACTCCTGTACAGTCTGCAAGAAGAATCATCAGAAATCTGTTTACAGATAACGGAATGAATGAAACATATTCATATACTCTGGTTTCTCAGAAGCATGTTGATGAAGCATGTATGCCGTTAGGTGAAGCGATCGCATTACAGTCACCACTTTCAGAAGAAAGAAAGTATGTACGTAATTCTTTGATGAACTCAATGATTGAATCACTGGCATATAACGTTGCACATGGTAACCAGAATGTAAATCTGTTTGAAATTTCTACTGTTTATGCCAAAGAAAAAGAAGGGGAAAGAGTCGGCATTATCCTTTCTGGTAATTTCTCTGAGTCAAAAGCTTTGCATAATAAAGTAGAAGCTGATTTCTATGTTCTAAAGGGTCTGGTATATGAAATGCTGGAATCACTCGGCTATCACAAAGAAAGAATTAATCTTACAGAAAATGATCTTGATACTGTACATTTCCATCCATATCAGTCATGTGTATTAAAGATTGGCGATAAGACTATTGCCATACTTGGTAAAATGCATCCAAACTACATTTCTGACATCAAGATCGCTGGTGCATACTATGCTGAAATCGCACTAAATGAACTGATGGAGATTGCTCCACAGAAGGTAAAAGCTCCTGTAATCAACAGATATCCATCCGTTTCAAGAGACCTGTCTTTACTTGTTGATGATGAAACAACTGCTGCTTCTATCATCAAAGCTATAAAGAAGTCCGGCGGAAAGATGGTTAAATCAGTAGAAGTATTTGATATCTATAAAGGTGAACATATTGCTGAAGGAAAGAAATCAATTTCTTTCACAATTGTCTATGAATCTTTAGAAGCTACACTAACTGCTGAAGAAGTAAACAAACTTCACACAAAAGTCGTTGAAGAATTAAACAGAATGTTCAACGCAAATCAGCGATAATGAATAATCAGGCCAGATTCAGGGAACTTTTCCTTGAACTTGAAAACCTGACTCTTAACAAAAATGGCTCGTCTTTTGACAACGAGTCATTTTATGCTAAGTCAGTTGAATTAAGAGATAAAAGGATATATCCATACTACTCAGAATTTACTTTCATTGATTATTGTCGAAACAAGAGAAATGATCTTTCTCATCAGATACTTGACAACAAGTATGCTGATTTCACAGATGAACTTATTGAAAAGCTTGAAAGAATAGTTGATTTTGTTAAATATCCTAAAAAGGCTCTTGAAAAAGCAAACAAAAATATCTTTTCTGTTACAGTAAATGATTCAATACTTGAAACACTTAAGATAATGAACGAAAAGAATTATTCATTCATACCTGTTTATGACGAGGGATTATTGTGCGGTGTTCTGACAAGTGAAGTAATCAGAAATCTCGTTGAACACAGAGTTAATCTCTATGATGAAATAAAGTTTTCTGATGTTAAAGAATATATCTCTATAGAATCTTCTAAAGAAAAGCTTCTGTTTGTAAACAAAGATACCAAACTGCAGAGCGTTATAGATCAGTTCTTTACCAATTTCGGCAACAACGAAAAAACACATTGTGTATTTGTAACAGAAAACGGCCGCTATAATGAAAAAGTCCTGGGCCTGTTTACTGCCTGGGACATTCTCAAAATTCTTAATGATTATTACAAAGACGATCTAGGATAGCTTTTTCAGCTTCCTTGTTATCTACGAAGTATACCCATTCATCACCAATGTAGTTGCCATCTTCACTTCCTTTTCCCAAGATGAGAACAAGGTCGTTTGGTTTTGCGTAATCAATAGCTGCTTTGATGGCATCGTGTCTGTCAAGGATACGTTCGTAGTTATCGTAATCTTTAATAAGTTCGCACATGTCATCGATGATGTGATTGACATCCTCATGACGTGGATCTTCATATGTAAAGAATACTTTATCGGAATTGTCGGCAATTATTTTGCCGACATATTTTCGTTTGGAAGCATCTCTTTCACCGGCCTGTCCGGAGACAGATATAACTCTGTTGATATCGAGTGTTTTAACAAATTCAAATAGTCTTGTTAATCCGTTAGGAGTATGGGCATAATCCACGATACAGTGGAAGTTCTGTCCCAGATCAATCACATCCATTCTTCCCGGAATATTGATGTTTTCAACATTCTTTAAAAGCCATTCTTCTTTGAATCCCATTGAAAGAAGAATCAGCATGGCACATGCCAGGTTTTCCGCATTGAATTTTCCCAGAAGTTTTGTATTTATGATATGTTCTTTACCTTCAAAGACAAAATTGTATACTGATCTGTTAGGATAGGACTCTATGTTTTTGATATAGAGATCATCTGTTTCATTGAAGCCATATGTAAGAGGCTTTGAAGCAGTTTTCTTCATCTCGTTGAAATGTAAGTCATGAGAATTGAGAATAGAATAATTGTCGGTCTGTGCAAACAACATTGATTTGCAGGCAATATAGTTTTCAAGAGTCTTATGAGTATTGAGGTGTTCGGAATCAATATTGGTATAACCGGAAGTATGGAACCTTATATGGTCAAGTCGGTTGTAGAAGAATGCTTCTGAGCTCGCCTCCATTGCTACATACTTCATTCCTGAGCAGGCAAACTCATAAAGAATTCTGTATAGAGTTTCCTTTCCTGGAGTAGTATTGTCGGTATCTCTTTTGAAGAATCTGCAGGAATAACCGTTTGTGCCAATGTAACCACAGATATCATCACCGATAAGCGTCTGAATGATGGTTGTAGTTGAAGTCTTGCCGTCTGTTCCTGTAACTCCAATAAGTTTGAGTTTATTCTGCGGATAGTCATAGAATTTTGAATAGAGTTCATCAAGAATGGCGTCAGGGTTTTCAACTCTGATATAAGGAACAGAAGTTTTTATATCTTTTGAGCCGATAATACATACAGCACCTTTTTCTATTGCAAAAGGGATGTATTCATGACGGTCAACCTTACCGTTGATGCAGACAAAAAGATCGCCTGGTTCAATAAGCCTTGAGTTTGTTTTTATATCTTTGATCAGAATATCAGGATAATCTGATTCAATAAGTTGAGACAGTAATTTTTCCATAAACACATTATACATCCTAAAAAAGATTATAATGAATTCATGATATATACATGTACAGTAAATCCATCTTTAGATTACTATCTGTCTTTAGATGATGACATCAGAAATGGTAGTGTTTCAAGAAGCAATAATGAAAAGTTTGACTGCGGTGGAAAGGGCATCAATGTTTCTATTGTTTTAAGTAATCTCGGTATAAATTCCAACTGTCTTGGCTTTCTTGGCGGATTCACAAAAGAAATATATATTGATCTGCTTTCGAAGTATCCTTGCATTCAGCCTTTATTTACCAGTATTACGGAAACTACAAGAATCAATGTAAAACTTCTTGGAAGCAATGAGACATCAATCAATGCTAAAGGACCTAATATTTCTGAAAAAGAATTTGATAAGTTCAAAAACAGAGTTACCAGCATCTATGATGATGACTTCTTTGTGCTTTCCGGAAACATTCAGGATGAATTAAAAGAAAGAATTATCGAAATCTGTAAAGAACTCACTGAAGATGGAATAAGAGTTGTTCTTGACTGTACAGAAGATGTCATTGATAAATGTCTTGAACTTAAACCGTTTTTCGCCAATGTGACACATCTTATCTCATATGACGATAATGAATCAGCAATTAAAGAAAAACTGCTTAATCTCAATAAAAATGGTGTCAGAAATTGTGTAGTATGCAAGAGAAGTGAACCTTCATATTTCTGCAGCGATGGTAAAGTATACAAATGTGAAGCTACTGATAATGATTATTATGTTACCGGTTATTTTGATTCACTGATTGCCGGATTCTTATTCAATACCATAAGAGGTGGCAACGCAGTAGAAGCTTTCATGTATGGGGAAGCAGCTTCACTTGCTACATCAATGTCAAATGACCTGGCAGAAAAAGATAAAATCGAAGAATGTTACAAAGACATAAAAATTATCGAAATCTAGTTTTGATACTACTGACACTATTTCTTTTGACTGGCTGCCAGAATGAAAAAGCAGAATATACATATATACCTCAAAGTGAAGAAGTAGATATGTCAGGATATATAGGAATTGAAAGTGTTCACTGTTTCAGACTTATTAAACTTCCAGAAATGGATAAAGTCATCAAGTCAGAAAGTTCCGGTATATTCTATGTGGGACATGAATCCTGTTCATATTGTCAGTCTCTTGTTCAGTATTTAAATAAAGCCGGCATTGAAGCAGGTGTGACCATTTATTACATCGACTGTTATGACCTTGATTATCCGCTTTATTCGCCAGACAACGAAGAACTCTATATTGATGATCTATATACGACATTAAGAGAAGACGAAGGCGAAAAAGCCATTTATACACCTCAGGTATTTACTGTTGTAAATGGAATTGTAAAGGATTCTCAGATTGCCGCCAAAGACTGGGAAGTAGCAGATCCAACATCCTCGCAGATAGAAAAACTGATAAAGAATTACAAGAAGATGTTTGAACCGTTTGTTTCCTAAAGTATAATTAAATTACCTGGTAGGCAATATGATCTTCCTACACATTAACTACAGGGATAACGAAGTTATATATTGTTGTTGAATGCCATTGAGTTGGAATCCTTAAGATATATACAGTTTGCCCACCTGAACAAACAGGGAAGTTAACAAGCCTACAGGTATTTTACAAATATACAAATATTGTTTAGAATAGAAAAGGTTAAGGAAGGTAATAATTATGTGGGATTACGTATTATATTTCGTATTAGGAGCATTACTTGGTGCTGTTATCGCATTCTTTGTAACAAGAAGCATCTTCAACAAACAGCTTAAGGAAAATCCTCCAATCAATGAAAAAATGGTCCGTGCTATGTATGCTCAGATGGGTAGAAAACCATCAGAAGCTCAGATCAGACAGATCATGAAATCAATGGGTCAGTAATAAACAAATAGACCACAAAGAGATGTTAACATCTCTTTTTTTATCACATAATAAGGTATCTTATGATACCTTATTTAATGAATTTAACTTTACTTTCTTTTCCTTCATAGATACGTTTGATATTAGATCTGTGTCTGATGATTACAAGAAGTGCAAGTAATGTCACAAGAACTCTGATCATCTGATTGTCACAGGTATAATGTGTAATTATTGCTGCTGATAACAGTGAAGTCATTGATGCAAGAGACATCATTTTGCAAAGACATAATACAATCACGAATATTAGCAGTGGGTATACCAGCGTGAAGATGTAATCGACTTTATAGAAAATACATAATCCAAGAATAAATCCGTATCCTGTTGAAACAGCTTTTCCACCTTTAAAGTGGTAGTAAACAGGAAAACAGTGACCTATTACAGCAGCAAATCCCGCTGCAGCAATGGCTTTTTCATAGAATAGAGAACAGATAATCATCACAACAAGAGCTTTAAACGCATCAAGCAGTATGACTTCTATACCGGTTTTTATTCCGAATACTCTACCCGCATTTGTACCGCCGGGGTTGCCGCTTCCGTATTCACGGATATCTTTATGAAATACGAGTTTTCCAATGATAATAGACCAGGAAATTGAGCCTGTAAGATATCCGATAATCGACCATAAAACAACTTGAAAATCTAACATAAAAACACCTCGATTACATAATAACACCAATTTACAATATGGTATAATTCTAAAGGTTATGACAAACAGAAATTACGATGAAAGTTCAATTGAAATTCTTGAAGGTTTAGAAGCTGTCAGAAAAAGACCTGGTATGTACATCGGCTCAGTTGATGGAAGAGGTTTACACCATCTTGTATGGGAAATAGTGGACAACGCTATTGACGAGGCTTTAAACGGATACGGAAATGAAATTATTATTGAACTGAACAAAGATGGTTCAGTTACTGTAACAGACTTTGGCAGAGGTATGCCTGTAGGAAAACACAAGTCAGGCAAAAATACTCTTGAAGTCATTTATACTGTGCTTCATGCCGGAGGCAAATTTTCAAGTGAAGGCGGCTATAAGACTGCGGGTGGATTACATGGTGTTGGTGCATCTGTTGTAAATGCATTAAGTGAATGGGTTGAAGTAGAAGTATGCCGAGAGAAGAAACGCTATCTGATGCGTTTTGAAAACGGCGGAAGAAAGTGCTCAGGTTTAAAAGAACTTGGTCCTACAAACAGAACTGGTTCAAAAGTTACATTTAAACCAGATCCAAAAATCTTCTCAACAACAGTTTTCAATTTCTCTACTATCTGTGAAAGAGCACAGGAAGAGGCTTTCCTTTTAAAAAATCTTAAACTTACTGTAAAGAACAATTTCGATAACGAAGTAAAAGAATATGTCTATGCTGAAGGTTTAAAAGAGTTCATGAGCTACCTTCATGAAGACAAGGATGTTCTTCATGAAACGGTTGCATTCTCTGATGAATCACAGGGCATAAAAGCTGAAATTGCCTTCCAGTATACCGACTCATATCAGGAGAATACATTCTCTTATGTAAACCTCGTACGTACAAAAGACGGCGGTACTCATGAGACTGGTTTTAAGACTGCTTTCACAAAGACAATAAATGACTATGCAAGAGAGCAGGGTATTCTTAAAGATAAAGATTCCAACTTTGAAGGATCTGATGTAAGAGAGGGTCTGACAAGTATTATTGTTGTTACAATACCTGAAAATCTCTTACAGTTTGAAGGACAGACCAAAGGAAAACTTGGTACACCTGAAGCTAAAACTGCTGTTGAGAATGTTGTTGCAACTCAGTTGATGTACTTCTTACATGAAAACAAAGAAACAGCATTTAATCTCATTAAAAAGATTCAGCGTGCTTCTTTGGCAAGAGAAGCTGCCAGAAAAGCCAAGGATGAAGCAAGAGCAGGTAAAACAAATGCCAAGAAATCCAAAGAAATTCTTTCGGGAAAACTAGCAAATGCCCAGTCAAAAGACTATAAGCATCTTGAACTGTTCCTGGTCGAAGGTGATTCTGCCGGCGGTTCTGCAAAGAAGTGCCGTGATTCTAAATTCCAGGCCATCCTACCTTTAAGGGGAAAGGTTCTGAATACTGAAAAAGCTTCTTTGATGGATGTTGAAAAGAATGAAGAACTCAATACAATTGTGCATTGTTTAGGCGCTGGAGTTGGTGTGAATTTCGATATTGATGATATTCACTATGACAAAGTCATAATCATGACCGATGCCGATACCGATGGTGCACATATTCAGATACTGCTTCTGACTTTCTTCTACAGATTCATGAGAGAACTGATAGAAAAAGGACATGTCTATATTGCCATGCCTCCTTTATACCGTGTTATTAAAGGCAAGGATATGCATTACTGCTATTCTGATGCAGAACTTAACTCTTATAGAGAAGACGGTGTAAAGCTTGATATACAGCGTTACAAAGGTCTTGGTGAAATGGATGCAGATCAGCTTTGGGATACAACAATGGATCCTGAAAAACGTACTCTGATCAGAGTATCTATCGAAGATGCTGCGTTATGTGAAAGAAAGATTTCAGTATTAATGGGCAACAATGCAGAATTAAGACGTGACTGGATCGACAAGAATATCGATTTCACTTTAGAAGAAGATTACAAGGTAGAACGAAATGGCTAAGAAAGATATAACAGAACTTCCATATCTCGATGATACGCTAGACAATATCATGTCTGACCGTTTTGGTATCTACACCAAATACATCATTCAGGAAAGAGCACTTCCAGATGCAAGAGATGGACTAAAACCAGTACAGAGAAGAATACTCTATTCAATGTGGATAGACGGAAATACCGTTGAAAAAGCACACCGTAAATCAGCAAAAACAGTAGGTAGTGTAATGGGAACTTTCCATCCGCATGGTGATTCAAGTATCTATGAAGCAATGGTACGTATGTCACAGGACTGGAAAGTCAATCTTCCGCTTATTGACATGCACGGTAATAATGGTTCTATCGATGATGATCCTGCTGCTGCAATGCGTTACACAGAAGCGCGTTTAAGCAAAAATGCTGCACTGATGTTACAGGATATTGACAAGAATACCGTTACAATGACCAACAACTATGATGATACCTGTCTTGAACCTACAGTATTACCTGCAAGATATCCTATGCTTCTTGTAAACGGTTCAACCGGTATTGCATCAGGTTATGCAACAAATATTGCTCCACATAATCTCAATGAAATTGTAAATGCTACAATCCACAGACTTAATAATCCTGAATGTTCACTTGATGAACTTCTTCAGTATGTCAAAGGACCTGATTTTCCTACTGGTGGTATCGTACAGGGAAAAGATGCAATTAAGGATGTATTCGCAACCGGTAAAGGCAAGGTTGTCTTAAGATCGAGATGTGAAATTGTTGAAGGCAAAACCAACAATCAGATTATTGTCACTGAGATTCCTTATGAAGTAATCAAATGTCAGCTTGTCAAAAAGATTTCTGATATTTCTTTAAATAAAGATGTTGAAGGCATTCTTGACGTAAGAGATGAATCCGGAAGAAGCGGATTAAAAATCGTAATTGATGTAAGAAAAGAAACAGATGCAAATCTGATTCTTAATTATCTTTATAAATCAACTGATCTGCAGATAAATTACTCATACAATTCAATTGCCATCGTCAACCACAGACCGGTGCTGATGTCTTTGACTGCTGCAATAGATGCGTTTATCGAACACAGAAAACAGGTTGTATTAAACAGAAGTATTTTCTTAAGAGATAAGAAGAAAGCCAGACTTCACGTCATTGAAGGTCTTATTAAAGCCATTTCCATTCTTGATGAGGTAATTGAGCTTATCAGAAAGTCAAAAGATAAAAGAGATGCTGTACTCAATCTGATGAAGGCTTTTGCGTTCACTGAAATTCAGGCAGAAGCGATTGTAAATCTGCGTCTTTACCGTCTTTCAAATACCGATATTACTCAACTTAAAGAAGAGTATGCTTCTTTGATTAAAGAAATTGCTGAACTTGAAAGAATCATCAATTCAGCTCAGATTCTTACTGAAGTACTGGTTAAAGAACTTAAAGAAGTAAATGAACTGTGTCCAACTCCAAGAAAGACAACGATTGAAGATGAAGTAACTGAAATAGTTGTAGATAAACTGGCAATGATTCCAAACGAAGATTGTTATCTGTCTTTATCTAAAGACGGTTATATCAAGCGTTATACACCACGTGCATATTCCAGCAATGAAGGATCACTGCCATTTACTAAAGATGGTGATTTCCTGATCGGCGTAAAAGATGGCGAAACACTTGATACACTGCTGGTATTTACTTCAAAGGGCAATTATCTGTATCTTCCTTTATATAAGATTGAAGACGGAAAATTCAAAGACCTTGGTAAACATCTTTCAAGTTATGTAAAGATGGAGGGCAACGAAAGAGTTATCGGTGCCTGTCTTGTAAAGAATTTCCAGACCTATGCCTTTGTTGTGCTTGCTACAAAAAACGGCATAATCAAAAAGACATCAATTCCTAAGTTTGAGGTTACAAAGTGGGGCAAAGAACTTGTTGCCATGAAACTCAAAAAGAATGATGAAGTAGTATCTATGAATATCTGCTATGAAGGCAGTGACTTGGTAATTGTCACAAAGAACGGTTACTACAACAAGTATTCTTCTGAAATACTCTCCGACTTAGCAACCAGAGCTCAAGGTGTACTGGCAATATCCTGTAAACAGGATGAACTGGTCAGCGTTGCTGTAGACAATCATGATGGAAACGAAATGCTGCTGGCGCTTGACCGCGGCATGAAGAGAATTCACTTCAGTGAACTTGCATTCACTAATAGAGCTGTAAAAGGCATCAGAATCTTTAAACAGATCAAGACTAATCCTGCCTCTGTTACCGCTTCTAAAGTTGTCGGTCCATACAATTCTCTTTACTATAAGGACAAAGAATATATTAAGTTTGATGTTAAGGATATTCCGTTCATGGATATTGAGCAGTCATTCTCAGGAACAGTATCAAGTAATGAATCATATTCACTTATGAAAGATGATTTGAGTGATATTGAAACCGTAAAGATTATTGATCTTCCTGAAGATTACAATTCTCTTTCAGATACTGGTGAATTTGAAGAAGAATCACTGATACCTCAAGAAGAAGTAAAGAGCATTGAACATACAAAAGAAGTACAGGAAACACCTGTCATAAAGAAAGAAGAAAAGAAATTCGAACATACTGAAGAATATACGATTTCTTTATTTGAAGATCTATGATTTCATACCTGTTTACACCTGATGAGATCATCGATAAATTCGAAGATTTCAATCCTGAAAAGTATTATTCACTCGGTTACAGAGTAATTCTTCTTGACATCGACAATACGCTTGTTGATGAATATACACCAGATCCAAATGAAACTGCAAAAAGAAGGGTAGAATGGCTTAAAAACAGTGGGTTTGAAGTTATCATATATTCCAACAATACTACTGAACGTGTAAAAAGATTCTGTCAGAATCTCGACGTCGAATGGTATGCCTGGAGTTTTAAACCATTGTTTCTGGTTTATTTTAGAATCTGGAAAAGACACCATTTCAACAAGAAAACTGTTCTTACAATGGGTGATCAGCTTGTTACTGATGTCTTTGGCACAAAGAAATTCGGTCTTACAAGTATCTATGTAAAACCATTCTCTGTTGATGAGAAATTCTATACACGATTCAACCGCAATATCGAAAAATTCCTTTTTAAATATGTCGTTCGAAAATAAATGTCTTGGATGTGGTATTTCTTTACAGAATGCCAGTCCTGATGAGCCTGGATATGTAAATTCACCTGAACAGAAATATTGTCAGAGATGTTTTAAATTGGTTCATTACGGGGATACTTCAAAGTATATTCAGCGTAACTACAATAAAGAACTAAAAAGTATCTATGCCGGGTACAGTAATGCTCTATATGTACTGATAGTTGACTGTTATGAAGCACTGGTACTTGACCAGGAAAATTTTATTGAACAGTTCAGATTCAATGATGTTCTGTTTATCGTAAACAAGATTGACCTTCTTCCAAATAATGTAACTGATGAACGTATAAACGAAATATATACTGGTGTATTCAGAAAAATACATAAACTTTATCCGAATGTTAAGGATATGCTGTTGACTCACCATAAGGATTCTTCGTTTGAATCTTTGTTCTATAACTGTCTGGAAGAATTCGGATACAAAAAAGTTGTATTTGTCGGAAAATCAAATGCCGGTAAATCTACAATAATCAACAGACTCCTTGGAAACAGCAATCTTACTGTTTCAATCTATCCTGGTACTACCGTAGGTGCGCTGGAGATGGAACATAACGGCTATATTTTCATTGATACACCTGGCATTGATGATCTTGACAATATTCTGGTCAATATGCCGCTTGATAAGCTCAAGAAGTATCTTGAATACAGAACTGTTAAACCACTTGTATATCAGGTATATGAAAAACAGTCATTCTTTATGTCGAAACTGTTTGAAATCGATGTCGCACCAAAGAAGAACTGTTCAGTAATATTTGAAGCGATACATGATGATATACACCGTACAAATTTCGCCAACAGAGAAAGATATCTTCAAAAGAAATATGAATATACACTTCTTCCATGGAAGAGAAATGATTATACTGTAAAATCGATGCGTACATTCCTGATTAAGGGATTCGGCCTTATCAGAATCAAGGGTGAAGCAAAGATTACAATCGCCATAAACGATAAAATCAGAATATATGAAAGTGAGGTATTTATCTAATGCTTAATGGAAAACAGAAAAGATTCTTAAGAGCTGAAGCAAATCATCTTAAAGCCAATGTCATGATTGGAAAAGATGGTGTAACTGAAACGGTTATTGATACACTTGATACATCTTTAGAAGCACATGAACTTGTTAAAGTATCTGTACTTAAAAGTTGTGAACAGGAGAAAAATGAAATTGTCATTGATCTTTTGTCTAATACCAATGCTGAACTTGTACAGACTATCGGAAGACAGATTATTCTGTACAGAAGAAGTAAGGAGCATAAAATCATTCTTCCATGAGAATGATTGATATTGAAAAACTAAGCGACATAGAAAAGAAGGACTTCTTCAATGATTTTTCTATGGTTGAAGATTATGTAAAGCTTTCGATGTCTGAGAAAAGATTTGAGCATTCCAAAAGTGTAGCCGAAACCGCAAGAATGCTGGCGGTGAGTGCTAAAGTAGACTCTGATAAGGCTTATCTTGCAGGACTTCTTCATGATATCTGCAAGGAAATGCCGAAAGAAGATCAGTTCGCCATATTAAAAGAATACGATCCAGATAAGATGAACTATCCTGTTGGAGCAATTCATGGTTATACAGCAAAATATTTTTTGAAAAATCTTTACAGTGACATAGATGAAGAAGTGCTTGATGCAATATACAATCACACAATCTGTGAACATAAAACAAAACTGAATATGATTATCTATATTGCCGATAAAAGAGAACCATTAAGACAGATTGAAGATGGCTTATTGGAATATGCGTTTATCGATTTGGAAAGTGCATACAGAGCACTTGTAGATGATGTAGAAAAATATCTTAAGGATAAAGGAAATGAAAACTGTATTAGAAGCTGCATATAACGCAATAGATGCAAAGCAGGGTGAAAACATTAAAATAATTGACATCAGATCAGCAAATCCTCTTGTTGATTATTTTGTGATTGCTTCAGCAAACAACTGCCGTAAAGCCAATGCTATTATCGATGAAATATATGAAGAATGTGATAAAGAGGGAATTGATTACCGTCCAAATACCAATTCTAAAGATTCAGGATGGATGCTGGCAGATCTTGGTGAAGTAGTGTGCCACATATTTGTCGGAGAAGAAAGAATCAGATACAATCTTGAGGGACTATGGAAGGATTTACCGGAAATAAAGATGTAAAACCATATGACAGGCTGGCTCAGTATTATGACTGGCTGTTAATGGATGAAGAAAGTTTCAGTTACTGGCTTAAATTCATTGAATCTGAGCCTTTTTCTACTGTGCTTGAACTGGCAAGTGGATCTGGTGTAATGGCCCGTATTCTAAAAGAAAAAGGCTATAAAGTTACTGCTTCTGATATCTCTTCTAAAATGAAAGAAACAAGTTCAAAGAACTTTGATGGTGAGTATCTTCTTCTTGATATGACAGATTATCATCTTGATAAGAAATATGATCTGATACTCTGCCTTGTAGATTCAATCAATTATCTTGATGAAAAACAGCTGGATTCATTCTTCAGATGCGCATATGAACATCTTAATACCGGTGGAAGAATTATATTTGATACACATAATCCGGTAAGACTTCTTGAATTCAGTGAAGAATATATTGAAGAAGGTGAGCTGTATGATGGAGTTCCATACCAGTGGACAATAATCTCAGACAGAATAGAAAATACCATCAATGAACATTTCACTTTTTACGATAATGGTGTTATGATACAGGAACATCATCTTCAGCATGTATTTGATTCTCTTATGCTGAAAGAAAAAATGAATAAAGCAGGATTTGTCGGCGAAGTCATAACTGACTTTATTCCTGATGAAAAAATGTTATTTACAGGTAAGAAACAATGAAGTGGTATAAAGAACCTTATTTTGACTCCAAGACATGGCTGATAGCCAATTTTGAAAAACTTAACATCACCAATGATGAACTGGTGCTTATTCTTGTTGCTGATTTTGCCAACAGAAACGGCATAAAGATTTCCTATGACTATCTGATGAAGAAGCTGTCCTGTGACATCAAGAAAATCGATACACTGATTGCTTCACTTGTTGCCAAAAAGTATCTTTTAATCAAAGCGGAAAAGAACAGTATTGTATTCAATATTGACGGTATTTTTGAATTCGATCCCAATCAGTATGAAATAGCAGAAAATAAGGATATATTTGACACTCTTGACATTGTATTTGCCAGACCTTTAACACAGAACGAACTCAAGAAAGCCAGTGATCTGATAAATGAATTTTCAGAAGCAAAATTCAATGATGCCTTAAGAGTAGCTGAGGCTTACAAAAAGGTTTCAATTGCCTATATTGAAGCGGTTTTAAGAAATGAAGAAAATAAGTCCTGATCTTATTCAGAAAGAACTTAATATACTCTACCCTGATGCACACTGTGAATTAATACACAGAAATTCTTTTGAATTACTTATTGCGGTAATCCTATCTGCCCAGTCAACTGATGAAAGAGTCAATATGTGTACACCTTGTCTTTTTGAAAAATATCCCGGCAGTAAAGAACTTGCTGATGCAGATATTCATGAAGTCATTGAATATATCAGATCCATTGGTTTATATCAGAATAAAGCTCAGAATATCATCGGTGCAGCAAAAGCTATTGAAGAAAGATTCAACGGATCAGTTCCTGATAACAGAGAAGGGTTAGAATCTTTACCTGGAGTTGGAAGAAAAACAGCAAATGTCGTTTTAAGCAACTGCTTTGACTATCCTGCTTTTGCAGTAGATACTCATGTAACAAGAGTTTCAAAAAGACTTGGTATCGCAAAAGAAAGTGATGATGTACTGACAATTGAAAAAAAACTTAATAAAGCATTCCCGAAAGAAGAGTGGTGCAGACTTCATCATCAGTTTATCTTCTTTGGAAGATACACCTGTCTTGCCAGAAATCCTAAGTGTGATGAATGCCCATTTAAAGGTAAATGCAACAAATAAAAAGGTTCATATTTCTATGAACCATGGTATAACTTTTTAACCTGATAGACTGGATCCTGAGAAACTCTCATTTCCAGTTTTTTAAATAATTTGTAATCAACTTCTGAAAGAATTACTGTGGAATGCGCTTCACAGTTTTTAAGAAGTGGAATGGCATCAAGTGCTTTTTCACAGTTTTTATCAGTCATTGACTGAATTGCAAGGGCAATCAGCACTTCATCAGTATGAAGGCGTGGATTGTGGCCTTTTAAGTGATTGGTCTTTAAATCCTGAATAGGAACTATCACATCTTTGGAAAGAAGATCGATATCAGGAAGACCTGCCAGGTCTTTAAGAGCATTCAATAGGGCAGCAGAAGCACAGCCAAGAAGTTTTGAAGTCTTGCCGGTAATGATTCTTCCATCAGGAAGTTCAATCGCAAAGGCAGGAGCTTTTGTCTTGTCGGCAACAGCTTTGGCTTTGGCAATACATGTTCTTTCACTAGGATCCGTACCGATCTTGCGCATGATTGTTTCAAGTTTAGCAATCTGTTCTTCATATGTATCGTCCTGAGTGGCTTTGACAAGAGCATCATAATATCTTCTGATTACTTCGTTTTTGCTGGCTTTCTTGCAGACATTGTCATTTTCAATACAGAAGCCAACCATATTTACACCCATATCAGTAGGTGATTTGTAGATTGCTTTACCCTGAACTTTTTTGAACAGTTCGTTAAGTACCGGGAAGGCTTCAACATCACGGTTATAGTTGACTGTTATTTCGTTATAGGCTTCAAGATGGAACGGGTCAATCATATTGACATCATTCAGGTCTACAGTTGCAGCTTCATAGGCAAGGTTAACCGGATGATTCAGCGGAAGATTCCAGATAGGGAAGGTTTCAAATTTGGCATATCCTGCTTTGATTCCGTTGACTGAATCGTTGTACATCTGACTAAGACAAGTTGCGAGTTTTCCGCTTCCTGGTCCAGGAGCAGTTACAACGACAATCTTCTTTTCTGTCTTGATGTATTCGTTCTTTCCAAAACCTTCCTTGGAAAGAATCTTTTCAATACAGTTTGGATAATCATCAATAGCATAGTGGTAGGCAACTTTGATTCCGTCTTTTTCCAGCTTCTTACGCAGTGCTTTCGCTTCGGACTGTCCTTCATATCTTGTGATGACAACAGATCCGACATATAAATCATTACCTCTGAAAGCGTCGATAAGTCTGAAAAGATCCTGTGCATAGGTAATACCGAGGTCAGAACGCATTTTGTTCTTTTCGATGTCACATGCATTGATTACGAACATGATTTCGACTTTGTCTTTGATGTTCATCAGCATCTTGATCTTGGTGTCTGGTTCAAAGCCAGGAAGAACTCTTGACGCATGGAAGTCATCAAACAGCTTACCGCCGAATTCCAGATAGAGTTTCTGGAACTTGGAAACACGCTTTTCGATGTTCTCGGACTGAAGTCTTATATACTTCTCATTATTGAAACCTATATTTTTCATACTTTGCAATTTTATACCTAAGATTATGTGTTTGTAAATGATTTAGCTTTAAATATTTATATATAATTAAGAATATGAATTACTACGAAGAACTTATTAAAGAAATTGAGGGGCTTATTACTAAGAAAGAATATGAAAAAGCCTATTATCTTGTGCTTAAGGAACTCGAGGCTCCATATATCCCCAAGGACATTGAAAAGAAAATATATGAACTTTTTGATGAGCTCAAACCAAGAATGCATGTGAATAAAGAAATGGATATTGAAAAAATAGAAGCAGGTCTTAAAGGAACAAATGAAGAACAGCTTCTGAGTGTTAATGCCCTGATATACAGAAACCTGAGAGATTATCTTGATATTGTGAATGCCTATCTGACATCAGGCGGATTTGTAAATGCCAAGGTAATTCTTGTTGATGCACTTATAAGGCAGGAAATAAACGAAGAGATAACATATTCCAATAATGGAGTAGATTATACATTCATTCCAAAATATGTTCTTCCGGTTGATGAATCAGACGGATATATTGAAGCTGTAAAGATGCTTGAAAGCCAATATATGAAAGAACCATCCAAACTTGTACTTGCCAAAGATCTATTGTTTAAGGAAGCGATGCTGATGCTTCCTGTGAATCTTGAAAGTGAAGAAGCAAAAGATTTGGTTCAAAAAATAGTGGATTATATTGAATCAGCATTCAATATGTGATTGTTATGTTATAATAATCAAGCGTTTAAGGAGTAAATTATGTCAAAAATTGAAAAAACAAAAAATTGCGAAGTAAAAATTACTGCTGAATATCCTGCAGAAGAATGGAAGAAAGCCCAGAAGGAAGCTTTCAAGAAACTCGCTAGAAAAGTAGAAGTAAAAGGTTTCAGAAAAGGTCAGGCTCCTGAATCTGTAGTTAAACAGTACATCACTTCTCAGCAGGTTATGTTTGAAGCAATGCAGAATGTTGCTCAGAATATGCTTGTTGATGCAGTAAAAGAACATGATGTTGAACTTATCGATCAGCCAAGTCTTGATATCGATACTCTTACTGAAGAAGAATGCATTCTTGTATTCATCTGCCCAGTTAAACCTGATGTAGAACTTGGTGCTTATACCGGCTTAGGATATGAACCTAAGAAAGTTACCATCAAAGCAAGCGAAGTTGAAGACGAATTAAAGAAGATTCAGGAACAGAAGGCTGAACTTGTATTAAAAGAAGATGGCGCTGTTGAAAATGGTGATACAGCTGTAATCGACTTTGAAGGTTTCAAAGATGGTGTTCCATTTGAAGGCGGAAAAGGTGAAAACTATGACCTTGCTATCGGTTCAGGTTCATTCATTCCTGGATTTGAAGAGCAGCTTGTAGGCATGAAGGCTGAAGAAGAAAAAGAAATCGAAGTAACTTTCCCTAAGAATTATCAGTCAGATGAATTAAAGGGCAAGAAGGCTACTTTCAAAGTTAAGGTTCATGAAATCAAGAAGAAAGTTCTTCCTGAAATCGATGAAGCTATTATTGAAGAGATGAAGATTGAAGGTGTTAAGACTTTAGAAGATCTTAAGAAACATATCAAAGAATCTTTAAAGAACAACAAAGAAAAAGAAGCTGAAAACACTGCTTTAGAAGCTTTACTTGAAAAGATCAATGAAAACGCAAAAGTTGAAATTCCTGCAGTTATGATCAAACAGGAAGAAGAAGATATGTTCAATCAGTACAGCTATCAGATGATGTCTCAGGGTATCGATATGAATACATATTTCAAGATTACCGGTACTACTAAGGAACAGCTGATGGAAAACATGAAAGCTGATGCTGAAAAGAAAGTTAAGACTTCTTTAGTACTTGAAGCAATCGCAAAAAAAGAAAATATCGAAGTTAGTGATTCCGATGTTGAAAAAGAATTCGCTGATATGGCTAAGAACTATTCAATGACAGTTGAAGAAGTTAAGAAGTACGTAAAAGAAGATTCACTTAAAGCTGATCTTAAATTACAGAAAACTGTTGAATTCCTAAAGAAAAACTAAGACGCTAGCAATGCGTCTTTTTTAAAAAAGGAGGTTATATGTCAAGTATTTATTCCTATCCTCTAATATGTACACGTGGTGCTGTTATTTTTCCGATGCAGGAGCTGATTATTGAAGTCGGAAGAAAAGCAAGTGTAAACTCTGTAAATCATGCACTTACTTCAAATATCAATCTGGTACTAGTTTCACAGCGCGATATGAACTGTGATACTCCAGGACCAGATGATGTGTTTGATGTTGGCACCATTGTAAGAATCAAGTCATCAAGAGTCAGAGATGACCATTTGAAGGTCACTTTTGTAGGTATTAAGAGATGTAATATTGTTAAGCACTATTTTGTTGATGGTATCAATTATGTCGATGTAGAAGAACTTAATGACCAGTTTACTGACAGTATTGAACTTGAAGTACTGTGCAAAAAGGCTGTTAATGAGTTCAATGTGTTTGCTGCAAGAACAAACAGACCTGGTTTTGTAACCAATCAGATTTCAAAGTATTCTGGTGAAATGGCTGTTGCTGTTGTGGATACCTATGCTCAGATCTGTCTTATAAGTTATCTTGATAAACAGGAATATCTTGAAGAACTGGATGTAGAAAAACGTATCCAGATGATGATCAAGAACATCTACAAAGAAAAGCAGATGGAACTTGTAGAAAAAGAAATCAACGAAAAAGTAAAAGAGTCTCTTGAAGAAACACAGAAAGATTTCTATCTGAGAGAAAAACTCAAAGCCATCAAGAATGAACTTGATGAAGGTGATGGATTCTCAACAGGCATTGAAGATCTTCAGGAAAGAGTGGAAAAAGAACCTTTCCCTGAAAACGTCAAAGCCAAAGCTAAAGAAGAGTTCAAGCACTATGAGATGGTTCCAAACAATACTGGTGAAGCAGGTGTGATCAGAAGTTATCTTGAGTGGTTACTCAATATACCTTGGTACCAGAAAACCGAAGATAATCCTGACCTGAATAAAGCAAATGAAATTCTTGAAGAAGACCATTACGGCTTAAAGAAACCAAAAGAAAGAATTCTTGAATATCTGGCTGTAAAACAGATGACAAATTCGTTAAAATCACCGATTATCTGTCTTGTAGGTCCTCCAGGAGTAGGTAAAACATCTTTGGCTAAATCAGTCGCAAGAGCTTTGGACAGAAAGTTTGTCAAATGTTCTTTGGGCGGTGTAAAAGATGAAGCTGAAATAAGAGGTCACAGAAGAACCTATCTTGGTTCTATGCCTGGAAGAATCATTCAGGGTATGAAGAAAGCCGGTTCAACAAATCCAGTATTCCTTCTTGATGAAATCGACAAGATGTCAAGCGATTATAAAGGAGATCCATCAAGTGCAATGCTTGAAGTACTGGACCCAGAACAGAACAATCAGTTCTCTGACCATTATCTTGAAGAACCTTATGATATTTCTGATGTACTGTTTATCGCAACAGCAAACTATGAAGAGAATATTCCTGCTGCCTTAAAAGACAGACTTGAAATCATTGAAATTTCTTCATATACAGAACTTGAAAAGGTCAATATCGCAAAGAATCATCTGATGAAAAAGCAGTATGAAATCAACGGTTTAAAACCAAGTCAGATGAAACTGTCAGAAGATATGATTCTTTATCTTATCAGACACTATACAAGAGAAGCCGGTGTCAGACAGCTTGAAAGAGTTATTGCGTCTTTAGCACGTAAATCTGTACTGGCAATTCTTAAAGAGAACAAACGTTCAGTAAATATCACTAAGGCGCTTGTCAATGAATGGCTTGGTCATGAAGTCTTTGACTATGGCAATAAAGACAAGAAAGATGAAGTAGGTGTAGTTACAGGTCTTGCATATACGCAGTTTGGTGGCGATGTGCTTCCTGTAGAAGTAAATTACTTTAAAGGTGATGGAAAACTTAACATCACCGGTCAGCTTGGTGAAGTAATGAGCGAATCATGTAAGATTGCCCTTGACTACATCAAGGCAAACGCTTCAAAGTATCATATAGATTCTGAAATCTTCAGAAACAATGATATTCATATTCACTGTCCTGAAGGTGCAGTACCAAAAGATGGTCCTAGTGCCGGTGTTACTATTACTACTGCACTTATCAGTGCTTTAACTGGCAGAAAAGTAGATCACAATCTGGCTATGACTGGCGAGGTTACATTAAGAGGCAATGTTCTTCCAATCGGTGGCTTAAGAGAAAAATCACTTGCTGCCCACAGAAGCGGTATAAAGAAAATCTGTATTCCTAAGTCAAATCTTAAAGATATGGACGATATTGCCGATGTTGTTAAAGAAAATATCACATTCATTCCTTGCGAAAAAGTAGATGATGTTCTGAAAGAGGCTCTATTATAATGACAGGCTTTATAACAAGCGCCACTAAAGCCTCTGAATTTCCACCATCTGAAAAAGAGATTGTTTTTGTAGGGAAAAGTAATGTCGGTAAATCTTCACTTATCAATACTCTTTACAAAAAAGGTATGGCTTATGTCGGCAAGACTCCGGGTAAAACAAAACTGATCAATTTTTTCAGTGTATCTGATGACTATACAATCTGTGATGTTCCAGGATACGGCTATGCAAAAAGAAGTGATTCAGAGCTTGTAGAATTCGGCAGAATGATGGAATCCTATTTCACCAAAAGAGACTGTCTCAGGTTATGTGTTGTAATTCTGGATTGCCGCAGAATTCCTAACGAAGATGATCACGATATGATCGATTATCTGAAGCAGTTAAATATCCCGTATCTGATTGTTTTAAACAAGACAGATAAATTATCGAATAATGAGTTATTCAATCAGAAACGCAAGATAATGGCCGAATTAGAGGTTGATGAAACAGAACTTGTTCCAATCAGCTGTATAAAGCGTAAAAACATTGATTTATTATCTGAAAGAATTGAAGAATATCTCGTGTAGATGCTATTATAAATGTGCAGTGATTAGAAGGAAGTAATCATATCTGAAATGTAGAAATGTTCTGATTGATGGAAAGAACACAGGCGTATGATGAAAAGTAGTCTATGAGCATGATGTCTAAGTTAATAGGATGTCACGTATACTCGCGTTAAGAGTCAAGTTACAAGTTAAGGTGGTACCGCGCAATAATTGCGCCCTTAGTACTGCCTTTTTATTTTTTAAGGAGAAAACTTATGTTAGAAAGCAAGTATGATGCCAAACAGGTAGAAGAAGGAAAGTATTCAAAGTGGATTGAAAAAGGATACTTTGAGTGTGGTGACATGTCAAAGAAACCATACTGTATCGTTATTCCTCCACCAAACGTAACAGGTAAACTGCATTTAGGTCACGCAATGGATAATACTATTCAGGACCTTCTTGCAAGATATAACCGATTAAAGGGCTACGATGTACTGTGGGTTCCAGGTATGGACCATGCAGGTATTGCCACTCAGGCAAAAGTAGATGAAAGACTTAAAAAAGAAGGTATTTCACGTTATGATCTGGGTAGAGAAAAATTCCTTGAAAGAGCATGGGACTGGAAAAAGGAATATTCTGACTTCATCAGAAACCAGTGGGCAAAACTGGGTATTTCTGTTGACTACAGAAAAGAAAGATTCACACTTGATGAAGGACTTTCAAGAGCTGTAAGAGAAGTATTCGTAAGATACTACAAAGAAGGTCTTATCTATCAGGGACAGCGAGTAATCAACTGGGATCCTGCTGCAAAGACTGCTTTAAGTAATATCGAAGTTATCCATAAAGATGTTGAAGGTCTGATGTACTATTTCCAGTATCATCTTGTTGACTCTGATGAAACATTTACTGTTGCTACTACAAGACCTGAAACAATGTATGGTGATGTTTGTATTGTTGTAAATCCTAAAGATGAAAAGACTAACTATCTGATTGGCAAAAAATGCATCAACCCAGCCAATGGAGATATTCTTCCAATCATTGGTGATGAATATATCGAGATCGGTTTCGGTACAGGTATCATGAAGTGTACTCCTGCACATGACCCTAACGATTATCAGATTGCTTTAAGACATCATCTTGAAATGCCTATCTGTATGAATGAAGACGGCACAATGAATGAACTTGCTGGTGAATTCAAAGGTCTGGACAGATATGACTGCCGTGAAAAGACTATTGAAAAGATCAAATCAGAAGGCAACTTTGTTAAAGCTGAAAAGATTACGCATGCTGTTGGCCATTCTGAAAGAACTGGTGTAATGGTTGAACCATATCTTTCTAAACAGTGGTTTGTAAAGATGAAACCTCTGGCAAAAGAAGTGCTGGACAACCAGGAAAAAGAAGAAACAAAGATTAATTTCTATCCTAAACGTTTTGAAAAGACCTTTACCGGATGGCTAGAAGATATTGAAGACTGGTGTATTTCAAGACAGCTATGGTGGGGACACAGAATTCCAGTATGGTACCACAAAGAAACAGGTGAAATCTGGTGTGAGATGGAAGATCCTAAAGATCCAGAAAACTGGGTTCAGGATGAAGATGTACTTGATACATGGTTCTCAAGTGCTCTTTGGCCATTCTCTACACTTGGCTGGCCAGATAATACTGAAGATATGAAGCGTTATTTCCCAACAAGCTGCATGGTAACAGGTTATGATATCATCTTCTTCTGGGTTGCACGTATGGCTTTCTCAGCAAGACATTTCTGCAATAACGTTCCATTTAAAGACTGTCTGATTCATGGTCTTATCAGAGATGAAAAGGGCAGAAAGATGTCAAAATCACTGGGCAATGGTATCGACCCAATCGATCTGATTGACAAATACGGTTGCGATTCAATGAGACTGTTCCTTTCAACAAACTCTACTCCGGGTTTAGATATGAACTTCTCAACCGAAAAGATGGAAGCAGGCTGGAACTTCATCAATAAACTCTGGAATGCATCAAGATATGTTCTGATGAACATTGATGAAACTTATTCTTATAAAAAACCAGAAATCAAGTCTGAAATAGATCATTGGATCATTACAAAACTCAATAAGACAATAACTCAGGTAACAAAGAACCTTGACAAGTATGAACTGGCTATTGCCGGTAATGAAATTGAAGACTTTGTATGGAATGATTTCTGTTCTTCATACATTGAATTCACTAAACCATTACTGATGTCAGAAGATATCAACGTTAAACATGAAGCACTTAATACGCTTATTTATGTTCTTGAAGCTATACTTAAACTGTTACATCCGTTCATTCCGTTTGTAACAGAAGAAATCTATCAGGAAATCCATGGCAAAGAGGCTACTATCTGTACTGAAAATTGGCCTGAAATCATGAATGCTGATGAAGCTAAAGCAAACGAAATTGAGATTCTTCTTGAAGTAATCAAAGAGACAAGGGAACTCAAGACCATCAACAACATCAAGCCTTCAAAAGAACTCAACGTTCAGATTGAAGGATATGACTTCAATGATGAACTCAAGGCTATTCTTTATAAGATGACTAAGCTTGTTATCGTTGACGAAATAAACGATGAAACTTTAATCAGACCAATCACCAACGGCAAACTTATCTTCAGACTTAATGAAGTTGTAGATAAGGAAGCTGAACTTAAGAAGATCGATGAAGAAATCAGAAGACTTGAAGGCGAAATCGAAAGAGGAAACAGAATGCTGTCAAATCCTGGATTTGTTGCCAAGGCTCCTGAAGCTAAGATCAACGAAGAAAAAGCTAAACTGAAGAAATATCAGGATTCTTATGAAGCATTAAAAATCAAGAAGGAAGAATTAAGCAAGTAATGAAAAAAGAAGTAAGAAACACACTTCTGGGATTATCTGTTGCTGCAGGATATACTGCAGTTCTTGAAAATGTATTCAGAAAATACTTCAAGAGAAATCCTCTCGATAGAAACGCTTTTCTTGAGGATGAGAAGATAAGAGAATTTGTTGAAGTAAATAGACCTGTTGAAGAGAAATGGTTTAAAGAAGCAAGAAAAACCTGGTTAGATCTAAGGTCATATGACGGACTGAAACTTCATGGTGTTCTTATTGAAAACAACACTACTGATAACTACATTATCTATTCTCACGGCAACAATGCCGGACTTATGTTTGGACTGAATGCATTCATGAATTTTGATAAGTTGGGATACAATATCCTGGCGTTTGACCACCGTGCATGCGGTGAATCTGAAGGTCAGTACAATACTATGGGCAAATATGAATCTCTTGATCTGATTGCCTGGATAAATAAGCTGGCAGAACTTCGTCCTGAATGCAATATTACGCTTTATGGTGTATCGATGGGTGCAGCATCAATATGTCTTGCATTGGGCACAAAACTGCCTTATAACGTCAAACATGCTGTAAGCGACTGTGCATTCTCATCTTTCAAAGATATGGCAAAATACCAGATCGAATTAAAAGGAATGTCATTCCAACCGCTCTTTGCAACATTTGAGCTGTTCTTAAAAGCCAGACTGAATATATCCATGAAAGATCTTGACTGTAAAGAAGCACTTAAAGAGAATACTGTACCAATTATGTTTATTCACGGTACAAAAGACAGTATGGTAGATTTTGAATGCATGAAACGTCTTTATAATTCAACTGCAGGTAAAAAGAAGTACTATCCTGTTGAAGGCGCAGATCATGCACAGTGCAGATTCGCCAAGAATTACTATCTGAATATCGACAGATTCATTAAAGATTCTATTTAAAATATGAAGAAGATTTCTAAGGAAGCACTGTATCTGATTGCTACATTTGCTGATGGCCTGTCAGGTGCAATGATGATAAAAGCCGCATTTGGAAACACCCCTATGGGTGCTTTTCCTCTTGTGCTTAATGAAATCTTTACTTCACTTACTCCCGGCATGATGAACTTTATTGTTCAGATTATTGTACTTTTTATTCTGATGTTCATTCTTAAGAAATTCACTACATATTATCTGATGTCTTTTATTGCAGCTTTTCTATATGATGCGGCACTTGATATCTGTCTTATTTTTCTAAGAAACACCGTATTAAATCTAAGCGGCAGAATAATATTCTATATAATTGCGATAATTCTTGTAGCGTTTGCATGCGGAGCATATATGTATACCTCAATGCCGCTTATGCCGTTTGATGTCATCGTCAGAGATCTGGCATACAAGTTCAAAAAAGAAAACGGTAATGTCAAACTGTTTGTTGACTGTTTCTTTCTTGCAAGTGCTATTGTACTTTCATTAATCGTATTCAAAGAAGTAAAACACGTAGGCATAGGTACAATAATTGTATCTTTTGCCAACGGTCTATTGATAAGCGCCTATGACAGGACGCTCTTTAACCGTTTCGAATATACCATGAAGACAAAAGCAGGACAGTTTCTTGAGAAACTGAAGCCGTTCTGATTGACAAATATCAATTATGAAATCTAAAATATTTAAGAACGAAGATTAAGACACGATCTGCTGTCAAACGTTTCAAAGAGAGGCTTAAGGGTGGAAAAAGCCAAACGAGCAGTAAGATTACTACTTATGAGTTCCTGCCAATAACAGGACGTTACTCGCGTTAAGAGACAAGTTATAAATTAAGGTGGTACCGCGCTTATTGCGCCCTTGGTAGCACCTTTTTATTTTTTAAGGAGAAATTATGATTAACGTTAAAGAAAACGAAGAACTTTCAGTTCTCAATCACTCATGTGCTCATTTACTTGCACAGGCAGTAAAACATCTTTATCCAAATGCAAAATTCTGGGTAGGACCAGTAGTTCAAGAAGGTTTCTATTACGATATCGACTTAGGCGATAAAGTAATCAAAGAAGAAGATCTTCCTGCAATTGAAAAGGAAATGAAGAAGATTGCCAAAGACGGCAAAAGAATTGTAAGAAAAGAAATCACCAGAGCAGAAGCTCTTGAAATGTTCAAAGGTGACGAATACAAGATTGACCTTATTTCCAATATGGAAGAGGGTACTAATATTTCTTGTTATGAGCAGGGTGATTTCACTGATTTATGCAGAGGCCCACACGTAGAATCTGTAAAACTTTTAAAGAATTTCAAACTTCTTAAAGTATCAGGCGCTTACTGGAAGGGTGATGCCAACAACAAGATGCTGCAGAGAATCTATGGTATCTGTTTTGCAACTGAAGAAGAACTCAATGAACATCTTTACATGCTGGAAGAAGCCAAGAAAAGAGATCACCGTAAACTTGGAAAAGAATTAGGTCTCTTCATGATTTCTGACTACGGTCCAGGTTTACCATTCTGGCTGCCAAACGGTTATAAATTAAGAAGAAAACTTGAAGATTTCTGGCTTGATCTGCATGCTAAACGCGGATATACAACTATCGATACTCCAATTTTCTTAAACAGAGAACTTTGGGAAACTTCAGGTCACTGG
>DCHD01000043.1:0-1058 GCA_002315565.1 Solobacterium sp. UBA1761 | reverse complement strand
CACTGGGATCACTATAAAGATGACATGTACACATTCGATGTAGAAGACGGTACATATGCCATCAAACCAATGAACTGCCCAGGTGCTATTCTTGTATACAATAACGGTTTACATTCATATAAGGAACTGCCACTAAGATATTCTGAACTTGGCCATGTACACAGATATGAAGCTTCTGGTGCATTAAGCGGATTATTCAGAGTCAGAGGATTTACTCAGGACGATGCTCACATTCTGCTTGCTGAAAGTCAGATCGGTGAAGAAGTTGCAAGAATCCTTGAACTTTATGACCATGTATATTCAATCTTCGGATTAAACTATGCTATTGAACTTTCTACAAGACCAGAAGGCTTCATTGGTGAAATCGAAGTATGGAACGAAGCTGAAAAAGCTCTTGAAAAAGCATGTCTTGCAACAGGACATTCATTCAAGATCAATCCTGGTGATGGTGCATTCTATGGACCAAAACTTGACTTCAAACTTACTGACTCTTTAGGAAGAATCTGGCAGTGTGGTACTGTACAACTTGATATGCAGCTTCCTGGAAGATTCAACTGTACTTATATTGCAGAAGATGGTTCAAAGAAAACTCCAGTAATGATTCATAGAGCATGCTTCGGATCTCTTGAAAGATTTATCGGTATCATTATCGAAAACTATGGCGGTGCATTCCCATTATGGCTGGCACCTAGACAGATTGACATTATTCCGGTTAATTCAGAAATCCATGCTGAATACTGCAATGAATTAAAGAACATCCTTGCTGAAGCAGGATTTGACGTAGAAGTTGACGCAAGAAATGAAAAACTTGGTTACCGTATGAGAGAAGCTCAGATCAACAAGATTCCTGTATCACTGGTAATTGGAGATAAGGAAGTTGAGTCAAGAAGCGTAAACGTAAGAAGATATGGTAAAGAAGGTCAGACTTCAATGTCAATTGATGAACTGATTGCTTCATTAAAGAAAGAAATAGAAGAAAAGAAATAAGAAATAAGCCAGTATAAACTGGCTTTTCTTTTTGAAATAAAAAGGCTCATATGAGCCTTGTTTTGTTATTT
>DCHD01000048.1 GCA_002315565.1 Solobacterium sp. UBA1761 | reverse complement strand
GTCTATTCCTTGGGTTACAGTTTATTATACTATTTTTTAAACATATCTTTGACAAATTCCTGTGCTTTATCATGTGTCTTGTAAATATCATCCAAAGTCACATCCTTAATGTAAGGAATATTGTCAAGTGCAGCAAAGATTGCTCTTTCAATGTCAATAAATCCAATCTCGTGATTGATGAACATCTCTACTGCTGTATCATTGGCTCCATTGATGATGGCACCGATATTTCCACCTTTTGAGGCAACCTTTTTAACCATGTCAACAAGCGGATATCTTTCATAATTCATTGAATGAAAGTTAAGAGAGCCAATCTTGCCGAGGTCAAATTCCTGATCATACGGACTTTCTTCATGACTTGGTGACAAAAGCGCATACTGAATCGGAATACGCATATCAGGCATAGCCATCTGTGCAAGTACTGCTCCATCTTTATATTCAACAAATGAATGAATAATCGATTCATCATGGAGAATGACATCGATCTGATCATAGTCAAGGTTGAAGAGATAATGGGCTTCCATAACTTCAAAACCTTTATTCATCATCGTTGCGCAGTCAACCGTAATCTTTGCACCCATCTGCCAGGTTGGATGTTTAAGAGCATCTTCTGCAGTTACGCCAGCAAGTTCGTCTCTTTTAAGTTTTCGAAATGCACCACCGCTTCCAGTAATAATCAGACGTTTGATGTCTTCCCTGTTACTTCCGGCAAGACACTGCCATATTGCAGAATGTTCAGAGTCAATCGGATAGAGATGACATCCTGTTTCCTTTAATAATTTATTTACGATATCACCGGCTGCAACAAGTGATTCCTTATTGGCCAACGCAATATCTTTATGACACTTAAGTGCTTCAATCGTCGGTCTTAATCCGGTAAATCCAACCAGCGCATTAACAAGTGTGTCATAATCTTCTTTTCTTACCAGTTCAATAAGCCCCTCATCACCATAAAGAAATTCAGTATCAGGATACTTCTTTTCAAGATCCTGACATCTTTCAATACTGTAGGCATATTTTACTTTGAATCTTTCAAGTATTTCTTCAAGGTATTCTTTTTTCTTTCCTACTGCAACACCAACAAGTTCAAGTTTATCGCTATGCAGTTCACATACATCCAGCGTCTGTCTTCCGATAGAACCGCTGGCTCCCAAAACAATCAGTTTTTTCATATTAAGACCTTCTTCACAAGAATTATACAAGATTATTGTCTTGTAATATAATAGATAGGTATGAATACATATTTCAAAGACAAGAAAGTCCTTGTTATCGGACTTGCAAGAAGCGGCATGGCCGCCATAAAACTGCTTCATAAACTTGAAGCCAATATTACTCTGACTGAAAGAAAAGATATCTCAGAACTCAAAGAAAAAGATGAACTTGCTGAACTTGGTGTAAAGTATCTTCCTCAGCGTGATGAAACATTTATGATGGACTGGGACATTGTAGTAAAGAATCCCGGTGTATCTCCTGTAAGCGATATTGTAAAAACACTTAAAGAAAGAAACATCAAAGTCATCACCGAAATTGAACTGGCATATATGGTTTCAAAACCTCAGCACTATGTGGCAATTACCGGCTCTAACGGCAAGACTACTACAACAACCATAGTCTATGAACTTTTAAAGAAAGCCTTCAAAGATAAAGCACATGTTGGCGGCAATATCGGTACACCACTTTGTGAACTGGTTAATGACTATGACTTAATGAACAATGAAGGTCATTATATCTCGTTAGAGATTTCCAATGCCCAGCTTGTAGATATTGATACCTTCAGACCTGATGTATCAGTAATCGTCAATCTTTCACCAGATCATATTGACTTTATGGGTGGACTTGACAAATATTATGAGTCCAAAACAAGAGTCTATCTGAATCAGAAAGAAAATGATCTTTTCATCTATAACAACGATGACCAAACAGTCCATGAATATACAGAAAAATATCCAGTACACTGTCACAAAGAAACTTTCTCACTGGATGATACAGATACAGATTCCTTCATCAAAGATGGATATATGTATGTGAATGGTGAAAAGGTACTGCCACTTGATGCAGTAAGACTTCCTGGAAAACATAATCTTCAGAATATCATCATTTCCATTATGGCTGCCAAGTATCTTGGCATATCAAACGAAGATATTGTTGATGTAATCACTAACTTCAAAGGTGTAGAACACCGTATTGAATTTGTAAGAGAGATGAACGGCGTCAGATACTACAATGACTCCAAAGCTACAAATACTGATGCAACCATCACTGCCCTAAAAGCCTTCGACAACAATATCATTCTGCTTGTCGGCGGACATGACAAAGGACTTGACATGGAATGCATGCTTCCATATATGAAACCGGTAAAGAAAGTAATCGGTTTTGGTGAAGCCGGTGAAAGACTGGCAAAAGCACTTGATAAAAACGCCACTGTTGTGAATAATCTTCAGGAGGCAGTCAACGAAGCATACAGTTCAGCAGTAAACGGCGACATCGTGCTTCTTTCACCTACTACTTCCTCATTTGATCAGTACAGCTGTTTTGAAGAAAGAGGAATACACTTTAAAACATTAGTAAACAAACTATGAACAATAAACCAATCGGTGTCTTCGATTCAGGAATCGGCGGTCTGACAGTAGTCAAAAGCATTATTGAAACACTGCCTGATGAAAATATCATCTATTTCGGTGATACAGCAAATGTTCCATACGGCACCAAAACAGAAAAAGAAATAAAAGAGCTCGTCAAAGCTGACGCTGCTTTTCTTAATTCTTTTGACCTTAAAGCTCTGGTGATTGCCTGCAATACTGCAGATGCTGTTGGAAGAAGCACGGTGGAAAATCTCTATGACCTACCTGTTCTTGGTGTGGTTAAACCAGCTGCAAGAAAAGCAGTTTCCACCACCAGAAACAACAGAATCGGAGTCATAGCCACTCCTGCTGCAGTAGAATCCAAGGCTTATGTTAAAACCATTGGTGAACTTGACAGTACTGTTAAAGTATTCCAGAAAGCCTGCCCTAAACTTGTTCCTCTTGTTGAAGCGGGAAAATTCACCAGAGATTCCTACGAAACAATAGAAGTTCTTAGGGAATATCTTGAACCGCTCGTTAAAGATGACATTGATACTCTGGTGCTTGGTTGCACCCATTACCCTCTGCTTAGTGAACTTATCCACGACATCATTCCGGATATTGCTCTGATATCTTCAAGTACTGCCTGTGCCGAACACCTCAAAGATGTACTTGAAAATCTTGATCTTCTTGCTGATAGCGGCAGATGTACAAGAGAATATTACGTTTCAAAAGATCCTCAAAGCGTAAAAGAAAAGGCACAGATATTCATGCCTTTAGATGATGTTAAACTTAAACCCTAGTACTGTTCAAGAACTTTGGAAAGTTTTGGAATCAGCTGCTGCTTTCTTGAGATAATTCTTGAATCATATCCGGAATTATCATCGAAAACAGTTTCCAGAAGCGATGATACAGCATCTCTTTTTTCTCCGAAGAACAAGAACATTGTCCCTTCAGCTTTAACACTTGTAAACATCATTACAAGAAGATCAAGTCCTTTGTCTTCCTGATATTTAGACAGGGACTTTTTAAATTCATCAAGACGCTTCTGTACATCGGAAATACGGTCATAGTTGGTCTGCCCAACAGCAATCTTCATTGAGCTCAGTTCGTATTTCTTTAAGTCTCTTTCAATCAGTTCCTTGATGTCGGCGTTTTCAAGATTCACGCTTGCTGAAAGAAGCAGATCTGCATATTCATCAATATTGACTCCTGCAATTTCAGCAAGTTCTTCTGCACTTCTGACGTCAAGTTCCGTACAGGTTTTCGATACAAATTTAAGAGTATCGGAAATAATTGCTGAAAGCATTAATCCAGCATATTCTTTTTCCGGAACCAGGCCATTTTCTTTATACATCTGATAAATGATTGTTGAAGTAGCACCACAGGTCTGATTACGGTAATTGATCGGAACAGTGGTTGTAATATCACCGATATGATGATGATCTACAACCTCAATAATTTCAGCACTGTCTATATTGTTGATTGTCTGAGCCTTTGAAGAGTGGTCAACCAGAATAAACTTCATCTTTTCATAGTTAAGAAGATGATATCTTGTAACATTGCCTAGAACTCTTCCTTCTTCATCAAGCACCGGATACATTCTGTATCTTGTAGACATGACTTTCTTTGCCACTTCCTCAATATATTCATCAGATTTGAATGTCACAGGTTTTTTAGACATCAGATATTTGACAGGTATAGCCTCATATACCAGTCTGATTATATCTTCTACATCAAGTCTTGTTTTGATCAGTGCTACATTTCTGTTCTTATAGGAATCAACAATCTCCTGATAAATGGAATCACCTGAATAGACCACCATTGCTGCACCCTCATTGAGCGCATCAAGAAGCAGTGACTTGTTGTCAGTAATCAGAATTGAACCCTTATATAAATCTCCTTTTTCTCTATAGTGGGTAGAGAAAACAGAGATATGTCCATTGTTCATAAAACCTTCAGGATAAGAAAGAATCTCGCCTTCAACATCATCAGCAACCGTTTTTACATTAGTCTTGGCAATGAGCTTATGTCTTTCTGTAGGAGACATCAATCTTGTCTTGATAAGATTGCTGGTCGAAATGACACCACGAAGAATATGGTCCTCTGTAACCGCCAAAGAAGAACTTCCTTCTGCGATCAGTTTATAGGCATCATTACATGAAGCATCTTCACTTATTTCTACTGCCTTATCCAGTTCAATATCTGAAAGTCTGCTTCTGGCATCAGAAATCATATTAGGTGCTTCTACATTGAAATACCTGGTAACAAACTTGGTTTCTTCATTAAGTGTACCGATTCTTGCCGGAATCGCATTTATTCCCAGTCTCTGTTTCAGTCTGGCATAGGCAAGAGTTGAACTGATTGAATCGGTATCTGGATTCTTATGTCCGATAACATATATCTTTTTCATATCTAAATCATAACATATAGGTTATAATACTTAAGGCTATGAAAGCATTTCCATTATTATTAATTGGTTTGGTTATTCAGATTTTCTATATCTGTAATCTCCTTAAAAATAACACTAAAAAAGCAGTTGTCTGTAAAGTTATTTCCTGTTCAACTTTCGTAATAACTGCTTTTATTTTCGGAAACAGTAACATAATCGCATTCGCCATACTACTTGGCTATATCGGCGATGTATTACTTGGTGTAAGAAGACTTGTAAAATGTCACAAAGTGCTTTTTGCAGTCGGCACTGTCTTTTTTATGGCAGAACACTTCGTACTTATTTTTACAATGCTTCCGCAAATGAAAGAAAGCATATTGCTCTGCCTTTTAACTGAAGCGATTGCCTTTTCTATTCTTTATCTCATAATAAAACCATGTCTTAAAAAAGGAAATGGAGCAATCAATATTATTGGTATAGTCTACATGTTTGTGCTGTCATCGATGGTGGTATCCGGCGTCAATGCCTGCATCATCAATCCAATACTTAACACGATACTGTTCATGATTGGCGCAATCTCATTTGTTACTTCAGACACCATACTGGTTCATTCAAACTTTGGGGCAAATGATCCATGGATGCATCCGACATCACTGGTCCTATATTTTATAGCCCAGTCTCTGATAACCTTATCCATCGTATTTAAAAGCTGACAGTTAGTCAGCTTTATTATTTAAAGAGATTTTCGAATGCTTTAATAAGTATTGAGAAGATGTCTTTTATAGATTTCTGATCAGTAGTACTTGGTATAGGAAGTTTGTATTTACCTTCTTTATTTGAACCAGACTCCATATTGAAAATCTTTTTAAGGTTTTCATTTGTATCGGTTTCCACCATTAACGGTATATTGTCAACATCTGTTTCAGGTTTAGTAAGGTCTGGTCTTCCTCCACTTACCTTATTCAGTTCTTCTGAATTCAGTTCTTTTTTCTTTGCCGTTGTTTCTCCTTTTATTTAACAGGTTAATTAAACAGATTTCTGAATGCTTCAACAATTTTTGCGAAGATGTCTTTTATTGGTGCCTGCACATTTGTACCAACTACAGGAGTTTTGAAATTTCCTGCTTTATTATCAATACCGTTATCCCATACCGGAGGTTTCTCGCCTTCGTCGCTTACCATTCTTGGAATAGGTGCAACATCGGTTTCTGGTTTGTACAGATTTGGATCTCCTCCACTTACCTTATCTAACTCTTTTGAATCAAGTTCTTTTTTTGCCATAATTTTTCCCTTTCTTTAGATAACTCATATTTAACATCTGAAGTTATAAATATTATCTTTATACTAGTTGATTAATTAAACAGCTTTCTGAATATTTCAGCAATTTTTGAAAAGAAATCTTTCAGTTGTGTCTGTTCCGCAGTACTTACCATAGGAACTCTGAAATTGCCATCATTATCGGAATCAGACTTCAAATCTGCCATTGCAGGAATTTTATCAGTTGTTACTGTTTCCACCATTAACGGTATGTCGTCAACATTTGTATTAGGTTCAATGAGATTTGGTTTTCCTCCGCTTACCTTATTCAGTTCTTCCGAATTGAGTTCTTTTTTCTTTGCCATAATTACTCCTTTTGATTACATACTTATTATTTCACATTTAAGATTACAACTATATTACAAAAAAAACATTATCCGTTTGGATAATGTTTATTTTTTAAGTATTTCCTGTTCCTTCATCTTTGCCAGTTCTTCTTCTTCAAGAACTCTGTAGGCAATTTTGCCTACACCTGTCTTTGGCAATTCTGTTCTGAATTCGATGTCGTATGGCATTGAATATTTGGCGATATTCTTACGGCAGTATGACATAAGTATATCTTTTGTTTCGTCGTTTGCAAGTTTTGGATCATTGAGCACAACGAATACTTTAATTTTCTGCATTTTGTATGGATCAGGAACTCCGATTGCACATGACATATGTACCAGTTCATGAGCATCAACAATATTCTCTATCTGAGCAGGATATACATTGTAACCAGAAGAGATGATCATACGTTTAGCTCTGCCCTTGAAGTAGACATAGCCGTCTTCATCCATGACACCAAGGTCGCCAGTATATACCCATCTCAATCCATCAGCATGAGTTCTGATAGTTTCGTCAGTTTCTTCTTTATTGTTGAGATAACCTTTCATTACCGTTGTGCCAGCAATAAGAATTTCACCTTCAGTTCCATAAGGTACTTCTTCATCGGTTCCAGGAACAACAATCTTCATATAAGTATCAGGGAAAGGTACACCGATTGATGCTTCCTTGAACTTGTTGACCGGAGTCAGACAGCAGGCATTAACCGTTTCAGTTGTACCATATCCTTCTCTGACCTGAATAACTGCATGATGGTCATAAAGGAATTTATCGAATTTTGCCTTGAGTTCAACGGACAGTGAATCACCACCCGAGAATACACCCTTAAGGCATGAAAGGTTTGCACCTTTAATATCAGGAAGTCTCAGCAGTGCTTCATAAAGTGTTGGAACACCGGCAATAAAATTACACTGATATTTTACAAGATCTTTAGCATATGATTTAGGCGTAAAACGTGGAATAAGAATGCATCTTCCGCCATTTGCCAGCATTGAGTGAACACATACACCAAGGCCAAAACCATGGAACAGCGGCATAGCTGCCAGCATCTTGTCGCCAGGTCTCAGCATCGGATTGGTTGCGGCAATCTGAGCAGCAAAGCTGTTGAAATTATAGTTGGTAAGTTCAATTCCTTTAGGCGTACCTGTAGTACCGCCAGAATAAAGGATGATGGCTGTATCGTCATTCTTTCTTTCAACGCGATAGTTATAGAAACAGTGTCTTGAAAGTCTGATGAAATCTTTCCATCTGATTACCGGAGCATCATCAGGAATACGCACAATGTTTCTTCCTTCTGTAAGCATGTATCCGGCTTTGATGGTTTTGGAAAGTTCGTCTTTGATAGAAGCGATAATTATATTTACAACCTTGGTGCTCTGTCTGATGTTTTCAAACTTGTTGTAGAACTGGTCAAGGGTAATTGCAGTAACTGATTGAGATTCATTAAGAAAGAATTCAATCTCTTTTTCAGCAGAAAGCGGATGGATAACACTGGCAACCGCACCGATCATATTGCACGCATATATCATACAGATAGCCTGAGGGCAGTTAGGCAGAGCGATAGTAACTCTGTCGCCTTCCCTTACGCCAATGGTCTTCAAAGACCTGGCACATGTCTGTACTTTTATCATTAACTCTTTATAGGTAGTAGATCTGCCCATAAAGTCGTAAGCTATATTGTTTGGATACTTTCTTGCTATATACTCAACACGGTCACACATGGACCCGTTGAAATAGTCAAGATGCATTGGAACATCACCTGTATGACCTAACCACGGTGTTTTAACTTTAATGTCACCCATGTAATAACCCCCTATAGCGACTAATTCATTATACCTTAAAAATACGTTCACATAAAGTTCACTTATCCGACTGTATAGTATAGATAACACATAGAAGATATCTACACCTTACTTACTCCCATATCATCTATGTGAAAAGGGCTTCGTCAGAAGTCCTTTACTTTTTCATCTGTTACAGTGTGTCCTTCTGTTTCAAGAAGGATTCTTTTTCTTTCAAGACCTGCACCAAAGAATGTACACCATAAACAAGTCCGTAATTGACTTCAACTTCAATGGTGCCGATTACAGATTCATACTGATACAGCATTATTCACCTTTAACAAGTTCAAAGCGGTATTTCTGCTTTACCTCAGGATACTTGTTGTGGTCAACTTCTGAAAGAAACATATCAAGCGGTCTGACAAAAAGACCATATTCGCCATACAGTGCACGATATACAACGTATTTTTCCTGCGTTTCCGAATGAATTGCCACATCTTCGACAAGATACATATTGCCTTTGAAATGTCTGTATATACCTTTAATTTTAAGTTCTCTCATAGTTATCTCCCTGATACATAATAATCAAATGAACTGTTAAGAAATTCATTGAGTTCATTACTGTATTCTGTACTTATTTTACTAAGTCTTCCTTTATCCTTAACAAGAGGATCAATGTATCTTTTCTTTGCCCTGATAATTCTGGCGTTTTCATCTTCCTCTTTTACAGTCATATGCAGTGCTTTATATTTATCCCATTTGTTTTTAAGTACACTGTTTTCTATTTTACTTATAACAAGACTTTCCTTTGTGTAGAGATCTTCTGAAGTTATGATTCTTTCTTTAACAGCTTCCTTCATAAGCTCTGCCAGCAGTTCCATGGCATACCTGTCTTCATCAGACACATATACTTTTGAACACTTCAGACTAAGTTTTTTAAATCTTTGTGCTGTTTTGTATGTCTTAAATCCAAGTTCATCAATGCCTTCTTCATTCTTCATCACTTCAAGATCTTCGTATATCTTAAGCAGTTCATTATCTGTTGCAAATCCATAATTAAGCGCATTGCCGATTGTATATTCAAGTCTGTCTGATGAAAGATGTGGTGCATCATTATCGGCAATAGGATATCTGTGATAGTCAGTTACTTCATCAATACTGATATTCATTTTTTCAAGTAAGGCTCTTATTTCTTTAGAGTTAGTGATGATTTCCTCAGTTCTTCCTTCTGTTGATTCCTGTTTCAGATAATCACCATTCATAAAGTCAATCGAATGGGCAAAACAGGGAGTTGCTATGTCATGAAAAAGTGCCGCCAGACTCTGTTTTTTGTCTAAAGTAAACTTATAGACAATCAGTGCACAACCCAAAGAATGTTCAAGACGAGAATATTTCTTCAACGACTTAAACAACGGAAATGAAGTATACTCAACACCGCAGTTCATTCCAATATCATCAAGTCTTAAAAGTTCCTCTGTTTTAAGGAACGGTAAAAGAAATTCAGGTATTTCACCATAATTTATTTTTGTCATCTGCATATTTTATAACTCACAGTTTTATCTTTCATGGAAATCTTTGAAACTTCAAAACCATAGTCCACAAGTTCCTTCTTATATGTCAGAAATGAATGATCAATCTCAAAGCCCAGAATCTTTTCTATTTCATCATAGGAAAGAGTGAAATCTTCATCTCTGTTTTTTTCTATCCATTTCCACAGCACAGAATATTTACTCATGACAGTTCCATTCCTTTTTAAGTACAGCATACTCTAATGTATTTTCATAAAGAGGTGTACCGTCATCGTTATTCACAAAAGAAATAAATTCTTTATATTCAGCTTCCTTACGCATACCAAGTTTTTCACAGAGCTTCTTAGATGCAGTGTTATAGTCTTCTGTATACGCATATATTCTTCTTGCACCTTTACTTTCAAAGAGATAATTAAAGAAAGCATACGCAGCCTCATAGGCATATCCTTTGTGCTGATAATCTTTATTCAGCATCCAGCATGGTGAAAACACATCTTTTATTACATTGTTTTCTGAATGTGAATCTGAAGCTTCCGGGAAGGCGTCAATCTCCCCTATGACTTTATTGTTTTCTTTAAGTACAATCGCAAAATAATATTCAGTTTCATTAACTCTTGAAGCAACTTCCTTTTCTGCATCTGAAATCGTATTGAGTCTCATGCATTCAAAACAGTGTACAGAAGGCTCATGAAGGTATTCAAAAACATCTTCGTAATCTTCTTTTATAAAAGGTCTTAAAATAAGTCTTTCTGTTTCAATAATCATATGTTATTTCCTGACAAGTGAAACAACTGTTTCAACATGTTCAGTGTATGGGAACATATCTACCGGCTGTATCATCTTTACGTCATAATACTTTGTAAGATATCTTAAATCATCTTTTAATGTAGTCGGTCCGCATGAAACATAGACTACTTTCTTAGGAGAAAGTTTAACTAATGAAGACATGAATTTATAGTCAGATCCGGTACGTGGAGGATCCATTATCACGCAGTCAATATGACTCTTCTCTTTTGCGAATTTCTCCATATATCTTCCAGCATCATCAGATACGAATACAGCATTTTCAATATGGTTGTTTTTCATATTGAAAACAGCATCTCTTATAGCCTGTCTGTTGATTTCTACACCGATTACAGACTTGCACCTGGATGCGCAGGCCAATCCGATTGTACCTGTTCCACAATAGGCATCCATCAGTATTTCATCTGAATTAAGATCTGCAGCTTTAATGGCAGTTTTGTACAGCACTTCAGTCTGTGTCTTGTTAACCTGATAGAAACTCTGAGCACTTATCCTGAATTCCAGTCCGTATAGGGTATCATAGACATAGCCTTTACCATAGAGGTTGATGTTTCTGTCTCCGAGAATCATAGATGTATGACGGTTATTGATATTCTGAACAATAGTAGTAATACAAGGGTTGTATTTCAGTATATCCTTAATGAATAAATCGCCGTTTCTGATTGTTGGTGAGCCGGTAACCAGTACCAGCATATATTCATCCTGTGATGTAGAACGGATCAGGATGTGCCTTAAACAGCCTCTTAAAGTGTGTTCATCAAAGATGTTGATATGATGCTTGATAACAAGTCTTTTTACACTGTTTATTATTTCGTTGGCCTTTTCATCACAGATCAGGCAGTCATCAACAGGGACAATAAAATGTGAACTTGGCACATAGTTGCCGCATATCACCTTTCTGTTGTCATCCAGGCCAAAAGTAACCTGAACTTTATTACGGTAATGAAGAGGATTCTTACAGCCGATTATCGGATTGACTTTGCCGTATTTTGAAAGAAGCTTTTCAATGGCTTCCTGTTTCAGTTGAAGCTGTTTCTCATATTCAATTCCCTGATACTGACAGCCACCACAATATTCACTTACCTTGCATTTAATTGTCATGTATATATTTTCTCATTCTTGCCCGTATAAGAAAAGACTGCATTGCAGTCTTTAGATTTCTTTAAGTTCTAAACCAAGTGATTTAGCGACATTGGCATTAACACAGCCATGGTTATAGATGTTTACACCGTTCTTAAGTCCCGGATCAATCTCAATGGCTTTTTCAAGTCCGTTATTGGCGATAAGCAGCCCATATCTGCATGTTGCATTAGCTAAGGCAACAGTTGAAGTATAAGGAACAGCACCTGGCATGTTTCCAACGCAGTAATGTACAATTCCCTCTTCAATAAAGATTGGATTGTCATGAGTAGTTTCATGTGATGTTTCAGCACAACCGCCCTGGTCAATGGCGATATCAACAATAACTGCACCCTTCTTCATCAGTTTGAGATATTCCTTCTTGATCAGATGAGGAGTAGTAGCACCTGGGATAAGTACTGATCCGATAACCAAGTCAGCTTCGCTTAATGCCTTCTTGATGTTGGCTTCAGATGAATAAAGTGTTCTGATTGATGAACCAAAGATATCGTCAAGATAACTTAATCTGTCTAGATTAATGTCAAGAAGTGTAACTTCAGCATCAAGACCTACAGCAGCTTTTGCAGCATAACAGCCGGCAGTACCGCCGCCGACGATACAGATCTTACCTCTTTCTACACCTGGTACGCCACCAAGCAAGATACCTCTTCCACCGAAGGCTGATTCAAGATATTTTGCACCTTCCTGAATAGAAAGTCTTCCGGCAATCTGTGACATTGGTCTTAGACAAGGCAGGTTTCCTTTTCTGTCAGTGATTGTTTCATAAGCAACAGCTTTAACACCCTTTTCAAGCAGACATTCAGCAAACGGCCTGTTGCTGGCAAGATGCAGGTAAGTATAAAGAATCTGTCCTTCATGAACAAGGTCATATTCAGAATGTTCAAGTTCTTTGACCTTGCAGATCATTTCGCATTTATCAAATACTTCTTTACTTGTTTTGAGAATTGTCGCTCCCGCCTTCATGTATTCTTCGTCAGTAAATCCCGCACCAATTCCAGCACCGGTTTCTACATAGACTTCGTGTCCATTTGACACATAGCTCAACACATTGTCAGGAGTTAAGCCTACACGATATTCGTGATTCTTTAATTCTTTAGTTGTTCCAATTCTCATATATGTATTCCTTTTTTAATGTAAAAATTATATCGCAATATAAAGGCTTAAAAAAGACCTTTATCTTAAGTAGATGAGGTCTTTTTTCACTATTCTGTAAATTTTTTCAGAATAACAATTCTACCGATTTCTTCCTGATTCTTAATATATAGCACACTGATTCAACAAGATAGATTGATATACAGCCTACCCAGATGCCATACACACCCATTTCTAACAGAACTACAAATATATAACTTACTGTACATTCTACTAGCAGCATTGAAATAAGCGCTACCTTTGAAACATATAGATTATCTTTTATAGAATTAAGTACTCCCATAGACACAACTGAGATAATATGGAAAGGCGTTACTGATGCTATCAGCAAAACTGAATTTCTGCCCAAATTGACAAACAGTTCATTATCCGAATAAAGCGTAAATACTTTAAGTCCACTCAAAGGATAGACAATAATAAATAGTACAGTGAGGAAAAAATAGATTCTAACTAATGACCTGATGTAGTTCTTTACGGCTTCTCTGTTATCTCTGTTTCTTGAGATTAAAGCTAAGGAAGAAGTTGATAAACCTTTGCCTACTGCAAAATTCACATTTAGATAGTAGTTGCCAATGGTATATACACTGTAGGCCAATGTTCCGGCTTTCGCGTTTATGATCGCAAGAATAAATAGTCCTGCCCTTTCTGAAATATCCGAAAGGCAGACATTTTTCCAGAGTCTGAATATCTCTTTTGTACTATCTTTAAACTCCGTTTTGACTTTTACCATATCTTTCAATGAAAAAGTTTTATTCGATACAAAATAATACAAACTCACAATAAGCCCGAAAATCTGACCAATAATGGTTGCGAAAGCCGCACCCTTTACTCCAAAAGCCGGTAGTCCGAGATGGCCATCTATCAAGAGATAGTCAAACAGTATATTGATTATATTGGCCATAATACTTGAATTCAGAACCGATACCGACTTCTTGATGGCTACGTTTACAGCATTTACAGCCGCGCTAAGAAGCGTAAACACCGAAAAAAACATAACTATGCCAAAATATTGAGCTGATTCCTTAAGTGTTTGTGCTTCTTTTACAAAAAGCGACATTATCTCATTCCTGAAAAGATATGTCATTAAGCCAAATAACAATGAAACGATTGTGACAAGTAACAGTGCGGTTTTTATCGTTTTCAGGGCATCTTCTTTCTTATTTTTTCCAAGTTTTTCTGAAACAAGGATCGTTATTACTGTATTCATGGCAAAAAACAGTGCAAAAACAAAGAGTCTTGGTGAATTTGTATATGATACAGCAGCAATCCTGGATATGCCAAGAGATGAAACCATTTTTGAGTCAACCGCATGCATGAGCGTATTAAAAAGAGACTGAGCAGTAACAGGAGCTGCGATTGCCAGTATTTCTTTTGTATGGCTGTCAATTTTTAACTTCACTTATTTACTTCCTTTATTTCCTTACAAGTGCCGTTACACATTCAGCATG
>DCHD01000003.1 GCA_002315565.1 Solobacterium sp. UBA1761 | reverse complement strand
TATAAAAATCATTCGACCTTAAAAAGACCGAATGATTTATTTCATTAACTCCAGAGTCTGTCGTTAGAGAATTCTACATTCCATTCATCTGTTGGTTCGAAGTAACCAGGAATGTTTGGATTGATATGAGCCTTAAGTACTTCTTCATTTAATGATTCAATACCCAGACCAGGTGCATCTGGAACATTGAGATAACCGTTTTCCATGATAGGTTTGCCATCAGCCATCTTAACCATATCTTTCCACCAAGGAACATCAACTGAATGGAATTCAACAGCAAGTACGTTATGCATAGCAGCAGCACAATGTGCAGCAGCAAGACAACCGATTGGGCTTTCTGCCATATGTACAGCAACCGCAACACCATTCTCATCAGCGATGTCAGCAATCTTCTTAAGTTCCATTGCACCGCCGCATGTAAGAATATCAGGGTGAATTACTGATACACAGTCATTTTCAATAATGTTCTTGAAGTCTTCTTTCAGATAAATATCTTCACCAGTACATACTGGGATACAGCATGACTGTTTAAGTCTCTGCCACTGTTTAGTCATCTGCCAAGGAACCATATCTTCAATCCATGCCAGTCTGTATTTTTCCATTCTTCTTGCGAAAAGAATAGCATCTTCAACACATACGTGTCCGAAGTGGTCAATTGCCAGCGGTACATCATAACCGATAACTTCTCTTACTTCTTTAACGTAGTTCTCAAGATAATCCAAACCGATTTCAGTGATATGAATACCAGTGAATGGATGAGCAGTATTTACGATGTCATATGAGTTTTTGTGGTTAACCATGTCAGCTGTAACTGAACCGCCCTGAACATTAAGAATATGTGGAGCATATTTCTTCATGTCATCAATGAAACCTAAAGGTGCACAGATTGCTCCAGGGATATCCATAAGCAAACCGATACCCAGGTCCATCTTCAGCATTGTAAAGCCCATTTCCATTCTCTTCTTAAGTGCCATACCCATGTCATGACCAGTATGTTTGCCATCAACATCAGTATCACAATAAACTCTTACTTTGTCACGGAACTTACCACCTAATAACTGCCAAACAGGAACGCCCCATGCCTTACCAGCAAGGTCCAGTAATGCAATTTCAATACCAGAAACGCCACCACCCTGTCTTGAGTGGAAACCGAACTGTTTGATCTTATGGAAAATATAGTCAACATTGCATGGATTCAGACCTACAATTCTTGACTTAAGCATTGCAGCATATGTCTTACTTGAAGCATCTCTTACTTCGCCATATCCTTCAATGCCCTGGTTAGTCATAATCTTGATGATAGTACATCTTTTTGGTGCACCATCAATATCAAGGAATCTGATATCAGTAATCTTTAAAGTCTTTGGATCTACATTTGGATTCATATTATTTACCCCTTTTAAATTTTCATCAGATGGAATGCGAAACCGCAGATTTCATCTTTAAAGTAGATAGCAATCTTCTTGCCGTCTTTGACAATTGCTTCATCTTCGAATCTTACACCACGCTTAGACAGATAGTTTACAGCTCTGTCGATGTCGTTTACACCGATACCGATGTGACCTTTTTCACCTCTGCCCTCTACCTTCATGATTTCAAATTCTTTAGAACCTGAGAAGATTGAAGAATTGCCTTCTTTATATTCCATATGGAAGAACTGTTCAAACATCTTTGCAATTCTTAATGCTTCTTCACTGTCACCGATGTTTAAACCGATATGAGACAGTCTGATACCAAGTAATCTGTCAACAGCAGCCTTGATGTCAGCCTTCATGGCATCAACATCCTTGTCAGCAATGTGCTTCTTATTGATCATGAATGAACCACCGATCGCAACAACATTGTCAAGTGCTGTATAGGTTGTAAAGTTATCGATTGTCATACCGCCAGTTGGAATGAACATCAGTTTCTTATATGGACCATTGTAGGCCTTAAGTGCAGGTACTCCACCAAGCTGTTCAGCAGGGAAGAACTTCACTGTATCTAAGCCCATCATCATAGCCATTTCAATTTCACCGGCACTTGATATACCAGGTGTAATTGGGAAATCTTTTGACATAACGTATCTGACGATTTCAGGATTGAAGCCAGGAGTTACGATGAAGTCAACACCGATGGCAATAGCCTGGTCAACCTGACCCTTGGTCAATACAGTTCCTGCACCAAGTAACAGTTCAGGATATTCCTTCTTGATAAGTTTCATTGCTTCAGCAGCACAGTCAGTTCTGAATGTAACTTCAATTGCATCCAGCCCAGATTCTACACATGCCTTGGCAAGTGGAAGTGCCTGATCTGCATCGTTCAGTGCGATTACAGGAAGTATTCCACAATCTCTGATTTTCTTTAAAATTTTAGCTTTTTCCATTATCTCTGTACCCTTCCGTTTCCGCTACCTTTCATCAGTGCTTCAACTTCAGCAACTGATACCAGGTTATAGTCATATTCAATAGTGTGTTTAAGACAACTTGCAGCAGCAGCAAATTCAACTGTTTCCTGAGGATCTTTATTCATCTGCATTGCATAGATAAGTCCTGCAGAGAACGAATCACCGCCACCAACTCTATTGACGATATGAATCATGTATTTCTTGGAAATATATGCCTTACCATCAGTATATAACAGAGCAGACCAGTTGTTGTCGCTTGCTGAAATTGATTCTCTCAAAGTTGTCGCAACAGCCTTCAGATTGAATTTTTCACATAACTGTTTTGCTACAGCAATATATCCGTCATGGTTAAGTGTGGCATTTTCAACATCACTGCCTTCAGCCTTGATGCCAAGTACCTTTTCAACATCTTCTTCATTGGCGATAAGTACGTCAACATATTCAAGAAGCGGTTCCATAATTGTTTTGGCCTTTTCGCTTGTCCACAGATTCTTGCGGTAGTTAAGGTCACAGCTGATTGTGCAGCCTGCTTTTTTAGCCGCAATACAAGCTTCCTTTATTACATCAGGAGTAGTATCACTTAATGCTGGGGTGATTCCGGTGAAATGGAACCATCCTGCACCTTCAAAGATCTTTTCAAAGTCAAAGTCAGCAGGAACTGCTTCACAGATTCCTGAACCCAGACGGTCATAGATAACCTTGCTTGGACGCTGTGATGCGCCTTTTTCAAGATACAGAACACCAAGTCTTTTACCGCCTCTTACCACATACTTTGTATCGATACCCATACCATTCAGATGTCTGATGGCTGCAGTACCGATGTCATTTTCAGGAATACGGCAGACAAATCTTGTATCCAGTCCAAAACATGACAGTGAACCAAGTACGTTTGCTTCAGCACCGGTGTAGGTAATATCGAATTCATTTGCCTGTAAGAATCTTTCATAACCCTTAGGTGAGAAAGATGCCAGCATATCTCCTAAGCCTACAGTATATTTCATAATTACTCCTATCTTAATGGATATTTAAGAGCCTCACAAAGTCCTCTTAAATAACCGATTGCATATAATCTTCCATAATCCTGATAGCCCGGATTATCATTTCCTTCACCTGCCATAGTTGGCACGTGGTCAATTCTGATTGGCCCTTCAAAGCCTGCAGCCTTGTAGGTTTCAAGACACTTTGCCATATCAGTTGGACCGTTGTCATGGAACGTCTCATGGAAGTGATATTTGTCGCCGGCAATGTCACGGAAGTGAACAAAGAAAATCTTGTTCTGCTTACCGAAATGTTCAATGCAGTCATAGACATTTTCACCCATGGCAACATAGTTGGCCTGACACATTGTCACACCCAGGTTCTTGCTTGGATAGATATCAAGAGCCTTCTGAATGTTGTTTTTGGAAATCAGAATTCTTTCAAGATTTCCTAACTTTTCAACTGGTGGATCATCTGGATGTAAGGCAATATTGATGTCATACTGTTCACATGTTGGCATAACTGCCTTTAAGAAGTATTCAAGCCTTGCCCATACTTCTTCTTTGGTAACCTTGAGATTCATATCGATGTTTGTATCTTCAATTCTGAATTCAGTTACCAGTGCACCACCTCTTTCAGGAAGAGTAGCACTTGATCTGTACCATCCGACTTCTGGAACAAAGTTGGTACAGATGGTTTCAATCCCATTCTCTTTAAGAATCGGAATCATCTTTTTAACGGTTTCAATGCATTCATCACGCATCTCATCACCTCTTTTAATATGGTCATGGAGACGGTTTGGCATTGGTTCAATAACCAGCGGTTTAAAACCTCTTTCTTTGAACTGATCGAAGAAAGCCTTCATCTGTTCACGGTTTGTGTAATCAAAATCAGGATCTTCAGGTAATCTGCAGATAGCAGTACTTACACCCATCTGGGCAGCCAGTTCCCACTGCAGGTCAGGAACAGGTCTGAATATATCAGCTAAAAGCATATTAGAAACGACCGAACTTGTTGTAAACCTCGAATGGATCCATGCCAGACTTCATAGCTTCTCTTGAACCCTTCTCAGCTTCAAATGCTTTTTCAGCAACTTCCAGTACTTTAACTGTCAACTCTTTTGGAACGACAACAACACCATCCATATCACCGAAGATATAGTCACCAGGATTAACCTGAAGCATACCGTCAACACCGTTTACATAAATTGGAATCTGATAGTCAACGATAGTAGATCTGCCTAAACCTTCAACTGGAGATCTGAATCTTACGAATGTTGGGAAGCCCATATTAACAAGATAGTTAGAGTCTCTTGTTGAACCATCGATTACAGCACCCATACAGCCATGAGCTCTCATGGTTGTAGCAGTGATTTCACCGAACTGACCACAGTTCTTGTTACCCTGAACGTCAGATACCAGGATACAGCCATGAGTCATAGAATTAACAAGACCAAGTCTCATGTTGTGGATATATGGATCTCTGTTTGGAGTAGTTCTTCTGATGATAGTGAATGCTGGACCAGCAACCTGCATTTCATCTTTCAATGGATAAATACCAGGAAGTAATGATCTTCCAGGAAGATTGAATTCAATCTCCATAGTGTCATAAATAAGTGCAGTGTATAATTTCTTATATCTTGCTGCAATATCGTCGATATCGTAATCAACCTTTAAATAACGTCTTTCATAAACATCTACAATCTTCTCTTCTGCCATAATTAGTTTTTCTCCTTATTAGTTACGTTTTTATTATCTTTGATTAAAAAAACATCTTCAACAAATTTCACATTATGAAATTGTTTGCATATTATTCCGCATTTTTTTAAATTAAAGTTATGAATATTGAAATTAACAATACAGAATATAAAGCGGTCATTTCCACAAAAGGCGCTGAACTTATATCCCTTTCAAGAAATGGCAAAAACATTCTCTGGGACAGAAACGAAAAATACTGGGCAGATTCAGCTCTGGTACTTTTCCCTTTCATCGGACGTAACTATAATGATTCCTATACTTATAACGGCAAGGAATACAATGTAGGAATTCATGGCTTTGCGTTCAAGAGTGAGTTTGAAGTAAGCGAAAAGAAAGACAATTCTCTTACTCTTCTATTAAAAGAAAATAAAGAGACCCTTGCCGTATATCCGTTCGCATTTGAACTTCAGATTACATTCTCATTAAACAATGATGGACTTAAAGCAATATTCAAGGTAACAAACAGATCTGATGAGGTAATGCCTTATACTTTAGGCTGGCATCCTGGCTTCAAACTTGAAGAACCATTTGAAAACTACAGTGTATGGTTCCCATATGCCAAGGCAGCTAAAGAAATCGGTATTGTTACAAAGTGCATGCTGGACGGAACCGAAAAGAAACTTGATTTGGAAGACAATAAGCTTGATATGACAAGAGATCTCTTCAATCATTCCGCAAAAGTCTATACCGGTCTAGGAAATGCTGCAGTACTTTTAAACAGAAACAATAAAGAAATTGCAGCTGTAAACTATCATGGATTTGAAAACATCGTATTATGGCAGACTCTCAATTCCGATGCCGACTTCATCTGTATTGAAGGTTGGAGAGGTTTACCTGGTACATATGAACATATCGATGAAATAACTGAAATAAAGGATAAGTCAAAACTTAATCCGAATGAAAGCTGCACATACAGTGCAGAAATAACGTTCTAAGGAGTACTTATGAAAGAAACTTACTATGTTGCTTCATGGCTGGTTGGTGAAGGTGAAGGTATCTCAAAACTGATATACGATAAAGAAGCCAACACCCTCTATGAAAAAGAAGTTTATTCCGACGTCAAGAGAAGTTCCTATTTTGCAAGAAACAACGATATACTCTATGTCTTGACTGAAGGTCAGATTGCCAATCCGAACACAAGCTGTGTATCTTCATTCAGAATGTCAGAAAATGGACTTGAGCCAATCGCCAAGAGCGAAATGTTTGCGAGTGCCTGTCCACATGTCTATCTGAACGGTTCACACAAACATCTATATGTTTCAGGTTACTATTCTGGTGCCCTCTACATCATTGACACTGACGACAGCGGAAACCTCTATAACCTGAGATGTGTCTATACCAATAAAGGCTCATCAATCAACAGAAGACAGGAATCATCTCATCTTCACTTCGCATTAGAAACACCTGATAATGATTATCTGTGCGTATGCGACCTGGGTACTGATGAAGTACTGGTCTTTAAATCTGATGAAAAGACTGGAGATCTCATAAAGATTTCCAGCATCAAGACACCTTTAGGATACGGACCACGTCACATGGTATTCTCACCTGATGGAAAATATGCCTACATCATCTGTGAACTCAATTATCACCTGCTGGTATGTTCATACGAAGGAAGTGGCAGTCTTGAATTCTTCGATGACATCGACCTATGGCCAGAGTGTCCAGAAGATAAAAGACAGTGCTCTGCACTTAAAATATCCAACGACGGTAAAACCCTGTTCACTGCCAACCGTGGTGAAGGATACAACTCAATTGATGCCTTCAGCCTGAATGATCTCTCAAGGCCAACAAAAGAAGCTACCTTCACTGATCTGGGCTTTCCAAGAGACTTCACGATCCTTAAAGATGGAACAATTGCCGTATGTAATCAGCACGGCAACTCTGTACAGTTCCTGAAATACGAAAATAAAAAATTCCTTGAACTTGGAAAAGTCGAAGGAATTGAAATGGCTGCTTCATTAATCGAATACTAAGATTCCCTGGTGGGAATCTTTTTTTAATAACCGAGTTCTTCTTTTACGATGACAACCTCGTAAAAGGCATGTTCAGGTTTTCTTAACAGTACAGTCAGACCGCTGCAGATTCTTTCTGGTGCATTACAGTCCATACATCTTCCTGCTTTTACACAAGGCGTTTTCTTATTGAGCCTGATGGCATTCTTTACTGCCGCAATATTCTTTGCTCGATCTAATGCTTCTTCATAGTTGTCTCTGATTTTGTTTGTGCCAAAGACCAGGATAACTTTCTCATGACCGAAGACACTTGAAGATATACGGTTGCAGGTACCGTCGATATTGATAAGTTCACCATTTTCACTGACGCCATTAACTGAACAGATATAAACCTTGGCTTCTGATTCCTTTTTAAGCACATCAGCTTCCTTACTCATCCAGTGCCAGTACACTTCATTGTTTTTGATGAGTTCTTCATATAGACCCATATCTTTAGCTGTCATACAACCTCCGATACCGATAGTTGTATCTTTATTTGAACTTACAATATAGTCTCTTGCTTCTTCTTTTGTCTCAAATACTTTGACATCATAACCAAACTTCGTAAGATTTGTAGTCAGTTTTTCTAAGTTCATTATTATTTCTCCATTTCTATACTTTTATTTAACGATAGATACAATATAAAGCCAATAAATGATATGCCTCCGGCAATCAGATAAAGAAGCAGATAATTATCCCCGGCAATAGTACCGCAGATATATGAAGGTACAGTTACTGCACCAAGTATCTGAAGCATCGACAATGTTCCGCCTACTGCCCCAATATTTTCCTTATCAATGGACTTTATCCTTAGTGGCAGTGCAAAAAGAATTGGTGATAAAGCACCTACCATATATCCGGCAAACGCCACTATTGCGCTAAGTATCAGTTCGTTATTGATTAAGGCGATTGACCCGATCAGAACCGGGAATACCATCAGCATCAAAGCAACCAGTCCGTTTTTGTTTCGTACACTTTTATATACAAACGGGAAAGTAAGAGCGCCTACAAGCCTTGCAACTGCCGTAATTGAGGTAATCTTACCGGAAAGCGATACGCCTAGATTAAGACTCAACAGTTTCTTTGGCAGAAATGACGTAATAGCTCCAAAGCCGCCATAGAGTGCAAACAGAATAAAACCGGCAAGTATTGCTTCTTTGTATCTGAGACCATCTTTCAGATTGATCTTTTTGCTGACAACTTCTGTTTTTCTGTCTTTGACAACAGTAAGCCACAACACAAATAATACCGCAGCCATAATAAAGGAAATAAGAAATACCTTCTTATATCCAAGAACACCGGCATAGGCAAGTGACAATACCTGACCAAGTGACAGTGATGCCTGCAGCAAGCCCATATTGAAGGCCATCTCAGACGGATCAAATTCTGAAGAGATTATCTTGGCATTGAGCGTATTGAAAAAGGTTCCGATAAAACCTGCCAGTCCGCACAGAGCAAACAGCAGTACATACTGTTTGACGCTCATCTTCAGAAACAAAGCGGAAACAGTAATGCACATGGCAATCAGAATAGTCTTTTTAAATCCAATCTTATCGGCAACGCTTCCAACAACAAGACTCAGGAAAATAGTCGGAATCATCTGAGCGGTTGTAAGTCTGGCAAACTGACCAGAAGTCATATTGAACGCCTCTATCAGTTCTTTGGACATTACTGATGTCTGATACTGAGTAAAACAGGCAATAAAATTACCCATGCATACCAGTATAAGAAGAATATATTTATAGTATTTTTTCATATACAAGAAAAGAATAGTTTTTACTATTCTTTAATCATCTCCTCGATTTTTCTGGCAACGGCTTTGCCGAGAATCTCGTGGCCTTTTTCGTCCATATGAACGCAGTCTACTTCAGATACTTCAAGAAGGTCTGCCGCATCAAGATAATCAACATTCTGCAGTTCAGCAACTTCTTTATAGTATTCAGCAAACTTCCTTGATTCTTCGTATTTGTCCCTAAAGAAAACAAGTGGCCCTTTTCTGCACTCAGGATGAAGTGATGGTGGTGCAATAATCAGAATCTTTGGCTCGCCTACAAATACGGGTCTACTTGTCAGGTAATAGCCTTCCGCTCTTTTGAGCATCATAACCAGATCATTTATTCCCTGTTTTGCCACTGCCGCATTTCTTGTTGCCAGGTCATTTGTGCCAAGCATTATTACAGCAATGTCAATTGGATAAGCTGCCAAAAGGGCATATCCAAGACCTTCTTTTCCGTTCTTGCATTCACCCCAGCCATTTTCAAAACAGGTGGTACGACCACCGATACCATTTTCAATTACTGTTGCCCAGTTCTTTACTTCGTTTTGAAGTACACCGGTCCAGCGTATATCTTCGTCATAGCGTCCAAATCCCCCAGGGATATAGCCCCAGGTATTTGAATCACCATAACAGAGAATTCGTTTTTTCATTACAGTAAGTGAGCTCCGCCATCACAGAGGATTTCGATACCATTGATGAATGAACCTTCTTCGCTGGCAAGCAATAATGTTGCTCCTGCACAGTCTTTTGGTTCGCCAAGTCTTCCTGCAGGGATGCCCTTGAGACAAGCTTCACGGTATTCAGGAATAGCCAAAACTTTATCGTTTCTGCCTGTCAGGATTGTGCCTGGAGACATGCAGTTAACAGTGATTCCGTATGGGGCTAACTGTTTGCCAAGGTTCTTGACAAGAGACATCTGACCGTCTTTACTTGCTGCATATGTGCACATCTGAACATGTGGCTGATGCTGCTGGATAGAACCGACGTAGATGATACGGCCCCATCTCTGTTCTTTCATATGTGGAGCATATTTCTGAGTCAGAACTAAACTTGAAAGCAGATTAACTTTCATTACATCATAGAACTGCTCTACAGTTGTTTCTTCCCATGGTGCACGATACTGGATTGATACATTCTGTACCAGAATATCCAAATCACCTGTCTGGTTATATAAAGTTTCTTCAATATGATCATCTTTCAGGAAGTCACCGATAACTGGTGTAACATCAGCATATGGAACTTCTTTCTTGATTTCATCGCATACACCCTGTGCCTTTTCCATAGATACAGATGCATGAACAAATGTCTTTGCGTGATGTCTTGCAAATTCCAGCGCAATTGCCTTACCAATGCCCTGTGAAGAGCCTGTAACTAATACTTTTCTACCTGTAAAATCGAACATTTTATTTCTCCTTGAATACTACTGATTTTATTATCTTTCTTATATTATTCTTAAGCAATTAATTTCATAATATGAAATCAGTCCTGCTTAATTAAAGCACTGACAACCACTTCAAAAAGACAGCCTTCAACTACCAGATTACTACCCATACAGCAGCGTGAAGGTGGAACTTCCATATCTTCAAAAAGTTCTGCATATACCTTGTTTAAAACAGGAAGGTCTGATACATTCTGCAGATGTGCTTCCAATGTAACAATATTTTCTAAAGATGAACCGGCATATTCCAGAATCATCTGTACATTCTTGAATGTCTGCCTGATCTGAGCTTCAGGGTCACCGATATCAAGATGGCCGTCTTCAGGGTGTCTGCCAAGCTGACCTGATACATAGATCATATTGTCGACTTTAATAGCCTGAGAAAACATCTTAGGTGGAATTCTTGTGCCTGGTGCACTAACTCTTTCTTTTTTCATTATTCATACTCCTTTGCGATTTTCTTTATCTGATTAAGTACTGTTTCCAGCTGATTGTCCATGATAGTCATTGGATTGATGTAGAAGACGTTGTATGGTTTCTGTAATGGAAGACCTGCCAGTATTCCTGGTTCACCTTCTTTTAAAGCTTTAACAAATCCTTCAACATCGACTTTGTCTGATTCAACAGCAATTTCTACTCTTGGATAGATCTGACCTACTGGACCCATTTCTTCAACTCCAAGTTTAAACATCTTTATATCTTTTAAACCTTCAAGGAAATAGTTGACTCTTCTTCGTAAAATATCATCGTATTCCTTATCTGAGAGTTTCAGATAGTTTTCTAATGCCAGCAACATGGCAACCATATCTTCTCTTGAAACTTTGCCACCACGCAGCACTCCCCTATTTGGGAAGCCGACAATCTTTGCTGCATCGACAATCCACTTCTTGCCGACAATGAAGCCAGTAGACAGTGGTCCTCTTATTGCCTTGCCACCAGAGAAAGCCACAGCATCTGCACCCATCTCTGTTAACTTCCAGAGGTTCTCTTTTGGAGGAAGTTGAGCAGCAGCATCCACAATAACCGGAACATTATGCTTATGAGCGATTCTGATTACATCTTCAAGCGGCATAGTAGCTTTTGAATAGTTTAATGCTTTGATGTAGTAGACAGCAGCAGTATTCTCGTTGATTACACCTTCCAGTTCAAAGTCAAATGAACCTGCCAGATTACCAAACTCAATAAGTTTAGCTCCTGGAACTTCAATTGCTTTGTCATAAGGGTTACGCTGAGCCCTCATGATTACAACTTCATTTTTCATGCCTGAAGCATCAGGAAGCTTAGATAACTTATATCTGTCACCCTCTGACATGCACGCTGCTATAGCCAAAGAAACACCCATTGATGCACCTGTTGTCACATAGGCAGCTTCGTTATGAGTGAGTTCAGCAATTCTTTTGCCTATCTTATCCTGCAGTTCGTTAATGTCAACAAGATACTGACTTGTTTCTTTGTATGAATCAAGTACATCGTCGTCCATGATGGTACTTCCATACATCGTCATTGTGTCGTAGACATTGATGTATTTCTTTACACCAAGCTTTTCATAAATATCCATTTTTTCTCCTTAATCCAGATCTGAATAATTCATTCTGCGAATTATTTCTTTTCTTGCCCTGATCAGTACTTTCTTTATATTCTCTATCTCTTCATCAGTCGGTTTTTCATCTTTCAGTAAACCAAGTCCCAGTGCAAACTTCTCGCCCAGTTTTCCATTGATCGCTACTGCATATTCCCAACAGTAGTTTTTAACAGGTTGGGCATAGAAGGTCACTTCTTCTTTTCTGATGAGCAAGAGTTCCTTTTTCAGTTTGTCAAAGCTGTCAATTCCTGGCCACTCTTCTTCTTTTGGCAAACCAACCTTTTCAACAATCTCTTCAAGTTCTTTGCTGTTCATTGTTGACAGCATTGCTCTTCCTGTTGCGCAGTTATAGAGATCTCCTTTATAGATCATGCCTCTTGAAGATAATTCGTTGCCTGGATTATCTACATATTTCAGAATGAACTTTTCCCCGTTTATCAGATTGGCAAGCAGTGCATTATACCCAGTCTTCTTCTGTATCCAGTTTAATACCGGTTCTGAATTAGATATCAGGTCATGGTGGTAAGCATTGTACCTTGTGAGATTATAGGCATAGATTCCAAGCACATAACCTGAAAACCTCGTAATCTGCAACAGATATCCTCTTTCCTGAAGTGTCTCAGTGATATGACAGATGGTAGCCTTGTTTAAACCGGTCTTTTCAGCAATCACTGAAACAGATACCGGCTTGCCTTTACCATCAGCAACGCACTGCAGAATATCAAGTGTTCTATTGACTGATCTGATCATTAACTATATGATAATTTCCACTCTTTCAAACTTCAATATATTTCATACAGTGAAATATCAAAATATGATAAACCAATAAAAAAGCTATAAAGATTTACTTTATAGCTAATTCCATAACTTCTCTTTGAGTTCTGTGTTCACCAGTAAGCTCACCCTGAATCTTACCTGATGACAGTACCAGAATTCGATCTGACATATTAACAAGTTCAGGCATATCTGAAGATACCATAATGATGGAAATACCCTGCTGAGTAAGTTCGCGAAGTATCTTATAGAATTCAGCCTTTGTTCCTACGTCGATACCTTTTGTAGGTTCATCGACGAACAGAACTTTAGGGTTGTTAACAAGCCATTTACCAAGAACGACTTTCTGCTGGTTACCACCTGAAAGTGTACCGGCAAGAGTTCTCATACTTGGAGCCTTGATTCTAAGACGGTCAAACATAACCTGAGCCTGTTTGTCTTCAGCCTTGAAATCAATCAGCCATTTATGAGGAAGCATTCTTCTTAAAGAGATAAGGGTGATGTTCTGTACAATTGGTAACAACCATACAAAGCCATTTCTCTTTCTTTCTTCAGTAACAAAACCAATGCCAAGTTTAATTGCATCATCTGGTTCCTTGATGTCAACCTTTTTACCTTCAAGATATACTTCTTTAGTAACACCCTGAGTGTACTGTCCATAGATTGCACCAAGTGATTCAGATCTTCCTGCACCAATCAGTCCACCTAAGCCAAGGATTTCACCACGGTGAAGTTCAAATGAAATGTCTTCAACGATGTTGATATCGGTAGCTGTAGGGTTAGGAACAGTAAGATGTTCAACCTTAAGCACAACTTCATCTGTAGCAGGAGATGGATCATGTGGATACATGTCAGTCATTTCACGACCGATCATTTCCTGAATCAGCATATTGTTGTTGGTTTCTTTGATTGGACGGTCAGAAATACAGTGACCATCACGGATTACCATTACTCGATCAGCAAGTTCAAAGATTTCTTCAAGCTTGTGTGAAATATAGATAATGGCAACACCTTCTGCTTTCATTTTATTGATAAGCTTGAAAAGGTTTTTAACTTCAGAATCGGTTAATGAAGTAGTTGGTTCATCAAACACGATTATATTTGGTTCTTTAACTCTGGCTCTGGCAATTGAGAGTAACTGCAACTGACCAGATGACATAGGACGACATACTGATGTTGGTGATACATTTACACCAACTTCATCCATCAGTTCCTTGGTTCTCTGTTTAAGTTCTTTAAAGTTTACCAGTGCACCTTTACCTGGAAGATTTCCGACAAACAGGTTTTCCATAACACTTCCGTCAAGGAATACGTTGATTTCCTGATAAACCATCTCTATACCGATTTCTCTGGCTTTGGCTACATTCATGTTTTCAAGCTTTTCGCCATCAAACCAGATTTCACCATCATACTCTTTTGAAGTGTACATACCAGACAGTACTTTCATCAGAGTTGATTTACCTGCACCGTTTTCGCCACAGATAGCCAGAATTTCACCGGATTTAACATGTAATGAAACGTCGTCCAGAGCTATAACGCCTGGGAAACGTTTTGTTACATTACGCATCTCTAGTGTATGTTCTTTCATAGCACTTTCTCCTTTCTTATTTTCGAAACTTTCTGAGAATTAACCTCTACTTAATACATCACGACGATATCTGTCGATGAAGATAGCGGCAATCAGAATGACACCGAAAATAAGCTGCTGAGCAGTTGCTGGAACGCCCAGGAATACTAAGAAGTTAGCAATAGATGCAAGAAGGATACAACCGAATGCAGTACCTACAACAGTACCTGAACCACCGGCTGGAGATGTACCACCGATAATAACGGCAGCCATATTCTTCATGTTTACAGCATCACCTGCACCAGGTAGACCGTTTGCGAAACGTGCAGCCCAGATAACACCAGTGAATGTTGCAGCAACACCAACAATTGCATAGATCAGCATTCTTCTTTTTACTACTGGAATACCTGCAAGATATGCAGTTTCTTTGTTGCCACCAATAGCAGCCAGTGAACGGCCCCACTTTGACTTGGCAAGAACGATATAGCAGACAACACCGATAATAACAGCATAAAGAATTGGGATTGGTACAGTATCAAACAGATAATACTGACCAATAATTTTTGATGGAGCTGTTAAGCCTGATACTGAAATACCACCGGTCCAGACAAGCACAGCACCAGAAATTATATATTGAGTACCGAGAGTAGCGATGAATGCTGGCTGATTGTATTTAACGATAATGATACCGTTACAGAAGCCGATTAATGCACCCGCGATAAGACATAGCACAACTGAAGGTAATACCGGTACGCCATTTACAATAAGCTTAGCGTACATAACACCACCGAATGAAAGGATAGAACCGATTGAAAGGTCCATACCGCCGGCAGTCAACAGGAATGTCAATGGAGCAGCAATATAGAATGAGAATGAAGCTGTTCTAAGAATATCTAATAAGTTTTTTAACTGATAGAATGTTGGGTTACCAAAAGCAACAACAACCAGGATAATAGCTAATGGGATAATAGCACCTAGTTCATTTTTTGTAATGATCGCTTTTAAGATAGCGTTCTCTTTTTTGTTTTTCATAAAACCTCCTTAAGAACAATTCACACGAGTTTCCTCGTGTGAATTGTAGGATACTAATTTCTGTTGAAATTACTGTAATTCGATGCCCTGATTCTTAGCGAATTCTTCTACTTCAGCTGGATATAGAGGATAAGCACCTAACTTAGTCTGGATTTCGATTTCTTCGCCATTGATTAACTTAAGAGCTAAATCAGCAGCCATCTTACCAGCACCAACCCAGTCCTGAACGATTGTGTTATCAGCTACACCGTCTTTGATGTACTGAAGGATGTCAGCACCAGTATCGATACCCTGAACGTATAACTGTTCAGAAGTTAAGTTGTTTTCTTCTTTGTAAGCAGCAGCAGCTACAGCAGCGAATGAACAGTTACAAACGATAGCGTTTGCAGCGTTAGCATTCATATGAGAGTTAACTTTTTCAGCAGCAGTGTCTGCAGAACCTGAAGTGTAGTCATATTCAACTTCAGCAGTTGGAGCTAATTCAGCTAATTTGTTCTTGAATGCTTCTTCAGTTGCTAAGTGAGACTGAGAAGTTGCAGAAGCGCCTAAGTATAAAACCTTAAGACCTTCAGCACCACGGTTTTCAACTAATGTTTCAGCTAAAACTTCACCTAACTTAGATGGGTCAATACCAAGATAGTTATCGCAAAGACCATCATTTAATGGCTGGTTGTAACCTAACAGTTTGATTCCAGCGTCTTTAGCTCTCTGAGCTACTTCGTTGAATGAATCATAGTCTCTCCAGTTACAGATTAGAACGTCAGTGCCGTCAGCAATAGCCTGTTCGCAAAGGTCGATCATAGCAGGGATATCAGCAGCCTGGATAGGGCCTTCATATTTGCCTTCGATACCTAAAGCTTCACATTCAGCTAAGAATGAAGTACCACAAGTACCCCAAGCTGAGCCTGTTGCTAATGGAGCAACGAACCATACTTTGTAAGCTTCTTTTTCTTCTTCGACTACAGTTTCTTCCTTCTGGCCACAACCAGCTAGGCAAAGAACCATAAGTACAGCAAGAAGAAGTGTTAATAGTTTTTTCATTTTTTCTTCCTCCTAAATTAACACATTTATAGTAACTGCATCTGCAGTAACTACCATTAAGAATGTAATTTATTGCCTGATAAAGTCATTGCACATTAATACATGTATTTTTGTGCTCACACAGTATTATTTTACCAACTTTTACTAATATATGTTAATAAATGGGTAAAATATGCCTATTTTGACTTTATCCTCTTCTATTTTATATAATGCGTGCCAGATTTTTAAATGTAAATTGTAAGCGATTTCATGTATTTTCTTTCCATTTGTATTCTTTTCAAACTTAATTGTCTATAATTGAGATATGCCAATATACTTAGATACAAACGCAACCCATCATGTAGTTGCAGCAAGTTCACATACATATCTTGACAGTACTCAGGAAGTTTCCATCAACAGAACCCTAGCACACCACGATATCGTTTACCTTGTCGATGGGGAATGGTCTTTTATTGAAACTGTCAACGGCAAAGAAATAGAACATGTTCTTAAACCTGATGATATTCTCTTCCTTTCTGCCGGCCATCATAACTTTATAAAGAAGCCATGTGCTCCAGGAACCAGAACATACTGTATACACATCACATCTGAAGGACATGATATGGATTCTGATTATCTGAAAAACCTGATCATTGAACCGCACTTTAGCTGTGCAGCAAACAACCGTATCATAAAGTGTTTTAAAGGAGCCTGCGATGCCTTCTGGTCTACTGATTCATATGCTCAGGCCAAAGCTGATGCCTATATTACCCTGCTTCTTTGTGAAATAGCCGAACTCGGCAAAACCAGGACCTATTCAAGAGAAGTAATGAACGCCATCAGAATTATTGATCAGAATCTGACCAAAGAATGTGAAAGAGGTTCTCTGCAGGATGAAATCATCAAGTCATCAGGACTTTCCTATAAAAAACTTCTTAGCATCTTCAAAGAAGAAACCGGTCAGACCATCTATTCCTACCACATCAACCGCAAACTGGAAATGGCAGCTCAGGATATCGAAAATGATTCGGATATCAGACTTAAGGAACTTGCCGACAAATACAATTTCTATGATGAATTCCATCTGAGCAAGCTGTTCAAAAAGAAATACGGCTTATCACCTACCGAATATAAAAAGAAGCACTCCAACAGAAGGCACCGCTATGATACAATCTGTTAACCGTGCCCTTGATATCATGCTGGCAGTCTCAGACTCCAAAGGCAAGCCACTGACAATATCCGATATCTCAAAAATCACAAAGCTCAACCCTTCAACCTGCTGTCATATTGTTGATACGCTTGTTGAAAGAGGTTTTTTGAATCAGGTCTCCAGATCTCAGGGTTATGTCCTTGGTGTATATTCATATACTCTTACAAGATATAAGGATTTCCACCATGACATGATCATCACCTGTGCACCTATCATTAACTGGCTTGAAAACAAGACCGGATATACTACCCTTTTAGCCAATCTGATTCACGGGGAGAAGTTTGTTCTATCCTATGCTGAAGCCAAAGACAATCAGCTCAAAGACAGAGGCGAGCTCTATAAAGGAACTCTTTACGATACAGCCACCGGTAGAGCAATGCTGGCAACAATGCCTGACAAGGAAATTAGAACAATTGTTTCTAGTGTCGGATTACCAGCAGAAGATGAATGGCCAGGTGTAGATAGTTATGAAAAACTGCTTCATGAACTGCATAAGATAGCTGATAAAAAAGTCGTAAAAGTAATCATCGATTCAAGCGGCTATATCTGCAAATTCGGTATTGCCTTTGTAACCCATAAATCCGAAAGATTTGCCATTGGCCTGGATATGAAGAAAGACAGCAAACCAGATGAATCAGAAATAAAAGATATTGAAAAGTATCTGGTCATTGCAGCAAACGAAATCTATCGAAGACTGATGTTCGATAATACTGAGAGGTAATTATGAAAGTCATATGTGAAAAATGTGGAAAAGATTTAAGTTCCATTGTTGACAGACAGTTTCTGGAATATACCATAGATAAAATTGCCTGCCCTGAATGCCATAAACACCAGAGCCGTTATATCTCTGAAAGCGATCTGTTCCTGTACCTGCTTTTTTCAGAAATATCCTATCTGGTTCTATGCGGCATCACTGTTGGGGTGTTCCTTCTGACGGGAAAATCCAACTGGGTTCTCTTACTACTGGCACCGTTCCTTTTTGTCAATCTCTATATTCTAAGGGAATTCGGCAGAAAGATCTATGTCGATGGCCTTTTCAAGAAGGACTTCAAAGACTACGTCTTCAAAGATAATGCCATCGTAGTCAGAAAAAGCATTAAATACCGCGTAATTATCTTCTATACAATTTCTGTTTCTTTATTGACGCTGTCATCAGACAAGAAATATCTGATTCTCTATGTCGGTTTATCAGTACTGGAAACAGCACTAAGATATCTCAAATCATTCAGAAAAGAAAGAGCTGAAGCGCTGCACAGGTAGTGCTTCTTTTATTGTTATAATTAAGAAGACAACAATTGAAAGGTAAATAATATGAAAAGAAGCGAAGTAAACAAAGCTTTAAAAGAACTTGAAGCAATGTGTGAAAAGTACCATTGCTACCTGCCTCCATTCTGTCATTTCACTCCAGAACAGTGGCAGACCATCGGTCATGAATACGACGAAGTAAGAGACTGTATGCTGGGATGGGATATCACAGACTACGGACTGAATGATTTTGACAAATTCGGTTTCTCACTAATCACCATCAGAAACGGTAACCGTTCTATGGCAGACAAATATCCAAAAGTATATGCTGAAAAACTCTTATACCTGAAAGAAGGTCAGTACGCTCCTAATCATTTCCACTGGTACAAGACAGAAGACATCATCAACCGTGGTGGTGGCAATATCCTGATTAAGGTTTATAATTCTCTTCCAAATGAAGAAATCGATTATGAATCAGATGTAACAGTACATACTGATGGAAGAACTTATACTGTTCCTGCAGGATCTCAGGTAAAACTTACACCTGGTGAATCTATTCACATTCAGCAGTTCATGTACCATGACTTCTCAGTAGAAGAAGGAACGGGTCCGGTATTACTTGGTGAAGTATCACAGTGTAACGACGACAACACTGATAACCGTTTCAATCCTCCAGTAGGCAGATTCCCTAAGATTGAGGAAGATGAAGCACCATACAGACTACTCTGTAACGAGTATCCTGCCGCAAAGGACTAAATATGTCTGATGTAGTAGCTTTAGGTGAAGTCCTGATTGACTTTGCCCAGATTGAAGTAAACGAAAAAGGTTATCCAACTCTTGCAGCCAATCCTGGTGGTGCTCCAGCCAACTTCCTGGCTCCCATTGCCAGATATGGTCTGAAAGCTTCAATGATCGGAAAAGTAGGAAATGACACTTTTGGAAACCTGCTTGTCAATACTCTCAAAGAAAACGGGATCAATACTAAAGGCGTAATCAAGGATGACAATACATTCACCACCCTTGCCTTTGTAACATTTGACTCTAAAGGTGACCGCAGTTTTGCCTTTGCAAGAAAGCCTGGTGCTGATACCCAGATAAGATATGATGAAGTCGATCTTTCAATTATCGACAAGTGTAAAGTATTCCATTTCGGCACATTATCTTTAACCGATAATCCTTCAAAGTCAGCAACAAAGAAACTCGTTGACTACGCAAGAAAAGCCGGTAAGCTTGTAAGCTTTGATCCTAACTTAAGAAAACCATTATGGAACAATCTTGAAGATGCAAAAGATGCAATGCTGTATGGCTTAAAGAAAGCAGACATCGTCAAGATATCTGATGAAGAAGTTGAGTTCCTGTTTAAAGTCAAAGCTGATAAAGCAGTTGACTATCTATTAAACAAGTTCAAAAATATCAGACTTCTCTATGTAACCTGTGGTGCAGACGGTGCATATTATGCAACAAGAAACGCTAAAGGATTTATAGAAGCCATGAAGGGCATCAAAGTAATTGACACAACCGGTGCCGGCGATATCTTCGGAGGCAGTGCAATGTACAAGCTTCTATCTAAGAAAAAGGATATTGAAAAACTTACCGATGAAGACCTTAAGAATATCGTAAGATTCGCAACCGTATCAGCGGGATTATCTACAACCCGACTTGGCGGCATATCATCAGTAGCAGATATTGAAGATATCACAAATAAACTGTAATAAAAAGGATGTCAACTCTTATATTTATCTAAGAGTCCAGACATCCTTTTTTTAGTTATAACTTTTTAAGAAATGTTTTTATAAGAGCTTTTATGTGCTTATTATGACAAAATACTTACACGTGTATTATGATAATCA